>JAHHSH010000099.1 GCA_020025345.1 Oscillospiraceae bacterium | reverse complement strand
CAGCTCGTAGGTTGCACCGGCAGGGATGTCCGCAGGCAGATCTGCCGCCGAACTAACCTGCACCGGCCCCTCCGCAGCATATACCTGCGCAACGGGAACACACTGTCCCGCCAGCAGCAATGCCAGCAGAAGTGCCGCAATGCGGCTGCCAAACTTTTTCTTTGACATATCATTCTCCTTTATATGAAGTATTCTGTCGGCAGATCCCTGCGGCCTGCCTTCTATTTCCAATCGCCCAATGCGTGCAGCAGGCAATTTTCCATAATAAAAAATCTCCGCCATCCGGCGGAGAACGCAACAAGAAAAGGCTTAACGCCCCATCCTATGACGTTTTCCCTCCTCACCCGGAAAAGGCTTCCCTCCGCAGCGGCTGGTCTTCTGACTTAGCTTCCTCCTCCGGAACATCTTCTCGGATTTCTCCAATGATCTCGCGTTCCTTCGTCCACATCACAGCAGGGGTGCCTGTACCGGTTTTGCACCGGTTTCCCATTTCACACAAGTTGCAGTTTGTGACCGCTTTGGCTATATAATTATCACAGGTGTTTCTCATAACACTTTCGCCTTTTCATTTTATATAATCACGTTTTAATTGTCAAGAATTCTCCCTATTTCCCAACATTTTTCAGCACTATTCCCACGATAGGCCGCACATTATCCGTATATTTTGTTTCTTTTTCAGCGACAAAAAACACACCGCCCAAGCGGTGTGTTTTCGAAAATCACTGTGCAGATGAAGCGCCATCGCGCCGCGCCGCCGCAATCTGATGCATCCGTTCATAGATGATTTCGGCAGCATTATCCTTGGGCATAGCCGCAAGGCTCTGGTGCATAGCATCCAGCTTTCTTTCGTCCTCCAGCAGCGTCACGCAGATCCGGGAGATCTCCATACTGTAGGCTCCGGTACGGGCACCGCCCTTGCGGATAAAGTAGAACTTATTATAATACTCACAGCCCGCCACCGCATCAATGAGTACCATGGGCAGCGCCTTCATGGCCGCCTCTGTAATGCTGATGCCGCCGGGCTTCGTCAGATAGAGGTCGGCACTGTCCATCAAGAGGGACATATCCTTAGTATAGCCCAGAATATGGATATTGGGGTTGTCCTTATAGTGGCGCTGCAGCTTCTTTTGAAGGCGACGGTTGGTACCGCACACCACCGACATCTCCATCTGATCCGTCAGCCGGTGGGACAGCAGCCACGTCAAACGCTTCATCGGCCCGCAGCCCATACTGCCGCACATCATCACGAGGTGCTTATGCTCCGGCGCTATACCAAAGGCACGTTTTGCCTCCGCCTTGTCGGTACTGTGATAGAACATCTGGCGGATAGGGATACCGCTGCAGCAAAACTGTTCTTCCTGAATGTTCGGGGAATCAAAATCCACCTTCAGCGATGCGTCGGGGATGAAATGTACATCCACCCGACTCTCCTTCGTGCCGGGATTGCAGGTGTAGTCTGTGGCCAGAAGGCCGATGCTCACCGGCAGATGATACCGTTTTTGCACCTCTGTCATCATCAGAGAGGCAAAAATATGGGTGCAGATCACCGTATCGAAGCCGCCATCCTGTATGTACTTGCAAAGCCGCTCTGTTCCCAGCGCCAGCAGACGATAAATACCGGACTTTTCGTGGAAGATGGCGGGATGCTTCTCACTATAACCGTAGATCAGCTTGAAGAGCCAGTGCAAATAGCGATACATGGTGGTATGCCCCCAGCAGATGACCCGCGACAGCGTCCGGGAGACGAAGTCCAGGGTATCCTCTATAACGCAAGTCTCCCCCTGGGCGTCATAATATTCCTTTACAGCCTTGGCGCAGGAGTTGTGTCCCTGCCCTGTGCTGCAGCTTAAAATCAATGTTGCCATGAACTTATCCTCGTTCTTCTGCAAGCGGCCGTACCGTTTGCTTTTCTCAGTATCCTCAGTATACCGCTGCAAAGTCAAGTGAATTTCAACTTTTCCTCAACGATTGTTGAAGAAGCGCACTTTTCCCGCTTCCGGGCCGCTTGCGCTCTGAGGTGGTCAGCAGCAGCTCGCAGGTACTCTCCGGGAACTCCTTGGCCACCGCAAGATTCACCTCCGCCGTGACCGTGCGGAACTGCTGCACATCCACCAGCTTCTCCGACACCTGGAAATAGACGGCCACCCACAGATGACGCCCCGTCTTTGTCACGTCGAAAAAGACCGGCATATAGCCGCTGTCCTCCATCACATCGGTACAGATCTCGCGGATCCGCTCCACGGTTTCATCATCCGGCGGGAACAAGAACACATTCCGAATCGCTCCCCACAGCATTTTCACGTTCTCCGGCAGCATAAAGACAATGATGGCCACAGCGATGATGGGGTCAAAATACGGCAGCAGGAACGCCAGCGGTGTCTTGCTCAAAAACGCCGAGGCAAAAAAGGCCGCAGACATGCCCAAGCTGTAAAAAATATCCAGTTTCCACCCCAGCAGTTCCGCCTGCACCGTGGGTGAATCCATGGAACGATTGATGTGCTTCATCCACAAATAGATAACTAGACTCACCACGCCCAGAATAATCTGGAAAACAGAAATTCCCACACCGTCCACCGGGTTGCCGCCGTCCAGCGCAGACTGGATAATCTCCACACCCACGCCCATAGTCACGGAAAGCATCATAAAGCCCTTGACAATGAGGAAAATAGACTCGATTTGGAAATAGCCGTAGGGGTGCTCTTCCGACACCGGCTTATAAAAAAGCGGCGTAAGGAACAGGATGAGGCCAATAAAGATAAGCTCCGTGGCGTCATAGACGGCGTCCATCAATACAGATTGTGAGTGGCTGTAGATGGCGTAAATCAGTTCCACCACAGCAAAAGCCAAACCGGAAAAGAAGGAGATCCACAGTATCTTTTTTTCTCGTTTCTCGCTGATCATCTGCTTTGCTCCTTTCTGCTGTTTTTCGCAGATATGGAGATTATACCATAAAAGTCCCCCTTTGCGAAAG
>JAHHSH010000098.1 GCA_020025345.1 Oscillospiraceae bacterium | reverse complement strand
CGGATGAAACGGTCGTTAGAGATGTTCATCAGCTTCCACAGATCGAGCACGCCGTGCTCTCCCGCCACGATGTTGTCCACAAATTCCTTGGGGGTGCAGCCGGCCTCCTTGGCCTTGTCCTCAATCTTCTGGCCGTGCTCATCGGTACCGGTGAGGAACATGACGTCGCAGCCGGTCAGACGCTTGTAGCGGGCCATGGCATCGGTCGCCACGGTGCAGTAGGTGTGGCCGATGTGCAGCTTGTCCGAGGGATAGTAGATAGGGGTGGTGATATAGAACTTTTTCTTTTCCATAGGGAAACTCTCCTTTATATCGGCCGCTCCGAATGGAAGAGGGCCGGAATTCACAATACTTTATTATAGACCTAAATGCGGGAAAATACAATCATTTCGGCTACTTTTCCTCCGCCAAAGAGCCGCGGCGCTTCCATCGCCCGGAGAAATAGTAGACCACGGACAGCGTACACCCGGCGATCCAGCCGATGCCGATGCCGTAGAACATATACCGCGCGCCGTAGTTAGCGGAGAGCCAGAACACCAGCGGCACCCGGAGGAGGATCATAGAGAGCACCGTGTCCACCATGGGGAAGACGCTCTCCCCTGCCCCGCGCATAGCGTTGTTGAGACAAAACATGACAGCAAACACGGAATAAAAGGGCATCACGCAGCCCACATAGATGCTGCCAGCCTCGATGACTGCCGGCGTCTGGGAAAAGAAGGCGATGATGGAGGGTGCCAGCGGGATCAGCAAAAGGCAGATGACAGACCAGACGATGGAGGAGAGAACCGTCACCCGGATGCCGCGGCGGATCCGCTGGGGCTTGTTGGCACCCATATTCTGCCCCACGAAAGAGGTGACGGCATTGCAGAGACTTTGGATGGGCAAAAAGGCCATCTGGTCGATGCGCGAGCCGATGTTGTACCCGGCGGTATACTCCTTGCCGTAGACGTTCACAGTGCCCATCACTGCCATGCCGCCCAGCGCCACCAGCGACATCTGCAATCCGGAGGGCAGGCCGATGGAGAAGATACTGCGAAAGAGGGTGCGGTCAAAGCGGCGGGAAAAGGGGTGGATGGCAAAGGCGGGATAGTGGCGGTTGATGTAGTAAATGCCAAAGAGCCACGAGACCAGCTGGGCCAGAATGGTGGCCAGCGCCGCGCCGAATACGCCCGTGTGGAACCCGGCCACAAAGAGAAAGTCGAGACAGATGTTGAGCACCGAGGACACCGCGAGGAAGAGAAGCGAAGAGCGGCTGTTGCCCAGACCTGCCAGAATACCGGTGTTCAGGTTGTAGCCGATGCTGCCCACCACACCGGCGCAGAGGGTGGCGAGATAAATTTCGGCTTCCCGGTGTGCCGTGGGGTCCACCTGCAAAAGGGAGAGAAGCGGCTGCACCAGTGCCACCGCCAGAATGGTCACCGGGATAGCGGCTGCCATGAAGGTGGTGTATACCGTGTCGATGGCGTCCCGGACCCGGTCGGTCTTCCCTGCCCCGTAGAACTGGGAGATGACCACGGTGCCGCCGTTGGACAGCCCTATGAAAAGCGAGGTGAGCATAAAAAGCACCGGGCCGCCGATGCCTACGGCCGCCAGCGCGCCGTCGCCCACGAAGTTCCCTACCACCCAGCTGTCCACCATGTTGTAGAGCTGCTGGAGAAAGCTGCCTGCCAGCAGGGGCAGGGCAAAGGCGAAGATGTGTCCGGCAGGCGATCCTTCCGTCATGTTCCGAAGCCCTGTCGCGCTTTGATCTGCCATGGAAACGCCCTCCTCTCGAAAAAAGAGTCCTTTTCTTTATTTTACTCCAAAGAGATGGCGCGGGCAAGTTGCAATCGGCGGCGAAATTGGGTACAATGTGGAAAAAAGCAACACAAAGAAAGGAAAAACGGCATGAAACTGGTATCATGGAATGTAAACGGCCTGCGGGCGTGTCTCAATAAAGGCTTTTTGGATTATGTGGCGCAGGAGGACCCGGATGTGATCTGCCTGCAGGAGACGAAGCTGCAGCCGGAGCAGGCGGTGTTCCCGCTGGAGGGCTACCACCGCTACTTCAATAGCGCGGATAAAAAGGGCTATTCCGGCACGGCGATCTTGACAAAAGAGGAGCCGATTGCCGTCACCTATGATTTCGGCGAGGATGTCCACCGCCACGAGGGGCGCATCATCACTGCCGAGTACCCGGAGTTCTATCTGGTCTGCTGCTATACGCCCAACAGTAAGGACGAGCTGGCACGTCTTCCCTACCGCATGGAGTGGGAGGACGATCTGCGGGCATATTTGCAGGAGCTGGATCAAAAGAAGCCGGTGGTCTACTGCGGCGATTTGAATGTGGCGCATCAGGAGATCGACCTGAAAAATCCCAAGACCAACCGGAAAAACCCCGGCTTTTCCGATGAGGAGCGCGCCAAGATGACGGAGCTGCTCTCCAGTGGTTTTGTGGATACGTTCCGCGCGCTGCACCCGGATGTGACGGGGGCGTACAGCTGGTGGAGCTATCGGTTTAATTCCCGGGCGAAGAATGCCGGGTGGCGCATTGACTATTTCATTGTGTCCCAGCGGCTTCGGGAGCGCATCGCCGCGGCGGAGATCCGTGCCGAGGTGCTGGGCAGCGACCACTGCCCGGTGGTGTTGGAGTTGACATAAGGAGGGAAACGCTGTGAAAAAAGAAGTGCTTGCAGGTGTCGTTTCGGTGCTGTGCAGCCTTGGCGGCTTGGTTCTGGCAGTGGGAAAGCTGTTGGACGGAGATCTTCTGAGCATTTTCTGGCTATGTGCTTTTGGCTTTGGCCTTGGGCTGACGGTGTGGCTGATGCGGGGGAAAAAGATGCAGGAGAAGGGAATTTTGCAGCTGCTGGATCTGCTTCTCTTCGTGGCAGGTCTGGGCTTGTCCCTGTTTCATGCCCGGTATCGGCTGCCGGGACTGCTGCTGGTGTTGGGTTTCCCCTTCCGGCAGATGATCGGCCGGGATGCGGCGGCGCAGCAGTCGGAGCAGGCGGAGAAAAAGAGCCGCTTTGATGAGCATATCCAGCG
>JAHHSH010000097.1 GCA_020025345.1 Oscillospiraceae bacterium | reverse complement strand
CATCGCCGCAGGGCTTTTTCTTACTTATTTTCGGAGTGCCGGCTTCCACGGTCCCGACCAAATACGGTACCAGCCTGTATTCAGCTGTGCCGGGGATAACGAGGGGTCATTTACCGCCTCTTCCACTGCCGAAAATGCCATTGTGATCATGACGGCATTGGGGAAGGGACAAAACTCACCCGGGTTAATCATAGACACCAGCAGCATGCCCAGATAGCACAATCCCAGCATATCCGACCACGGATTATGTCCGCTGCGCAGCAGACTCACACGGTCATGGATCAATACGCCGTAGGCCACAATACCCAGCATTCCCATACTGCCCATCACCTGAGCAGGCAGATTGTGATAGAACACCATGCTGCCCTCCACCACAGGATAGAGGTCTGCATTGGCCGGATTGCTCAGACCGATGCCGAAAAGCGGGTAGCGCAAAAAGTCCTCAACGCTCCGAGCCAGCAGCTGCAAGCGGATCAAATCACTTCCGCGGAAATCATTTGCCCCTGTGCGTCCACCCAGTGCCACCGCCAGAATCATGGGGGCCAGAATCACTGCCGCGCCTGCACCCAGCAGCAGGAGAACGCGCATCACCCGCTTGGAGATCACGCCCCACCGCACCAGATAAAAGCAGCAAAGCACGATCTCGATCGCGCCAAACAGCAGCCCCATGCGGCTTCCTGTTACCATCAGAGATGCTGTCAATACCACCGCCGAGAGGAGGTGCGCCTTATGCCTGACAGCAAAGGCGAAGGGTACCGGCAGCGTCGTCAGCAGCACGGTGGTCACAAAATTTCTCCACCGCAGATCCGGCGCTGCATGGATCGCAGCCATCGGATCCCAGTGCTCTATGTAGGCCCAAAGGATCACGCCGGCTGCGCATAATCCCATGGTATAGAAAAGCCCAGCGAAGCGACGCAGCATCTCTTCGCCGCCTTCCTTTGCCATCTGGGCACGGGTCAGCAGGTAAACGCCCAGCAACATCACACCCAGGCCCAAGGAGTAATAGAGCGACATGGGCTTGAGTGCCTGTGTCTGGCTGAGTGCCCCCATACCGCCCATGATCGCCGCCGCAGAGACAAGCAGCAATCCCCGGCAGCTGCGGCCGATCCGAAGTTCCAGCGGCCAAACCAAGAGATGCGTCACCAGAGATACCGCCGCGATGAACGCCACGGGCAAGCAGGGCAAAAACGCCCCCATCTCCGTATAGTGCTCCGTGGCCAGCAGCGTCATAACGCACACTGACGAGATGCCCGCCATGATGTCCGGGCAGAACAAAAACATCCACGCCGTTATCATCAGCAGCGCAGAGGCTCCCAAGACAGCTTCGTGAAACACCACAGCGCTCAGCGTAATACCCAAGAGCAGCGGGAAATAAAACTTTCCCCGCCACAGCCGTTCCATCTCCTCGGATAAGGCGCAAAACAGCAGATAGCAGCGGTGGCGTATCCTCACTGCTTCGGCATAAAAGGAATCACCTTTCATATTTTTGCCTTTTCATTCCGCAGCCGGTCTTCCTCTCCGTTGCAGAATGCCTTTCAACAAACTTTTTTCACCATTCCTCTTCCTCAGGATGGTTATCTATGATGATTATGTTACAAATCCTCAATCTAACAGAACAGATTATTATAAATCATATTTTATAATTGTGAACTTTTTGTGTATAATTTATAACTAAATTAATCTTAATATTCTGTTCACGCAATTTTACCACACAGAACTTCAAAATTCAATTCGCTTTTGTCGTTTTTTCTCTGCTCTTTTGCACAAAAATAGTTCGATGGTGCGTGTCCTTTTGTACCTCCCCCCATTCATTTCCTCCGCCGCCGGAGGAGGCTTCGTGATATTGTCACGGTTTTCCGGCTCCGTCCCGTGGTATAGTAAGGCCACATCAAGAGAGGAGCACACAATATGAAAACCTATATTTGCTCCATCTGCGGCTATATCTATACCGAAGCCGCTGGCAGTCCCTCCGAAGGGATCGCCCCGGGCACCCTGTGGGAAAATGTTCCCCAGCACTGGGTCTGCCCCCTGTGCCGCGCCGCCAAGAGCGCTTTTCACGAGACGCAGCCTCTATAGCGCCGCGCCCATACATTAAATTGCCATCATCTTCATCTCCTCAAATATAAAAAAGAACCGGCAGTGCATGGATCCTTCCTGCGCTGCCGTTTCTTTTTTGCAATTTTCCGAATATTTTCACGCTTTTTTGCACATATTTTCATCTGAAAGGTTCCGGTAGCTTTATTTACACCGATTAGTCCGTCTGCTATAATTTATATATTACCTTCTTTTCCACAGCCCTCTCTAAGACAAACGTAACAGATTGGAGTGTGATTCCATGAAAAAATCATTCATTGCAAGTATTCTTTGTGCCGTCCTTGTATTGTTGACTGCCTGCCACTCCGCCCCGTCATCCTCCGCACCCCTCAACAGTGGAAAAAGTGACCTGCCCCTCCAAGCTGAGCCGCAGGCCGTAGAGCCTTTTTCCTCCATTGAAATCGACGTGCTTGCAGCAGACATTTCCGTGATTCCCGGCGAGGAGTGGTCTGTTTCCTACCATCTCTCCGAAAAAGAGCCGCTCAAGCGCTTCGGCGTAGAGCAGGGTACTCTATATGTCGAAACCACGTTTGACCCCAGTGAACGCTTTGAGCACAAGGATTGGTTTATCACCGTCACCGTGCCCGCAGGCACTGCCTTAGACGAGGTAGAACTCGATACCATTTCCGGCAGTGTAGAACTCCGGGGCATTACCTGCGACAGTGCCTCCTTGTCCTCCACCTCCGGGAAAGTAGAGGCGCAGGACATCCGCGCCCGGGAGCTGGAGATGAACTCCACCTCTGAAAAAATCACCGCCGCCGATGTGTCCTGCGACAGCTTTGAAGCTGAAACCGTATCCAGTGACGTACAGGCTGAGGGAACCTTTGGTGAAATGGAGGTCTCCACCGTTTCGGGGAATACAGAAGTCGTCGGCTCCATCTCTTCCAGCGGGGAGCTGGAAAGTGTTTCCGGCGATATTTCTCTGTCTCTAAAGCACGCCGCTTCGATCCAGGCCAGCAGCCGCGGAACGATCCTGATCAACGGTACCAAGATGGATGTTCCCATCGCACCCGGCAGCGGCGTTCCCATCACGATCCAATCCGTGTCCGGCGATCTTACGATCCAGACCTCGTAAATGCACCGTACAGGACATTGTCACGCATTTCATAAACGCAAACAAGCCGACAGTACAGGGAAAATTCTCTGCACTGTCGGCTCTTTTTTTCACTTACTTGTTCTCACTCTTGGTGAGCAATACCACACTCTC
>JAHHSH010000096.1 GCA_020025345.1 Oscillospiraceae bacterium | reverse complement strand
GGTAAAATCGGTGCTGGCCACGTGCTCCAAGGGCAGCTTCACCGGCTTGCCGGTAGCAGCAGACTGGTAGATTGCCAAGATCATTTCCAGTGCATTACGGCCCGCCACAGCGTCTACATAAGGCTTGCGGTCGTGCTCGATGGCGTCCATCACATCGGCAAACAGACTGGTGTGACCGTTGCCGTACACGTTGGACGTTGCCTCCTGCAATCCCTTATTCTTCTCGTCTTCAGCGCTCTCGTCCGCAAAATTCCACACATCAATATTGTTGGTGGATGTGCCGCCAATCTTCACGGTGCCCTTCTCGCCGAACAGGTACAGCGTCTCCTCCAGATTCTTGGGATAGACGTTGGTAGTGCCCTCGATGGTGCCCACAGCGCCGTTCTTGAACTTCACAACGGCCATACCGATGTCTTCGCACTGCAGATAGTCGTGGAACTGCTGCTGGGTAACGCCGTAAACCTCCTCTACCTCATCGCCCATCATCCAGCGCAGCAGGTCGATTCCGTGGATGCACTGGTTCATCAGGCAGCCACCGTCCTGCGCCCATGTGCCACGCCAAGGTGCCTGATCGTAGTAACCCTTATCGCGGTTCCAGCGTACATGGATCGAGCCGTGAGACAGCTTGCCGAAGCGGCCTGCCTCCAAGGCATGGCGCATCTCCTGCACCGCCACATTGAAGCGATTCTGGTGGCAGGCGGATACCTTCACACCCTTAGCATCACTACGGCGGATAATCTCCTCCGCGTCGTCCATATTCATTGCCATGGGCTTTTCGATGATGACATTGACGCCCTTATCGATACAGTGCAGAGCAATCTCGGCATGGATTCCACTCTCAGTAGCGATAGATGCCAGCTGAATGTCATTCTCTTCCAGCATCTGCTTATAGTCGGTATACCGCTTGATGGACTTATCGTTCTCCAAGCCGTGCTTTGCCAACAGCTTCTCCATTGCCTCCGGCAGAATATCGCATACAGCAACGATGTTCAGCTTATTGTTCAGCGCCGCCTTGATATGATTGGTGGCGATACGGCCGCAGCCGATCAGTGCATAGTTCATGATATTTTCTCCTTACTTTTTCAAAATATCTTCATACAGCGCCAGAAGTTTCTTCTCCTCTACGCCCCAATTGAACTCCTCTTTCACGGCGCGACGGCCGTTTTCACCCATTTGACGGGCTTCCTCAGGATGATCCAACAGGTAGGTAATGGCCTCGGCGATTTCGTCTATATTAGAGGGATCTATGCAGAGCCCGAAATGGTACTTATCTACCATCTTGCAATTATATGCACTCTTTGAGAGAATCACCGGCAATGCCATAGACATATATTCAAATACTTTGATTCCAAATGTGTCGATCTTACAATACTGTCCGACGTCCAGTAGCGTACAAAGACCAATGCGGCTCTCCGCCAGCAGAGCTCTTACATCGTCACGGTCGAGGCGTCCACGATAATCCACGCAAGAAAACTCTGCCAGTTTTCGCACTTCCGCTTCATAATCCGCATCGGAGAATTCTCCTGCCAGCGCCAGTGTCGCCTCAGCTTTTGCCGATGCCAGCACATCATTGGTGATGCCGCGCTCCTTTGTCAGACCACCCACATAGCAGATCTGGCGAGGTGCCTTTTCACGCATCGAATCATATTGGTCAAAAAACTCACCTAGAATGGCCGCATTACTAATGAGCTCCACACGGCGGCACAGTCCCGCAAAGGGGTTTTCCCCCTGCATCGTGCAAGGGAAAATTACCGCATCCAGCTCTTTAAGCACCCGGCGCTCATAACATCCGTAAGCCTTTGCCATGGGAATCGTTACAGCGGCGGGCAAATAGGGCTTGTTCTTTAACTGCTCGGTATATCGCTCGTGGCTGTCGAAGATGACCTTCTTCCCCGCCCTCTTTAGCTTCAAGCCATAGGGCAGCAGCTCTGGGTCATGGAAGTGATAAATCTCCGCATCAACGGCCAGTGCCTGCTCATATATGCGCTTGGCAAAGGAGGTCATCCGCTCCAATCGCCCACCGGCAGGCATTCCTACACCAACAATATGGACACCGTCTTTTTCATAGCTATCGCCCCGCTCCACCAGCGTCACATCATAGCCGGCTTTGGCCAGAGAAACACACTCTTTATGGAAAATGCGGACATCCTCCGGCGCATGGGCGCTAGTCATATGGCAGACTTTGGTCATTGTAAAAACTCCTTGATTTTCTCCACGATTTTTTTCGCACTGTGCCCGTCGCCAAAGGGACGGTAGGCCGGATCAAAGCAAACCGGCGCAGACAGCTTAGCGAGGATGTCCTCCCGATCGGGCTTCGCCAGACGGTTACAGCCATCCTTCATGGTTTCCGGCCAGACCACAAAATCCAGCACTGTGACACAGGGTTTTCCGGCAAAGAACGCTTCACGCTGAACGCCGCCGGAGTCGGTAACAATCTTCTTCGCCTTATTCACAAGGGAGATCGACGCTTGATAGCCCACAGGCAAAGTCAAGATAAGTTTCCGATACCCCTTCTCCCTGCAAAGCCGGGCTGCCCGGTCGTGATTACGGGGATGAACCGGGTAAATCGTGGGGGCATCCAGTGTCTCCATGGCAGAAAAGATACCATCCAGCTTCTCATCTGTATCTGTATTCTCCTGTCGATGGCAGGTCATATAGTAGAATTCATCAGGCAATACCACAGCATTTCCCTCAAAATCCTGCATTTCCTGTAACTCCGAACCGTCCAACCGACCAGTATAATAGCAAAACGCATCATACATGGGATCGCCTACCACAGTCGCAGTCGCACCAAGTCCCTCCCGCTCCAAAAAAACCATACTGGACTCTGTGCACGGAAGGTTGATGGCAGACACATGATCTGTCACTGTGCGATTCACTTCCTCCGGACTCTCCAGTGTACCGAAGCGGTTGCCTGCCTCTACATGGCAGACAGGAATGTGCAGCTTAACCGCAGCCAACGCCGCAGCCATAGTGGAATTGGTATCACCGAAGAGCAGCACCATATCGGGCTGTTCCTCCATGAATACCTCTTCCAACTTAATAAGCATCTGTCCGGTCATCTGCCCGTGGGAACCACCCGAAACGCCCAGATTATAGTCCGGTTTGGGAATATCCATTTCCTCAAAGAACACATCGGACATATTGTGGTCATAGTGCTGTCCCGTATGGATCAGCACTTCTTGGAACTCTTTTCTCAGTTCCCGGGATACCACTGCCAGCTTGATAAACTGAGGACGGGCACCGACAACCGTACAGATTTTTTTCATTTACAGCACCTCAATATTCTCACGATCGGTGAGACCCTTGGTCACGTTCTTGCAG
>JAHHSH010000095.1 GCA_020025345.1 Oscillospiraceae bacterium | reverse complement strand
GAATACCTGCGGATATAAAGCAATATTCCTGCACATATAGATGCTCTAAAAGAAAGGAAAATTTATCTTTGGAAAAAATAGGATTGACATTCAAAAAACATGGTGCTATATTAAAAACCACTTTAGGCGGGATGAAGAAATCCACGCTGAGAGAATTTTGAAAGGAAGATTCACTGCCATGTTTAATCGCTGCATCGCCATCATGATTATTAGCATTATTATTGCAATCCGCAATGGTAATAGTGCTAAATGTGATGCGCAAAGCAGTGTTTGTAGAGCAGTGTGAAGGACCGGATCGGTTCCTGAATACGTGAAAAAGACCTGTGGCTCATGTTTAGCCACAGGTCTTTTTTTCGTACTTTGAAGGAGGATGCATATGAAATTGACTGGCGCTCAGATCGTTATCGAAGCTCTTTTGTGTGTATTCTGTCCGGTGTCTGGACCCGGGAAATTCCATTCGGCGGGAGTTGGTCATGATTAAGGTGCTGGCAGAGGAACGCTCCGACCGCACCGAGGTGATTCAGCTGGCAGATATCTTCCGGGCATCCATTCTGGATGTTTCTCCGACAACTCTGACACTGGCCGTCATCGGAGAAGAGTCCAAGACCGAAGCTCTGGAGCAGCTGATGGAGAGATTTGGCATTCTGGAACTGGTGCGTACCGGTGTGGTGGCGCTGGAACGCGGGCAGTACACCATCCGGGATCAGCGTAAGGAGACCACCGAGTTCAATCTGGGCAAGCACGCCCTTTGAGATGCGTGCAGTTGTCCTTATACCTTATATAAATAATAGTGAAATAAAAATAAAGGAGAATGTTACCATGGCTAAGATGTATTATGAGAAGGATTGCAACCTGAACGAACTGCTGGGGAAGAAAGTCGCTGTGATCGGCTATGGCTCACAGGGCCATGCCCACGCTCTGAATCTGAAGGAGAGTGGCTGCAACGTCTGTGTCGGACTGCGTACCGGTTCCAAGAACTGGGCGGCTGCCGAAGCGGCTGGCCTGCAGGTAAAGACGGTGGCGGAGGCCGCCAAGTGGGGTGATGTCGTCATGGTTCTGATCAACGACGAAGTGCAGGCCGCTGTGTATCAGAAGGAGATCGCTCCCGGTCTGGAAGCGGGCAATATGCTGATGTTTGCCCACGGCTTCAATATCCACTTCAAGCAGATCGTACCTCCCGCCGATGTAGATGTGGTGATGATTGCGCCCAGGGGCCCCGGCCACACGGTTCGTTCCCTTTATGTCAATGGAAAAGGTGTCCCCTGCCTGCTGGCTGTGGAGCAGAACGCCACCGGTAAGGCCTATGAGCTGGGCCTTGCTTATGCCGCTGGCATCGGCGGCGCTCGCGGCGGCGTGATGGAGACCACCTTCAAGGACGAGACCGAGACCGATCTCTTCGGTGAGCAGGCAGTTCTGTGCGGCGGTGTGGTAGAGCTGATGAAGTGTGGCTTTGAGACGCTGGTAGAGGCTGGTTACGAGCCGGAGAACGCCTACTTTGAGTGCATCCATGAGATGAAGCTCATCATTGATCTGGTCAACAAGGGCGGCGTTGCCATGATGAACTACTCCATCTCCGATACGGCCGAGTATGGCGAGTACGTTTCCGGCCCCCGTGTTCTGCCCTACGAGGAGACAAAGAAGAACATGAAGGCTGTCCTCACCGACATCCAGAACGGCAAATTTGCCGGTCAGTGGATCGCTGAGAACAAGAACGGCCGCACTTTCTTCAATGCCTCCCGCCGGATGCTGGCGGAGCATCCCATGGAGGTTGTGGGTGCCCAGCTGCGTAAGAATATGCTCTGGGGCGATGACGCCGATCCCGATACCGCCTCCAACTAAGGAAAACAGCACCCGTCATCTCACGGAGAAAGGTTCAATGATATGCGAAGCGACAGTGTAAAAACCGGCATGCCCGCCGCCCCCAACCGTTCCCTCTTTTATGCGCTGGGCTACACCAAGGAAGAGCTGGAACGCCCCTTGATCGGCGTGGTTTGCTCCCAGAATGAAATTGTTCCCGGTCACATGAATCTGGATAAAATTGCAGAGGCCGTCAAAGCAGGTATCCGTCTGGCAGGCGGAACGCCTATCGAATTCCCGGCCATTGCTGTGTGCGACGGGATTGCTATGGGGCATGTGGGAATGAAGTATTCTCTGGTCACCCGGGATCTGATCGCCGATTCCACGGAGGCCATGGCCATGGCGCACCAGTTCGACGGCTTGGTGATGATTCCCAACTGTGATAAAAATGTTCCCGGTCTGCTGATGGCAGCGGCCCGGGTCAATATCCCCACCATCTTCTGCTCCGGCGGTCCCATGCTGGCGGGTCGCTTGAAGGACGGTCGCCGCACCTGCCTGAGTCATATGTTTGAGGCTGTGGGTTCCTACTACGCCGGAACGCTGGACGAGGCGGGCGTAGAGGAATATGAGCAGAGCGCCTGCCCCACCTGTGGCTCCTGTTCCGGTATGTATACGGCCAACTCTATGAACTGCCTGACGGAGGCTATTGGCATGGCGCTCCCCGGCAACGGTACCATCCCTGCCGTTTGGTCCGCCCGTCTGCGGCTGGCCAAGCACGCAGGCATGAAAGTGATGGAGCTGGTGGAAAAGAACATCTGTCCGCGGGACATCATGACCAAGGCGGCATTCCACAACGCCGAGACGGTGGATATGGCGCTTGGCTGCTCCACCAATACGATGCTGCATTTGCCTGCCATTGCCCATGAGTGCGGTGTGCAGCTGGATCTGAATATGGTCAATGAGATCAGCGCCAAGACCCCCAACCTGTGCCATCTGGCACCTGCGGGAGATGCCTTTATGGAGGATCTGGAGCAGGCAGGCGGCGTCCGTGCGGTGATGAAAGAACTGGTGAAGAAGGAGCTGCTGGATACCAGCTGCCTGACGGTCACCGGCAAGACTGTGGGGGAGAATCTGGAGGGCGCAGTCAACCGGGCCGTGGAGGTGATTCGCCCTGCGGAGAATCCCTACTCCGACGATGGCGGCATTGCTGTGCTCTTCGGCAATCTGGCCCAAGAGGGCTGCGTGGTCAAGCGCAGTGCTGTGGCACCTGAGATGATGACTCATACCGGCCCTGCCCGGGTTTTTAATAGTGAGGAAGAGGCCATTTCCGCCATCTATGCCGGGAAGATTGTCTCCGGGGATGTGGTGGTTATTCGCTACGAGGGGCCTAAGGGCGGCCCCGGTATGCGGGAGATGCTCAACCCTACATCTGCCATCGCAGGGATGGGACTGGATAAAGAGGTGGCCCTCATCACCGACGGCCGGTTTTCCGGCGCTACCCGTGGCGCGTCCATCGGCCATGTTTGCCCCGAGGCGGCGCAGGGCGGTGTGATTGCTCTGGTGGAAGAGGGGGATCAGATCGCCATCGATATCCCCAACTACTCCATAGAGCTGCTGGTGGATGAGGAGACTTTGGAACAGCGCCGCAAGGCATGGACCTGCCTGCCGCCCAAGGTCACCACCGGATATCTGGCGCGCTATGCCAAGCTGGTGGCATCGGCTGCCTGTGGTGCCATTCTGGAGTAACGGAGGGCGGAGCCTCTGGCGCTCCGGCAAAGACGGCCGCGTATCCTGGCGGGATCGCAATACGTTTAAGAATACTTCTCTGAGGGAGGAAAAATAAAATGAAGATCGAAGTTGTGGAGACAAAAAAGAAAAAAGGAAAGCCTGCTTGGGATGAAAATTTAGGCTTCAGCAAGTATTTTACCGATTATATGTTCACGATGGATTGGACGCAGGAGAATGGCTGGTGCAACGCGAAGATTGAGCCCTATGCACCGCTCATGCTGGATCCGGCCTCGCTGGTTCTGCACTATGCGCAGGAGACCTTTGAAGGACTAAAAGCATACAGGGCAGAGGATGGCAGAGTCCTCCTGTTTCGTCCGGAGATGAATGCCCGGCGCTTTGCCAATTCCAATCGGCGGCTGTGTATGCCGGTGATGTCGGAAGAGATGTTTATTGAGGCGGTTTCCTCTCTGGTTTCCTACGAAAAGGATTGGGTTCCCACTGCACCCGGAACCTCTTTGTACATTCGCCCTCTGATGTTTGCCACAGAGCCGACGTTGGGGGTACACCCCAGCA
>JAHHSH010000094.1 GCA_020025345.1 Oscillospiraceae bacterium | reverse complement strand
ACCTTGATGCTCTAAGGCTTTTCGCCTTTGCATCAAAAGTGTTTCGCTTTTCTGGCGCAGAAGGAGGGATTTGAACCCTCGCGCGGGTTATTAAGCCGCCTACTCCCTTAGCAGGGGAGCCCCTTCGGCCACTTGGGTACTTCTGCGTGCCGAACTTCGTATAGATCTGGCGGAGAGAGTGGGATTCGAACCCACGGATGCTTTCACATCGCCGGTTTTCAAGACCGGTGCTTTCAACCACTCAGCCATCTCTCCGTGAGTAAAAGCATATCCAAACCAGATGCGAGATACATAATACCATGGTGAGGTGGAAAAGTCAAGCATTGCAATGAATAAATTATAGAATAATAAGCCATTCACGTCGGCAAAAAAATTTTTCAAAAAAATTTCAAAAAAGACTTGCCAAGTCGAAAAAAGTGTGGTAGTATAAACAAGCTGATTTGAGACAGCAAAACAAAATATCCGGGTGTGGCGAAGTTTGGTATCGCGCTTGAATGGGGTTCAAGAGGCCTTGAGTTCGAATCTCAACACTCGGACCAGCAAAAGTCCTGAAACTGTGAAGTTTCAGGACTTTTTTGCGTTTCCAGAGAGCTGTGCTGCAAACAGTTTTCGCGTTTTGCAGATATGCGTTGCCGGAATACGGACAAGAATGACGCAATATGCGCCGGGGAAATGCCGCGCCTTAAAAATATTTTCACTGAAAAGCCCCTGTTGTTGCAGCGAAAAGGACAACAGACGCCTCTGCGCCGGGGAGGGGTGGAGGTGATTATGTTGCAGGAACTATTGGCGGCAGCCGGTGCGGTAACGGCGCTGGCAGCTGCAGCTGCGGTGCTTTGGGGCGTACTTCGGTGGGGGCGGCGTATTACGGAGGGTGCCAAGTGTCAGCTGCGCAGTGAAATGCTGCGCACCTACTACCACCATCGTCAGACGGAGACGATCCGGCAGTATGAGTATGAGAATTTCATCTATTGCTATGAGGCCTACACGGCGCTGGGAGGCAATTCCTTTATCGGGAAGATCTACGATGAGGTGCGCAAGTGGGAGGTGCTCACATAGCGAAAAATACGGCAATACGGCAGCTGCCGGAGAGGGGAAAACGACTCCTTTCCGGCAGCTATTTTATTTTACAACTGTCATCGCCTATGTTATCATGAAGCCATAGATGCAGAACGCGGGATAAGGAGGAGCCTATGCTGATCTATATCTTGGAGGACGATGCCAGCATCCGTAAGCTGGTGATCTATACACTGGAAAGTCAGGGCTACGAGGCGGAGGGCTTCGAGCTGCCTTCGGCATTCTGGCAGGCCATGGCGCAGCGCCGACCGGAGCTGGTGCTGCTGGACATTATGCTGCCGGAGGAGGATGGCCTTTCGGTGCTGCAAAAGCTGCGGGCAGCGCCGTCGACCAATCGTCTGCCGGTGGTGATGCTGACGGCCCGGAACACGGAATATGACCGCGTGGTGGGCCTTGACAGCGGCGCAGACGACTTTATATCCAAGCCCTTTGGTATGATGGAACTGCTGGCCCGGATTCGTGCGCTGCTGCGGCGTACCGACGGACAGCGGGAGGAGGCGACCTATCGCTTCGGCGCGCTGGAGGTCTCTCCCGAAGCCCATACCGCGCTGGTGGACGGCCAGCCGGTGGCGTTGACCCACAAGGAGTTTGAACTTCTGTGCCTGCTGCTGGAACGGCGCGGCCGTGTGGTGAGTCGGGAGACGCTGCTGGGGAAGGTCTGGGGCTTAGGCAACGAGCCGGAGAACCGGACGCTGGATGTCCATATTCGCACCCTGCGCACCAAGCTGGGCGAGTTGGGCAATTGTATTGAGACAGTGCGGGGCGTGGGCTATCGAATGGGAGAGCGCGCATGAGAGAGAAGCTCTTTGTCAATTTTTTCGCGCTGGCCATGCTGGTGTTGGCGGTGAGCGGCTTACTCTTTTCCAATATGCTCTACCGCTACTATGAGGAGCAGTCCTTTGCAGATATGGCAGGGGATGCGGATTATCTGATCCAGAGCATGAAGTTTACAGAGTTGGGAGAGCTGCGCTTCACAGGGCGCGTGACGCTTTTGGACAGCAACGATGTCGTGCTCTATGACAGCCGTGGCATCGAAGAGGATTTTTCCGGGAGCAAAGAGGTGCTGCAGGCCCGCAAGAACGGCAGTGGACACAGTGAGCACAGCGGCGAGTCCGTGTTGGAGAAAGAACTGTGCTATGCCCGGCAGTTGCCGGACGGATCGGTGCTGCGCCTCTGCCGGCAGCAGGTGGGGCTGGGCTCCATGATGCTGCAGCTGGCCAGTCGGATTTTGGTGGTCGTGGTGCTGGTGGCGCTGTGTGCCGCCGCATGGTCACTGCATCTGGCACGGCAGATCACCCGGCCCATCAACGCAATCGTGCCGGACAACCCCGAGAGTGTCTATCCGGAGCTGCAGCCGCTGACGGATCGGCTGCGCGAGCAGAACAGCACCATTC
The DNA here is from genome assembly GCA_020025345.1 of Oscillospiraceae bacterium. Lineage (GTDB taxonomy): Bacteria > Bacillota > Clostridia > Oscillospirales > Oscillospiraceae > Vescimonas. The sequence goes on along the minus strand of JAHHSH010000094.1, from coordinate 1,887 downwards.
GTCACCAGATGGACGAGCTGCGCCGCCGCGTGCGGGAGTTCTCTGCGCTGACAGACAATATGAGCGAGGGCTTTTTGCTGCTGGATGTCCGGGGAGAAATACTGATGGGCAATCTCAGCGCACGGGAAAACCTGAATGTCGGCGTACACGACAATGTGTATAAGTGCGGTTCACTTTCGCTGCGCCGTGCGGCGGAGGCGGCGCTGGCCGGAAACCGCGATGTGCAGCGCGTTTCCTATGAGGAACGAGTGATGCAGATCATGGCCAGCCCGGTGATCGTCAGCGGTCAGGTGACCGGCGCAGTGGTGCTGGTGATGGATGTGACGGAGCAGGAGCAGCGGGAGGCGCTGCGACGGGAGTTCTCCGCCAATGTTTCCCACGAGCTGAAAACGCCGCTGACCTCTATTTCCGGGTTCGCCGAACTGATGAGCCAGGGCTTGGTACCGCCGGAGAAGATGCGGGAGTTTTCCGGGGATATCTACCGGGAATGCCGCCACTTGATGGCGCTGGTGGAAGATATTCTCCGCCTTTCCCGCATGGACGAGGGGGCGGTGCAGCCGGAGTGGGAGAAAGTGGAACTCCATGCGCTGGCCCAAGAAGTGCTGGAGAGCCTGGAGAGCGTGGCACAGAGACGGGAGATTCACCTGCTGCTGCAGGGGGAGACAGCTGTGCTGACAGGCGAGCGGCAGATGCTGCGTGAGATGATCTACAACCTCTGCGACAATGCAGTGAAGTATAACCGGGATGGCGGCAGCGTCACCGTTACTGTCTCCCACGCGCAGGGCAGACCCCGCATCAGCGTGGCGGATACCGGCATCGGTATTCCCTACGCCGATCAGAGCCGTGTCTTTGAGCGGTTTTACCGGGTGGATAAGAGCCACAGCCGTGCCATCGGCGGTACAGGTCTGGGCCTGTCCATCGTTAAGCACGCGGCACAGTATCACAATGCCCGGCTGGAGCTTCGCAGTACGCCGGGGGAGGGAACGGAGATCACAGTTACCTTTGACGGCTATATAGCGGAAAGGAGAAGCGTATGATTACCTTTGATGAGATACGACACAATGAGGACATCAACACCTATATCCGCAAAGCGGATGAGTCTTTGATCGCGCTGGGCTATACGGAGCACAGCTTCGCCCATGTGACGATGGTGGCGGACACGGCCCGCTACATCATGGAAACCCTGGGCTATCCCGCCCGGGAGGTGGAACTGGTGCAGATCGCCGCCTATCTCCACGATATCGGGAATCTGGTCAACCGGGTGGACCACTCCCAGTCCGGTGCGGTGATGGCCTTTCGCCTGCTGGATAATCTGGGTATGGAGGCATCAGAGATCTCCGAGATCGTCACCGCCATCGGCAACCACGATGAGGGCACCGGCCGCCCGGTGAGCCCCATGGCGGCGGCGCTGATTCTGGCGGATAAGTCCGACGTGCGCCGCAGCCGCGTCCGGAACCGAGATGAAGGCAGCTTTGATATCCACGACCGGGTCAACTACTCGGTGAAAAAGGCGGAGCTGAAGATCAACGAGAATCATACCCTGATTAAGCTGAAGCTGTCGGTGGATACCCACTACGGCTCCGTGATGGATTATTTCGAGATTTTTATGAATCGCATGATGCTCTGCCGCAAGGCGGCGGAGGAGCTGGGACTCCAGTTCAAGCTGATGATTAACGAACAGCAGCTGATCTGAAATGTGGAAAAAGCCCCTGTCGCCGTTCGGCGGCAGGGGCTTTTTTTGAGCTGCGGTGGAAATTTGTCGAGATTTTACATGGATTTAACATAGGGAGGTTTCGCATTTAATGTAACTCCGGGTATCATGAAAATACAGAAAATTGTGTTTTACGGAAGGAGTTAAATCTTAGTATGAATTTCTTCGATGTATTG
>JAHHSH010000093.1 GCA_020025345.1 Oscillospiraceae bacterium | reverse complement strand
ACGGCTTAGGAGGGAGGGCGCATGGCCGCTTCACAGAAGAAAACAACCAATACAAGAGGACAGAAGAACTCGCACAGCAAGAGTACGCCGCCTCCGGCACCATCTCTTGCGCAACGCTGGTCGCATGAGATCACGGCGGCAGTCTGCCTGCTGATGGCACTGTGTGTCCTTGTCAGCTATTTCAGCGCTGATGCCTTCTTCCTGGCGTTTTTTGCCACGGTGCTCCGTGGCCTGTTTGGCAGCGGCTACTGGATCTGCGCCCCGGTGCTGGCCGTGGTTGGTGTGAATTTACTGCGTCATCGGAGCCGCCCTGTGCTCCTGCGCAGTGTTTGTACATTACTGCTGCCGTTGCTGGTAGGCGCACTGCTGCACTTGTTTTTGTGCCGCGGCACCTATTCGCTGGGGCTGAGGATGCTCACCGCACTGTGGACAGACGGACAGACCCAGATCTGCGGTGGTGCCGTGGGCGGTCTGCTGACGGTGCTGCTGGAGGCTGGCTTCGGAAAGATCATCACGGCAGTGCTGCTGATTTTGCTGCTGCTGGTGGCGCTGATCGGCGCTTTCCACATCACCCCGGAGATGGCGGCGGAGAAGGTGCAGGCACACAAGGAGCGCCGTGCCGCCGCTGCAGCTGCTGCAGAAGAGGAAGAACGGCTGTGGCGTGAGTCCCATCCTGTGGAGGAAGAGCGGAAAGCCGCCCCGGCGCGGCCTGCACGCCGTCGTGCTGCCATCGACATCCCTGTCGATGATGATTTTGACCAGCCCGCCGCGCCGCAGCTGCCGCAGTCTGCGCAGACGGCACAGCCGGAGGAAACGCCTTGGGAGACGCCGCGTAAGAGCTTTTTCAAACGCAAGAGCGACGACGTGAAGACCCCGGATGAGGTGCTCACCGGTACAGTCAATGCACCGGCTCCCCAGACGGAGGAGCAAACGCAGGGCGAAGAGCAGAAACCCCGCCGCAGCCGCAAGGCATCCTCTGCAGAAGAGGTGCAGGCAGCTACCGAAGAGGTGAGCCGCGCCATCGAGGAAGGGATGGCCGAAGGGGAGGAGAGTTATCACTATCCGCCCATCACGCTGCTGGATGAAAATCGGGATAATAACTATACCGAGGTGGGGGCCGAGCTGCGGAACAATTCCCGCCGTCTGGCGGAGACACTGCGCAGCTTTGGCGTGGATGCCAAGGCCGGCGAGGTGGTGCACGGTCCCAGCGTGACCCGATACGAGTTCGTTCTGGATCAGGGCGTGAAGCTCAGCAAGATCACCAACCTTTCGGATGATATTGCGCTGGCGCTGGGCGCCAGCGGCGTGCGTATCGCCCCGATTCCTAACAAAATCTCCGTGGTGGGCATCGAGGTGCCCAACCGCGCTGTCACGGCGGTGCGCATCCGGGACGTGATCGAGTCCCGCGCCTTTACGGAGCATCCCTCTACGGTGGCTTTCGCCGTGGGTAAGGACATCGGCGGTAATAACATCGTGGGCAATATCGGCAAGCTGCCCCATGTGCTGATCGCCGGTACCACCGGTTCCGGTAAGTCGGTGTGTACCAACTCTCTAATCGTGAGTTTGCTCTATAAGTCTACACCGGAAGAGGTTCGCTTTATTATGGTGGACCCCAAGATGGTGGAATTGGCACCCTATAACGGCATTCCGCACCTGCTGATCCCCGTAGTCACCGACCCCAAGAAGGCGGCTGGCGCGCTGCAGTGGGCGGTCTATGAGATGATGAAGCGCTATAAGCTCTTCTCGGAGCACGGCGTGAAGGATCTGGCGGGCTACAATGCTCTCCAGGCCAGCGACCCGGACGTGAAGAAGATGCCCTCCGTGGTGGTGGTCATCGACGAGCTGGCCGACTTGATGCTGGTAGCTGCCAAGGAGGTGGAGGAGTCCATTTGCCGTGTGGCACAGATGGGCCGTGCCGCCGGTATGCATCTGGTAATCGCGACCCAGCGTCCCTCTTCGGACGTTATTACCGGTCTGATGAAGGCCAATATTCCCAGCCGCATTGCCTTTGCCGTGGCCTCCTCTCTGGAGTCCCGCATCATTCTGGATACGCAGGGCGCAGAGAAGCTGGTGGGTAAGGGGGATATGCTGTACTTCCCCCTGGGCGCAGGTAAGCCTTTGCGCGTGCAGGGCTGCTTTATTACGCCGGAGGAGATCGACCGTGTTGTTTCCTTTGTGAAGGAATCGGGGGAGCCTGATTACTCTACCGAGGTCATGGAGAAGATCGAGGAGACCATGCGCAAGGATGAGAAGGGCAGCAAGCAGAGTGCAGAAGCCGCAGGCGGTGACGACTGCGACGAGCTGTTCCCTGCCGCCGTGGAGGTGGTGCTGGAAACGGGACAGGCCTCTGTTTCCATGTTGCAGCGTCGGCTGAAGCTGGGCTATTCCCGCGCGGCCCGTCTGGTGGACCAGATGGAGGAGCACGGCATTGTAGGCCCCTTTGAGGGTTCTAAGCCCCGCCAGCTGCTGATCGACCGGGCCAAGTGGCAGGAGCTGCAGATGGCCAACGCACAGCCCGAACCGACCTTTGATCGCAGTGGCAGCATCAGCGATGTCTTTGAAAGCCACGACGCGCTGGACTAAAGGATACGCATAAAATGTAAATAATAAAGGCGGCCGGGAGTAATCCCGACCGCCTTTATCTATAGGAATCAAGTTTTTATAAAAACAAAAGAGCAAGTCATCTGAGATGACTTGCTCTTGGTGCCTCGTCGGGGATTCGAACCCCGGACACCCTGCTTAAAAGGCAGGTGCTCTACCGACTGAGCTAACGAAGCATATATAAAAGGGACAGCTTGCCATCCCTAAAAAACTGGCAGGGATGGCTGGACTCGAACCAGCGAATGAGGGAGTCAAAGTCCCTTGCCTTACCACTTGGCGACACCCCTATGTGGAGAAATAGAAACAGGGACTGGGATCTCTCCCAATCCCTGTTCTTGTGTGGGGTGGGTAAAGGGACTCGAACCCTCGACACCCGGAACCACAATCCGGTGCTCTAACCAACTGAGCTACACCCACCACATTGATGTCCGCACGGGAACTTGCTAAAGATTTTCAGACTCCATGAAAAGAGTGGCACGCCAGAAGGGATTCGAACCCCTGGCCTACTGCTTAGAAGGCAGTTGCTCTATCCAACTGAGCTACTGGCGCATATAGTTTGGAGCGGGTGACGGGAATCGAACCCGCATCCCCAGCTTGGAAGGCTGGTGCCCTAGCCATTGTGCTACACCCGCATGCGCCCTCCGCGAAATCGTCAGCTTTGTTATATTAGCATACTTACCCCGGAATTGTCAATAGGGAAATGAAAATTTTCTAAAAAACTTTTTGCGCGGAGTTATTTAAACAGGACGAAAGTGACGCCGCTGTTGCAGCGCTCCAGATCCGGGTCCTGCCGGAGGGCGGAGCAGCGTGCAAATGCCCGTCGGGTAGATTCTTCAAAAATGGTGAAGCGTTCGCCGGGGATAAAGTCCAGAATGCGACCCTGCTCCAGTTCGGCTTTCAGCTGTTTGCGGCAGGCGGTGCGGATGCGGCCGCCCTTGCCGGAAGAGCCATAGCCGTGAATCAGCTTCAGTGCTGGTGCCCGGAGGTGCCGGGAGGCGTCCAGTTCGGCGCTCAGACGGCGCAGTGCCTGATCCACGCAGGGGTAGCCCAGTTCCAGATTAACTTCGCGGACATAGTTTCCCATAGCTTACCTCACAGAGACAAAAAATATTCGAACAGGGGAGCGGCATCTACGGCATCCTCACGGCGCAGAGCATAGCTCTGGCGCTCTGGGTGCCACTGTACGCCGATAATAGGGCGCGTGGCGTGACATAGCCCTTCCACCACGTTGTCCTCACTGCGCTGCAATACGACCAGATTGTGGCCCAGATGGTCCACGGCCTGGTGGTGGCAGCTGTTGACAGTGATCGCACAGCCCAGCAGGCTGCCCAACAGACCGGTAGCACAGGTGGGGTGAATGAGATCGCCCTCCGGGCTTTGGTGGCCGGGGATACGGCGGTGCAGTGTGCCGTCAAAATAGACATTCAGTGCCTGCATACCACGGCAGATGCCCAGCACAGGGCGGGAGGTGGTGATAAATAATTGTAGCAGGTATCGTTCGCTTTCGTCAAGAGGGCCGAGAATATCGCCGCCGCCGGGCAGCAGCAGAGCATCACAGTCAGAGGTGCGGCAGAGATTGCGGGAGAGGAGAATCTGACCACCGGCACTTTCGATGGCGTCGCGGTAGTTGGCGTACTGGCCTTGGTCACCGTAAATGAAAACAGTTTTCAAAGAAAAGACCTCCTTTGCATCAGCTAATGCACAAATGGGGAAAAATATGAGGGCTTTTTCTTGCACACCACGGAAATATGTGATATGATACCAAAGTTAGCAGAGAGCCCTGTGCTCTCTGGAACGAAAACAAAATACGGAGCGGTATCGAAGCGGTCATAACGGGGCTGACTCGAAA
>JAHHSH010000092.1 GCA_020025345.1 Oscillospiraceae bacterium | reverse complement strand
CTGTGCGACGATCTGGAGGATTTCTGCGCCCAGCGCCATGTGAATTTGTCCCTGCCCAGCCTGCGTGCCGACAACTTCTCGATGGGGCTGATGCAGCGCTTGGCCAAAGGACGCAAGACGGGCTTGACCTTTGCCCCGGAGGCCGGTACACAGCGGCTGCGGGACGTCATCAATAAGAATGTGACGGAAGAGGATATTCTTGAATCCTGCCGCACTGCCTTTGCCGGTGGCTACAGTGCTGTGAAGCTCTACTTCATGCTGGGTTTGCCGACGGAGACAGACGAGGACGTATTGGGTATTGCCGATCTGGCGGCCCGCGTCATGCATGTGTGGCGCGAGTCCTCTACCAATAAGAATCGGGGCGTGCGCATTACCGTGTCTACCTCTTGGTTTGTGCCCAAGCCCCACACTGCCTTCCAGTGGGAGCCGCAGATCTCCAAGGAGGAGTATGAGCGGCGTGTAAAGCTGCTGCGGGAGGCCATTAAGACCAAGACCGTCACCTACAACTGGCACGATCCCGACACCAGCTTCCTGGAAGCTGTGCTGGCCCGTGGCGACCGCCGCATGGGTAAGGTACTGGAGACGGCATGGCGCAAGGGTGCCAAGCTGGATGCGTGGGAGGAGTATTTCTCTCTGGATCGCTGGCTGGAAGCCTTTGATGAGTGCGGACTCGATCCCCATTTCTACGCCAACCGTGTCCGTTCCACGGATGAGGTGCTGCCCTGGAGCATGATCTCCAGCGGCGTGACGGAGAACTATTTGAAGCGGGAACGTCAGCGCGCCATTGACGCTCAGACGACCCCGGATTGCCGCAGCCATTGCAATGCCTGCGGTGCCAATGCACTGGTGGGAGGGAAATGCGATGTCTAAGCTGAGACTTCTGTTTGTGAAAGAGGCGCAGGCCTCCTATATCTCCCATCTGGACTTGCTGCGCACTATGCAGCGGGCGTTCCCCCGTGCGGAGCTGGAAATCAGCCACAGCCATGGCTTCCACCCCCATCCCATTATCTCTATCGTGCTGCCTTTGCCGGTGGGACAGTCCAGCGACTGCGAACTGCTGGATTTTGAGGTGACCCAGACCACCGACGGCAGCGGCATTGCGGAGAAGTTGAATACCGGAATGCCCTGCGGCCTTCGCGTGCTGGACTGCTATGAGGCCAAGCGCCCGGTGCGGGAGCTGGCTCTTTTGAAAGCAGATGTGGAGTGGGACTACGACAACGGTGTGCCGGAGGGGGCTGTGAAGCAGCTGCAAGAGCTGTTTGCCCGGCCGGAGCTGGTGATCCAGAAGCGCACCAAGCGCAAGGATCTGGCCGATGTCGATATTGCGCCTATGATCCGCAGCGTGGAGCTGCGCGCAGAGGAGAAGAAGGTCTGCGGCACCGTGGTGGTACAGGCCCAGAATCCCGGACTGAACCCGCAGCTGCTGGAAAAAGCCATCGTGCGCTACCTTCCGGAGCTGACACCGGACTTCATGCGTGTCCGCCGCCGGGAGATGTTGGACGCCGAGGGACAGATTTTTCGATAAATCGGCGGAAAAAGAGAAAAAGTGCTTGCATTTTGTGAGTATCTATGATATCCTATCATAGCAAAAAAGGGCGGTCCTCTGTCGCCGGTACGCGCAAAGAGATGGTGTACCACATAAATAGCGGCACGAACACCTATATTATTAGGAGGAAACATCCATGGATCTGATTAAGGCTTTGACCGAAAAGCAGCTGAAGGCTGAAATGCCTAAGGTGGAAGTGGGCGATACCGTCCGCGTTCACGTTAAGGTTAAGGAGGGTACCCGCGAGCGTATCCAGGTCTTCGAGGGTATTGTGATTGCCAAGAAGCACGGCGGCATCGAGGAGACCATCACAGTTCGTCGTCTGTCCTACGGCATCGGCGTGGAGAAGGTATTCCCCATCCACTCTCCCTCTATCGAGAAGATCGAGACTGTTCGTCACGGCTATGTCCGTCGCGCCAAGCTGTACTATCTGCGTGGCCGCGTTGGTAAGGCTGCAAAGGTCAGAGAGAAGCTGTAAGCGAATTACTGCTGATCCAAAACCCGTCCGCATCTGCGGGCGGGTTTTTCCTATTCCCATTTCTGGCGGGATATGCTATAGTAATACTATATGCGCAAAAAGAGATATATGAAATGAGGTGCTGCACCGTGCAGATTGAGGGTCTGAGCTGGTTCCCCGGCCATATGACAAAAACAAAACGCATGATTCAGGCGGAGATCAAGCACATGGATGCCGTGTGTGAGATTTTGGACGCCCGTATTCCTATTTCCAGCCGCAATCCGGATGTGGATGAGCTGACGGAGGGCAAGCCCCGTATGGTCGTGCTCAACCGCGTGGATCAGGCGGATCCTGCCCAGACGCGCCGCTGGGCCGCTTATTTCCGGGGAAAAGGTTACGCCGTGCTGGAGGCCAACGCCAAGGGCGGCGCCGGAACGGCACAGTTTGCTTCTGCCGTGCGCGAGCTGCTGCACGATAAGCTGGCCGCCTACGCCGAGAAGGGGCAGGTGGGCCGTGTGGTGCGTGTCATGGTGCTGGGCATTCCCAACGTGGGCAAGTCTACCTTTATTAATAAGGTGGCGAAGCGCAAGACGGCGCGCGCGGAGGATCGCCCCGGCGTGACCCGCACGAAGCAGTGGGTGCCTGTTGACAATACGCTGGAGCTGCTGGATACCCCCGGCATTCTGTGGCCGAAATTTGACGATGTGAATGTGGGGATGCATCTGGCCTTTACCGGAGCCATCAAGGACGACGTGATGGATCTGGAGGAGCTGGCCAGCTACTTGATGGAATATCTGAGTCACCACTACGCCGATGCGGTGAAGGAACGGTATAAGATCGAAATCGAGGAGGGCGACTCCGGCTATGATCTCCTTATCAAGGCCGGACGCAAGCGCGGTTTCTTGATGCGCGGCGCGGAGGTGGATACGGAGCGTATGGCGCGCATCCTGCTGGATGAGTTCCGGGCTGGCAAGCTGGGACGCTTCACACTGGAAACGCCGGAGGAATAAGGAAGGATTTTGCGACCATGGAGCTTTGGGATTACGAGCGAAATTATCTGGAGCAGGGATTGACGGCAGTGTGCGGTGTCGATGAAGCCGGCGCAGGCCCACTGGCGGGGCCGGTGTATGCCGCGGCGGTGATTTTGCCGCCCTACTGCGAGATCCCCGGCTTGAATGACTCCAAAAAGCTGACGGAGAAAAAGCGGGAGCAGCTCTACGATGTGATCGTGGAGCAGGCCGTGGCGTGGTCGGTCGCCAGAGTGGAGGCTGCGGAGATCGACGAGACTGACATCCTCAGCGCCCGGATGAAGGCCATGCAGCTGGCCATCGACGGTTTGGGCTGCCCGGTGGAAATGGCGCTCATTGATGGCAATCGGGATCACGGACGCACCGCCGCCGTGACAGCGCCCCACGAATTGGTGGTGGGCGGCGATGGCAAGAGTGCCAGTATTGCGGCGGCTTCCATTTTGGCTAAGGTGAGCCGTGACCGTTATGTGTCCGGAGAACTGGATCGGGCCTATCCCCAGTATCAGTTCGCCAAGCATAAGGGGTATGGCACCAAGCTGCACTACGCCATGCTGGATGAATATGGCCCCTGTCCTGCCCATCGCAAGACCTTTTTGAAGAAGTGGGCGGAGAAGAGACAATGAGCCGCGCCGTCGGAACGTGGGGGGAGGCACAGGTGGCCGCCTACCTGCGAAAAAGAGGGTATCAGCTGCTGGGACACAGCTATCACTGCCGCTTTGGGGAGATTGATCTAATCGCCAGAAAGGGAAAGCTGCTGTGCTTTGTGGAGGTCAAGACCCGCACCAATCTCAGCATGGGACTGCCGCGGGACTATGTGACGGCGGCAAAGCAGGAGAAGCTGCGTAAAACGGCGGCTTTCTACCTTGCGGAGAAGGAACTGGATTGCCCGGTACGCTTCGATGTGGCGGAAGTCTACGCCGACAGGGACCGTACACCGGAGAGCGTGCGGATCGAATATCTGGAAAATGCGTTTTGAGGTGAAAAAATGAAAATCTCCTGTTTTGATGCCCACTGCGACACACTGTGGCGCTGCTGGAATACCGGCGAGGGACTGCGTCGCAACAGTGGGCAGCTGGATCTGGAGCGTGGAAAGGCGCTGGGACGCTATGCCCAGTTTTTTGCCATGTATCACGATGCCAAAGAAGCGCCGCCCGACGGTATGTGGGAACAGCTTTTACGCCTGCATGAGATCTTTTTGCGTGAGACGGAGAAAAATGCGGATTGGATCTGCCCCTGCCGTACCGGTGAAGAGGTGGATGCGGCCATCGAGGCGGGGAAGATCGCAGGACTTCTCTCCATTGAGGGGGCTGATCTTCTGGAGTGCGATCCTCATAAGGTGGCAGAGGTAGCTGACTGGGGCGTGCGGCTCATCAACCCGGTGTGGAACCGGGCCAACGTCCTCTCCGGAACCAATATAGAGGAGCCGGAACGCGGCCTTTCCCAACAGGGACGGGATTTCGTCCGGGCGATGGAGGAGCGGAATGTCTTTGTGGATGTGTCCCATCTCTCCGACGCGGGTTTTTGGGATCTGGCGGATCTGACGCATCAGCCCATTGTAGCCTCTCATTCTAATGCCCGCAGCGTGTGGAACCATCCCCGGAACTTGACAGACG
>JAHHSH010000091.1 GCA_020025345.1 Oscillospiraceae bacterium | reverse complement strand
TCCAAGATCTGCAGCAGGATGTTGAACACATCCGGGTGGGCTTTCTCCACCTCATCAAAGAGCACCACGGAGTAGGGTCTGCGACGCACGGCCTCCGTCAGCTGGCCGCCCTCGTCGTAGCCCACATATCCGGGAGGCGCACCAATAAGGCGGGACACGGAGAATTTCTCCATGTACTCCGTCATATCGATTCGCACCATGTTGTGCTCATCGTCAAAGAGGCAGTCAGCCAAGGACTTGGCCAGCTCCGTCTTGCCCACACCGGTGGGACCTAAGAAGAGGAAGCTGCCAATAGGACGATTGGGGTCGGCAATCCCGGCGCGGGAACGCTGGATGGCCTCGCTGACAAGGCGTACCGCCTCGTCCTGCCCCACCACACGCTTGTGGATAATCTCCGGCAGGCGCAGCAGCTTCTCACGCTCGCCCTCCATGAGCCGTGCCACAGGGATGCCCGTCCACTTACCCACGATTTCGGCGATTTCATTCTCCGAAACCGTATCGCGCACCATGGAGTCTTCTGTCTGCTTTTCACCGGCGGCTTCGGCCTCCTGCAGCTGGCGCTCCAGTTCGGGCAGGTCGGAATACTGCAGTCTTGCGGCCTTTTCATATTCCAGCGCACTCTGTGCCCGCTCGATCTCGCCGTGCAGCTTGTCGATGTCAGCCTTCAGCTTCTTCACCTGATCCACGCCGCTCTTCTCCGCCTCCCAGCGGGATTTCATGGCGTTGAACTGCTCTTTTTCGTCAGCCAGATCACGCTTCAACTCTGCAAGACGATCCTTGGAGAGTTGATCCTCTTCCTTTTTCAGCGCCATCTCCTCGATTTCCTGCTGCATGATCCGGCGGCGCAGATCGTCCATCTCAGCGGGCATGGAGTCGATCTCCGTGCGGATCTTTGCGCAGGCCTCATCCACCAGATCAATGGCCTTATCCGGCAGGAAACGATCCGTGATATAGCGGTTGGACAGCGTTGCCGCCGCCACCAAGGCGTTATCGTGGATGCGAACACCGTGGAATATCTCATAGCGCTCCTTCAAGCCACGCAGGATGGAGATGGTATCCTCCACTGTAGGCTCATCCACCAGCACCGGCTGGAAACGACGCTCCAGCGCTGCATCCTTCTCAATATACTGGCGATACTCGTCCAGCGTCGTGGCGCCGATGCAGTGGAGCTCACCACGGGCCAGCATGGGCTTGAGGAGGTTGCCGGCATCCATACTGCCTTCCGTCTTGCCTGCACCCACGATGGTGTGCAGCTCGTCGATGAAGAGGATGATGCGTCCCTCGGACTTACGCACCTCCTCCAACACGGACTTGAGCCGCTCCTCAAATTCGCCGCGGTACTTGGCACCGGCGATCAGGGCACCCATATCCAGCGAGAAGATGGTGCGATCCTTCAAGCCGTCCGGCACGTCGCCGCGAACGATACGCTGTGCCAGCCCTTCGGCAATGGCCGTCTTACCGACACCGGGCTCACCGATAAGCACCGGGTTATTTTTCGTCTTACGGGAGAGAATGCGGATCACGTCACGGATTTCGCTGTCACGTCCAATCACTGGGTCCAGTTCGTTGTTACGGGCACGCTCCACCAGATCGGTACCGTACTTTTTCAGTGCGTCGTAGGTGTCCTCCGGGTTATCGCTGGTGACGGGGCCGGACTTCACCTTGGACAGCTCTTCACTAAAGCGGCTGCGGTTCACTCCGTGATTTTGCAGCATGGCACGCACCTGCGCCGAGCCCTCAGAGAAGATGGCCAACATCAGATGCTCCACAGACACATACTCATCATGGGTCTTAGTGGCAATCTTCTCCGCCAGCTGGATGACCTTGGCCGTCTCCGGCGCGGCATAAACCTGACCATTGGTACCGGAAACCTTGGGAAGCCGGGACACCATCTCATCCAACTCCGCCAGCATACTGTCACAGTTGACACCCATACGGCTGAAGATGGAGCCGATGAGGCCGCCGTCCTGATCCAGCAGTGCATACAGCAGATGCTCCGTTGTCAAATACTGATTTTCATTCTCCTGCGCCATGGCCTGTGCCGTCTGCACGGCCTCCATGGTTTTACGCGTATACTTTTCCTCATTCATGGTATCACCTCATTCTTGTTAAATCAAAATTGTTCTGCGGCACAAATTGTCGCAGTAAGCCTGCTCGATTTGGCGGGCAGTGCTGCCACCCAGATACGCCTTTAACAGGCGATCAAAGAGCTGCACATAGTCGGAAATCGCCTGCGCGATCTCCTCGGCGCTGCAATCCTGCCGAGGCAGGGCGATGGGTCGGAGGAAGCGTCCCTCGTAGAGGGAACAGCGCAGCTGTACTCCCAACCGCGGCGCCAAATGGGTATTCTCGATCTGCACCCACAAGCGGAAAAAATCAGTCAGCGCATCAATGAGCGGCGCAGACTGGGTGCGGAACACCACGCTCAACGTCCCCAGCTTATCCGACTCCCCCATGTCCAGCTCCACCTCGTACTTCACTGTCGGGCGGTACTTGTAGCTAAGACTGGATTTGAGGGACATGGTGGGGGAATTGGGGGCGAAAAAGGGAACCAATTCCCGCCCCGGTGCCACCAGCGATTCAATCGTCTCAAAAATATCCTGAATCTGCTGCTCCGGTGTCCGCACAGAAACGGCCTCTGCCAGAATGCGGTTCACCAACGCCGAACGGTTGGTACCCAGCCGGTGTGCCATTGCGTCCACTTCACGCACCACATCATCCGAGAGCATCAGACTATATAGATTCTTCTTCATAGGACACCTCCTTGTTCTACTATGGCTATCATACCGCCGTTTTATAATTTGTCAATAGATTTATATAAAAATTAACACGAGTTATTTAATAGTTTACGCATTGTTCATATCCAGCCATACAAAAACACCCGAACGGAATTTCCGTCCGGGTGCTCTTTTACAAATTGTGCAGTACAGCGATCACCACCTCCGGGCGGTTATTGAACCGCACCGGGATGATGCTGTTGCCGATGCCGCGGCTGACGATCATGGTAGTACCGTCTTGGGTATATACGCCGCCGTCATATTGCGGGAAAAGACCCTGATTCGGCGCCACCAGCCCACCTATAAAGGGGAGGCGGAACTGGCCGCCGTGGGCATGGCCGCAAAGCGCCAGAGAAATATCACTGTCTACATAGGTGGAGAAAACCTCCGGGCGGTGGGAGAGTAAAATTCGATACCCATCTCCCCCTTCTGCTCGTTTGATTTCCTCGGAAATAATTCCCATCTCAAGATCAAACATTCCGCTGCCGGACTCCGCAAAATCCGGGTCATCAATGCCCATGAGCTGCACGGTATCGCTGCCTTTGTGCAGCGTTACAGACTGATTACGCAGCACCATTACGCCGCACGCTTCGAGCTGCTTCTCCAATGTTTCGTATGTCTCCCCCAGCCACGCCTCATGGTTGCCGGTCACATAGTAGCACGGGGCAATTTCCACCGCCTGCCGGGCGAAGGTAGTGGCAATCTCTATATCGGTATGGTTCGAGTCCACCAGATCGCCGGTCATGGCGATGATGTCCGGCTGTTCCTTTTTGAGAATGGACAGGAGCTTTTGATTGTCCGCACCGAATTCCGCATTGTGAAGGTCGGAGATTTGCGCGATTCGGTAACCCTCAAAGCCTTCCGGCAATTGAGAATCATGCACATGGTAGACAGTGGTCTGCACCGTGATATTCCCCCAGATCGTCCAGAGCACCAGCGCCGCAAGGACGATCAACGCGCCCAGCCATATACGCCGCTTTTTTGCTTTTCGTTTCATGGTACTGTCCCCTCCTTTCACGGCTGGCTTCTTTTATAGCTTTACTATTTCTATGTTACCGCCCGCAGGTGACAGGTCTGTGACACCAAGATGACAGTTTCGTCACCTGCCGTAAAAAGAAAAGGTACAATCTCCGCACGGATTGCACCTCTCCCCTATTAGAATCATCAATCGTAGAGTTCCTGCTCCCGGACGCACTCTGTTTTCAGCTTTCCTACCAGAAAATCCAGTGCCGAGAGCACATGGGGCCGAATATCGCCGCCCACCAGCACATACATGAGATCGTCACCCACCGAGAGCTGTCCCTCGTCGAGCCATGTGCGCACATAGTAGATGCCCTCCAAGGCGCGGGTGGCATCCTCTGCCGCCGCCACCTTTTCCCGGTCATGGGAGAACACCATCCCCTTAACAGGTCGGGTCTGCCCCGCCTCCTGCCGCACCTCGGCGCGGGCCGTGACGCGTACTGTTCCGTTGTGTACGAGGTACATTCCCACTTTGTCGGCGTTGGGGGCCTGCTTGGCCTCCTGCAGCCACTGATCCATGGACGGTGTTTTTTTCATGGCGGATTCCTCCTTTTTATAATATATTAATTGTATCTGGCTCCTCCGCTTTCGTCAATAGCGCAGGAATTTCCGTGCTTGTGCATTGCAGCGTAAAACGATATAATAGAGAAAATACACTTTTGTGAGGTAGCTATGGTTGATCGTTTCTCCCGAGAAATTACATATCTGCGGATCTCCGTGACGGAACTTTGTAACCTCCGCTGCCGCTACTGTATGCCGGAGTGCGGCGTGGAGAAGAAGCGCCATACCGACATGATGACGGAGGATGAGATTATCGCCGCCGTCCGCGCCGCCGCATCGCTGGGCATCCGCAAGGTACGCTTTACCGGCGGCGAGCCCCTTGTCAAGCGCAACATCGTCTCCATTTGCCGCAGAGCCGCGGCGGTGGA
>JAHHSH010000090.1 GCA_020025345.1 Oscillospiraceae bacterium | reverse complement strand
CGAATCTTCTTATCGGGCCGGAATGTATTGACCGCCTTAATAAGCCCGATCGTGCCAATGGAGATCAAGTCCTCCTGATTGTCACTCTGGGTATAATACTTCTTAATAATATGCGCTACCAGCCGCAGATTGTGTTCCACCAGCTCATTACGCGCCTCCAAATCTCCGGCAGCACACCGCTCCAGACACGCCTTCTCCTCCTCTGCTGACAAAGGACGTGGAAAAGAGCCGCTGCCTCCGGACAAATGCAGAGACAAAAAAAGGCTATTGGACAATAGCAACAGCAGTGTAGAAATCATAGAAATCTCCTCCTTTTACGTTCATCCTATGTGGAAAAAGGAAGTCCCTATGCCCCGACATATAAATGCCGCTCTTGAGGATAAATCCCTGCAGCGCCGCTGTACACTCGGCAAAGAAAAACTGCCGCCTAAAATTTCCCTTTTTCCGTCACATTTCGTCCGTATGCCAGAAAATATCGCAAAATCCCCCTCAACTTCTCCATATTAACGTGCTTCTTGTATTGCCCTAAACTCTGTGGCGTGTTATCATGTAGTGTGGATTTTCAAAACAAATCAGATTGGGAGATGAGTTTTTGAGTATTGCCAACTTTTTCAGCCTGTTGGGCGGTATTGCACTTTTTCTCTTTGGTATTAATCTAATGGGAGAAGGCTTAAACAAAGTCGCAGGCAACAAACTTGAATTGGTTTTATATCGGCTGAGCGGAACACCTTTCAAAGCCGTGCTGCTGGGCACCGGTGTGACCTCCGTAATTCAGTCTTCATCGGCGACTTCCGTCATGGTCGTGGGCTTTGTCAACTCCGGCATGATGAAGCTGGAGCGCGCTATCAACGTCATTCAGGGTGCCCTGATCGGCACCAGTGTCACTGGATGGATCATCTGTCTTTCCAGTATCGAGGGTGTCGGCGGCTGGGTCTCTCTGCTCTCCACCTCGACAATTACCGCGATTGTGGCCGTCGTAGGTATCATCCTCGGTATGTTTTCCAAAAAGCAGATCCATCACCACATCGGAAACATTCTGATGGGTTTTTCCGTGCTGATGTATGGTATGCAGCTCATGAGTGGTGCTGTTGCTCCGCTCAAGGAGAGTCCTCATTTCATCCAGATGATGACTACCTTCTCCAATCCCTTCTTAGGCATCCTTGTAGGTGCCGCCTTCACCGCCGTTTTGCAGAGCGCTTCTGCCGCCGTCGGTATTCTGCAGGCACTGTCCATGACGGGTGCCATCAGCTTTGCTACCGCGTATCCTGTGATCCTCGGTATCGCCATCGGTGCCGCCGTCCCCGTGCTGCTGTCCGCTCTGGGCGCCAAGAGCAACGGACGCAAGGCCGCTTTCTCCTATCTCATTATTGAGACACTGGGTGTTTTGCTCTGCTCTTTCCTCTACTATTTTGTACTGAACCCACTGGGTCTGAACTTCAACACATGGGTCATGACCCCGGTAAACATTGCTGCGGTGAACACGATCTTCCGTACGATCACCGCCATGCTTCTGTTCCCCTTCACCCGGCAAATCATCTCCATTGCCAGCCTCTTTGTTAAGGAGGCCAGCACCGAGCAGGCGACGAACAAAGATCTGGACCGTCTGGACGAGCGTTTCATCCAGCACCCCACCCTTGCCGTGGAACAGAGCCATGCAACTGTTACCGCCATGGCAAAGCTGGCCAACAAAAACGTGGATGCCGCTTTCCGCCTGCTGACCGACTACACCGAGTCGGGGAAACATTCCGTGGAGAAAACGGAATCGAAGGTCGACCTCTACGAAGATCGCCTCTCCGCCTATCTCGTCAAGCTCAATACGCAGGAGTTGAGTCAAGCCCAGAACGAGCGTGTTGCCCGCTATCTGCACGCGCTGGGTGACTTTGAGCGTATCTCCGACCACGCCATCAACATCTCCGAGGCTGCTGCTGAGATCTATGACAAGCAGGCAGTCTTTTCGGAAGCAGCACAGTCGGAACTCGCTGTACTCTCTGCCGCCGTTTTGGAAATTCTGGATCTTGCCATCTCCGCATTCACGGAAAACGATATTGAAAAGGCCTATCTGGTGGCACCGCTGGAAGAGCGCATCGACATTCTCTGCAACGAGATCAAGCTCCACCATGTGGACAGGCTTCAGCAGGGTACCTGCTCCCTGACGCAGGGCTTTATCTTCAACGATCTGCTGACAGACTGTGAGCGTATTGCCGACCACTGCTCCAACATCACCATCTCCATGATCGAGTTCCACTCCGGCTGCTACGATACCCACAGTCTCAAGGAGCTGCGCTCCCACAACTTCGCACAGCACTACGAGGAGTACACACGGAAATATCAGGTCTGATCTCCCTCTATGAATGATATAAACAGCCACGACCTCTCCCTAGTGGAGCAGGGGCGTGGCTGTTTCACATTTCCTCAAAAGTGCCTGTAATCCGTCATTTGACAAACACAGGCAAACATGCTATAAATCATTCAGAATTCAACAAAGGAGCTTATTATGAATCACTATAAGACTGTTCTTTTTGATTTAGACGGCACGCTGGTGGATACCGGCGAAGGCATTATGCGCTGCGCCGAACTGGCTCTGTGCCGCTTTGGCATCCCCCTCCCCTCTCCCTCCGAGATGCGCACCTTTGTCGGACCGCCGCTGCGGGACTCCTTCGCGCGCTTTGGCGTAAAGCCGGAGGACTTGGATGAGGCTCTGTCCATCTTCCGCGGCCGCTATAATACCACCGGGAAGTTCGAGTGCTTCCTCTATCCCGGTATCGCTGAAATGCTCAAAACGCTGCACGACGAAGGCTTCCGCCTTCTGGTCGCCACCTCCAAGCCCGAGGTCATGGCCGTGGAGGTTCTCACCCGTTTCGGCGTCGCCCCCTATTTTGAGTGCATCGCCGGTGCTGCTCTGGACAGCAGCCGCACCACCAAAGAGCAGATCATCACCTATCTTCTGGAAGAGGTCGGCGATTTTGCCGACGCTGTCATGGTGGGCGACACCACCTTTGATGTGTTAGGTGCCGCTGCACACCAGCTTCCCACCATCGGCGTTTCGTGGGGCTACGGCATCGTGGAGGACATGGAGCGCGCCGGTACCGTGGCCATTGCCCACGACACAGCAGAGCTGATGACTCTTCTGCGCGGAGGAAAGGAGCAGGTATGATGCTGGAAATCTGTGTGGACTCTCTGGCTTCTGCCCGTGCTGCCATCGCAGGCGGAGCACAGCGTCTGGAGCTGTGCAGTGCCTTGAACGTCGGCGGTCTCACCCCCTACACAGCGCTTTTGCGGCAGATCCGCGCCGAGAGCAGCCTTCCCATCCGCTGTCTCATGCGCCCCCGCAGCGGTGACTTTCTCTATTCCAAGGAAGAACTTCTCCTGCTGGCAGACCAGATCACCGAACTGCGCCATGCCGGTGCCGATGGCTTTGTGCTGGGCTGCCTCACGCCGCTGGGGGATCTGGA
This sequence comes from Oscillospiraceae bacterium, assembly GCA_020025345.1. Taxonomy (GTDB): domain Bacteria; phylum Bacillota; class Clostridia; order Oscillospirales; family Oscillospiraceae; genus Vescimonas. The sequence continues at coordinate 1,349 of JAHHSH010000090.1, read as the reverse complement.
CGGCGCAGCCATGGAGCCGCTGCTCACTGCCGCACAGGGCTGTGGATTGACTCTGCACCGCTGCATCGACGTATCCCGTGATCCTCTGCAGACCTACCGGGATGCAGCGGCACTGGGCTTTGACACGGTGCTCACCAGCGGCGCTGCCGCCTCCTGCCAAGAGGGGCTGGAAATCATCGGGGCGCTTCTCGCTCTGCGGGACGAAATGAACGGCCCGGAGGTTCTCATCGGTGCCGGTGTCAACGCGCGGGGCATTGCGGCGCTGCGCAGCCGTTTCCCCGGTGCCCGCGCTTTCCACGCCAGCTGCAAAACCTCTCTTCCCAGCGAAATGCGTTTTCGCCGGGACGGGGTACCCATGGGCCTCCCGGGACTGGACGAGTGGCATATACAGCAGACTTCTCTGGACGCTGTCCGTGCTGCGCGGACAGCTCTGGAGCTCTGATTGGTCAATTTCCACACATCTTTTTCCCGCCGTTCTCTTTCTTTTGGCATGATGTAGATTAGTGGTTTTTTATCTCTTTTTTCCTTGACTTTTTTCAACAATCCTGTCTATAATAATGCACGAAAAGAAGACTTTAATATAGCACGAGAGGCTATGAAGGCGACCATATCGATTTGTTTTTCGGGTGTATTGCAGCTGCTTGCGGCACCGGAGCGTCCTTGTGGCGCACACGTTATGATTTTCTCCCCCATAGGCTCGTCCTATGGGGTTTTGTTTTTAAAAACAAAGAGGAGAGATGTATCATGCAGAAAAAAAATTCCAATTCCTTAGCCGTCAAAATGGCGATTGCACTGGTTCTGGGCCTTATTTGCGGCCTTGGTACCATCTTCCTGCGAGAGAGCCTCAATAACGGCGGCAACGCACAGCTCTGGAACACCATCAACAATCTTTTGTTCGCCGACATTTCCGTTGCCGGCAACGAACAGGCCATTGGTCTTTTCTACATCGTCGGCCAGCTGTTCGTTCGTTCGCTGCAGGTTGTCATCGTCCCCATGGTGTTCACCAGCATCATTCTGGCCATGATCCGCATCTCCGACTCCCGCAAACTGGGCCGTATTTCCTCCAAGACGGTGGGCTTTTTCATGCTGACCACCGTGATCGGCATCCTGCTGGCCTCTGTGGCTGGCTTTACCGCTTACCGCGCCGGTCTTTTTAACAACACCTCCCTCTCCAATCTGGACGCTTCCACCGGTTCTACCGGTTCCAATCCCTTGATGATCCTCATCAACGCCGTCCCCAACAATCTGACCGCAGCCCTCACCAACAACGGTGGCATTCTCGCCATCGTCGTCTCCGCTGTGGCCATCGGCCTGGGCATCAACGCCGCCAAGGAGAAGTTCAGCTTCCT
>JAHHSH010000009.1 GCA_020025345.1 Oscillospiraceae bacterium | reverse complement strand
AGCCTTAGCAGCTCCTGCGCCGTGCCTTGATACCAGATGCCGGAAAACTGCGCCCCGTTCTCCTGTACATCCGCCAGCATATTCTGGAACGGCTGGGTATCCCCGGCGATCCGCCGGGATAGATTGGGGTGGTCGATCATATACCGCAGCTGGCTCTCCAGATGCTGCTGATAGAGTTCTTCCTTGGGAAGTTCCTGCTCCTCCTGCGTGAGATAAGTCAGGCTCAGACAGGGATAGTCCGGGCTGACGCCCTCGCCCCAGTTGATGGCTCCACTGTCCAGACGGAGGAACATGGGACGCCCGCCATAAAAGCTGTGGAGCGCGGCGGACTTCACATGGCTCTGCCGCAGCCCATTTTCCTGTCCCCATGTTTCCCGAAATTCCACCAGCTCTGCCATCGTCAGGGGGCGGGTGAAGCTAACGGCAGCGGTCACCTGCACGGAGTCGTCCATCTTCTCCAGCGCCGCATCGTAGGTTGTCCGCATCTGTGCCCATTCCTCCTCCGCTGCGCCCTCATCGGCAGAGGTCTCAAACAGATTCACAGCCGGGAAGAGGTTCCAAAACTCCTGCGACTTCGTCAGCAGCAAGCCGCAGCGGAGCGTGAAAGCAGCCTGTTCACGCTGCCCCTGCTCGTTCCAAAACTGGTTATAGAGCGTCCATCTCCCAAAGCCTGTGCTCTCCTTATACGTCCCCACATAGTTGTAAAGAGGCATATGGAGCTGGGTGTAGACATCCATGAACATTTTGTATTCGGACAGCTGTCCACCCTCGGCGGTATACTCCTCCCCGTGGTCATAGATCCGGGCATTCGCCAACGGGAAAACCACCCACTGCAGCAGTGCCAGTGCCGCCAGCACTGCCGCCGCCACCGCCAGCGCCGTGCGCCGGGTATTGCGCTTGACCTGTCTGCGGACATTCTTTACCTCCGCCTGCGCTGGCTCCGGCTCTGCGGCAAAGGGCAGTTCTTCCTCCTGCAGTGCCAGATGCTCCTCGATGAGACGCACCTTTTCGATCTCGTCGGCCACCAGCTGCCGCTCCTCCGGCGTCGCCGTGCCGTTCTCATATTTTTTCAACAGCTCTTCAAACTTCATAGCCATCCTCCTCCATGATATGCCGCAGGCGCAGCCTTGCCCGGTGCAATCTCTGCCGTACTGCCGCCGGGGTCAGTCCCAGCAGCATCGCGATCTCGCCTATGGGGCGGGATGCAAAGTAGTGGAGCGCCAGCAGCTCCCGGTCACCGGGGGAGAGTTTTTCCATCCCCCGATACAGCGCCGCCACGTCCTCCTTTTGCAGCAGTGCCGTCTCCGCCGTGTCCGTGCCGCCCCGTTCCGGCGGCGCATCGTCTGTCAGGAACTTCTCGTGCCGCCAGCGGTCAATAAAGAGGTTGCGGCACACCTTCATGAGCCAGAAGGGGAAGGACGGCACATCGTCGGGGAGGGAGAGGTACGCCTTTACAAAAGCGTCCTGCACAATTTCCTCCGCCAGCGCCGCATCCCGGCACAGGCTCAGCACATAGAGGAGAGCGCCGCCATAATACTGGCGATACAGCTCCTCCAACAGATCTCCCTGCATTGCTCTCCCCCCCTCTCTGCTTATCTAACGGATGAAGTGGAAATCTGTGACAAAAAATCCCCTCTTTTTTCAAAAGAAGGGATTCTTTGCGGTTTAAAGCGCAGCAGCGCCGATGATACCGGCCTCATTGCCCAGCTGTGCCGCTTGAATGACAGGGATGGCACCCTCGTGCTGACCGAAGCAGTTGTCGGCCACATACGCCCGGATGGGCTCCAAAATGCGCTCCCCCTGGCGGCTGATGCCGCCGCCCAGCAGGATCATTTCCGGGGCCAGCGCATTGACCAGATCGGTAAAGCCCGCGGCGATATACACGCAATAGCGGCGGATGACCTCCTCGGCCACGGCGTCCCCTTGATCGGCGGCGTCAAAAACCGTGCGTCCGGTGATCTCCTCCGGCAGAATTTTCGCCAACAGGGAAGTGGGATGCGCCTTTGCCGCCTCTTTCGTCTGGCGGATGAGCGCCGTGGCGGAGGCGTAAGCCTCCCAGCAGCCACGCCGCCCACAGGTGCAGGGCTCACCGTCCAGCACCAGCAGGACGTGGCCCATCTCCGCGCCGGCACTGCGCATTCCGGCATGGATCTTACCATCAATAATGATACCGCCGCCCACACCGGTACCCAGCGTAATGAGCACCATATTGCGGCAGCCGCGGGCCGCACCGGCCACCGTCTCGGCCAGCGCCGCACAGTTGGCATCGTTACTCAGATACACCGGAATATGGAAGCGCTCCTCCAGCATCCGGCACACCGGCACATCAAACCAGTTGAGGTTATAGGCACGCACCACCACGCCGTTCTCGCTGTCGCAGGTGCCGGGGGAGCCAATGCCCATACTCTCGCAATCCGCGGCCGTCAGTCCCGCCTTGGCAAGCACCGTCTCCACGGCGCTGCCCATATCGGCGATCACCTCTGCCGCCGGACGCTCCGCGCCGGTGGGCACACTGTGCTGCGCCACAATCTCATAGTTTTCATTCACAACGCCAACGGCAATATTCGTGCCGCCCAAATCAATTCCGATGCGATACATAGCTCTCTTTCCTTTCATCGCCCGTTTTCTTTCGTTGCTCCATTATAGCATTTTCCGCCGTTGTAGGAAACCTTTTTTACGAAAAGCCGCCATTGACTTGTCATTCTTGCAAATTCTGGTATACTTTGAACTATCATGTGTAACAAAGGAGAGAGACACCTATGCACATCTATCTGCAGGGGCTGACCATGGGGCTTGCCTATGTGACGCCCATCGGCCTCCAGAACCTTTTCGTCATCAACACCGCACTGACTCAGAAGCGCCGGCGCGTCTATCTCACGGCGCTGATCGTAATCTTTTTCGATATTACGCTGGGGCTTGCCTGCTTTTTGGGCGTGGGGGCGCTAATGCAGGCTTTGCCGTGGCTGCAAAAGGTCATTCTGGCCATCGGCAGCCTCATCGTCATCTGGATCGGCATCGGGCTTTTGCGCGCCAAGGCCGCCATGGACGAGAGCACTAACGTGAACCTGCCCATCTGGAAGGTCATTACCACTGCCTGCGTGGTCACTTGGTTCAATCCCCAGGCCATCATTGACGGCACCATGATCCTGGGCGCTTTCCGGGCCAGCCTCCCAGCGGGAACGGATCTCTTCTTCATTGGCGGCTTTGCCTCTGCCTCCGTGCTGTGGTTCTTAGGCATCTCCACTATCATCTCCCTGTTCTCCGCCCGGTTCAACGACAAGATTCTCACCGTCATCAACAAGGTTTGCGGCGCCGTGATCATCTTCTACGGTGCAAAGCTCCTGCGGAGCTTTATCCGACTGATGGGGTGGCTGTAACATATAGCAAAACGCCGCAGACACAACCTGCGGCGTTTTTTCTCTGTGCAAAGGGGAAAATCTCTGCTACAATAGACATAACAACTTCGGAGGTGCAACCATGGAGAAAAACTACAAGCTGACCATTGCCTATGACGGCACACGCTTTTTCGGCTGGGAACGTCAGCCGGACAGGGACACCGTGCAGGGAAAGCTGGAGAGTGTCCTCTCCCGGCTCAGCGGTCAGGCAGTGGACGTAATCGGCGCAGGCCGCACCGATGCCGGCGTTCACGCCCGTGCCATGGTGGCCTCCGTGCGTCTGGATGTGGCGGAGTCGCCGGAGGAGATTCGGGACTACATGAACCGGTATCTTCCCGACGCCATCGCCGTGCGGGAGGTAAAGGAGGCGGGTGAGCGCTTCCATGCCCGGTATAACGCCTTGGGCAAAACCTACCGCTACACCTGCTTTGACGGGCCGGTAAAGCCGGTGTTTGACCGGAAATATGTGACCATGCTGGACTATCAGCCGGATGTGGAGCGGATGCGCCAAGCCGCCGCCATCCTCACCGGCGAGCACGATTTTCGCTCGTTCTGTGGCAATCCCCGAATGAAAAAATCCACCGTGCGTACCGTGGACTCCATCGCCATCGAACGGCGGCGGGATCGCGTGGTCTTCACCTTCCACGGCACTGGCTTTTTGCAGAACATGGTGCGTATTCTGGTGGGCACACTGTTGGAGGTAGGCCGCGGCCATCTGTCCGTGGAGGACGTAGCTGCTATTCTGGAGGCCAAAGATCGCAAACAGGCAGGCCCCACGGCACCCCCGGAGGGTCTGTGCCTGATGAAGGTGGACTACTGATCCTAATGCTCCCATAAAAAAATCACCCGTTTTGAAAACGGGTGATTTTTTCTTTTACATATTGTGGATATCCTCCAGAAGCTCCGTGAGCGACATCTTCTTTTCGCTCTTCTCTTCCGCCTCTTTCTTCTCCATCTGTGCGGAAACCTCCGCCGCGATCTGCTGGGAAATTATTTCTTCAACATTCTCCGCAGACGGTGCCGTCGTGTCGGGCTCTGCCGCTGTGGGCACGTCCTCCGCCGGAGTGACGGGCTCCTCTGTGGGTGCTTCCTCAGTAATCGTTTCCTCAACCGCAGGGGCATCCATATCGGGGGCTTCCGCCGCAGGAGTATCCGCCGGAGCGTCCTCTGCCGCCGCAGACTCTTCCGGAACATCGGGCGTCTCCGTCTTTACCGCAGCAGTCTCTGCGTCAACAGCTTCCGTCGGAGTCTCTTCCAGAGCACTCTCGCTCTCCGGCTCGTCCGTCACAATGAACTCTTCCTCCGGCGCAAATGCCGGCTCCTCGTCCAGCTACTCTAAGATCTTCTTTTTGCCGCTGTGACGACCCCAGAACCAAGCCAGCAGGAACAGCAAAAGCAGCACCAAAACCAGCACCACCACGGCAACCGCCCAAGTGGGCACCTCGCCGATCAGGGGCAGGGTCAGCGCCAGCGGGATCTCCATCGTATCTGCAGCCTTGCTCTTATCCAGCGCCGGACCTGCCGGGACAGCCAAATCAATGCCCGTGATGGTCGGCAGCACACCGGCGTAGGCAGGCATACGAACCACATGGATCTGATAGGTCTTGGTAGTCGTGCCGTCCTCTGCCGTACACACCACCTTCAAAAGGTTGTCGCCCGGCTGCAGCTTATCGCTGGCAGCCTGCACCACGCCCTTGGCCTTGGCATCATTGGCGGTACCGTCAATGGAGATACTCTCCGTCTCATAGGGAACATAGACCACATAGTCCAGCTTCGCCGGATCAAACGCCGGGCTCAGCGCTCCGGTGGACACCGTCAAGCCGGACAGTGTGGCATCCGTGCCGGGAACATAATCGGGGTCCTGCTCACGGGTGACGTAAATATAGTAGGTACGGGTATTCCCGTTTTCCGCCGTAACCGTAAGGCTGACGGTATTGGCACCCACCGACAGGCTGTTGCCGGAGACATCTACCCACGAGCTGCCGGAATCCCGGCCCCAGTCCAGCCCCAGAGAATCCACCTCATAGGGCACGGTCATGCTGTACTCCCGGATATCCGGGGAGAACGCAGGCTCCAGCGTGCCATTGGAGCAGGTGATGTAGGAGAGATAGTTGTTGCCGGAGAGGGGAGCCAAGATGTCGGCTCCCCAGCTGGCACTGCCCAGTGAGATATCCGAATCACCATCGGAAACCACCACGCTGCTGACACTGGCCCACACACTGGTACCGGCCGGCGTGCCGGAATCCACCCGGAAGGTGGCGGAAAACAGGGAGGTGCCGGAATTGATGGGGTTATTGAGCGTCGTATCGCGCAGCACGATCTTGCTGCCGTTACTATCCATGACCCAACCGCCGCCGATCTCCTGCGAAACGTCCTCCAGCGTCAAATGGCTGCTGTCATAATCAAGGTTTGCTTCCACAGCGAGGATATTGCTTCCGCTGAGGGAGAAGGTCACGGTCACGCGCTCGCCCTCACGAAGCGAGCCTGCGCCGGAAAAGCTGATTCCTGCAGCCTCTGCCCGCTGAGGGAACAGGGCTGTCAGCATCATCAGCACCAGCGCCAGAGATAAAATTGAAGAAATCCGTTTTTTCATGGATAATACCACCTAAAGTTGAGATTAGTTGGGCTTCAGTTCGCTCTTGCCCAGAATCACTGCAGTCATCTGCACCATATCGGTCAGCGTCACCTTGCCGTCGCCGTTGAGATCCATCGCCTGTTCCCGGGCCCCGGTCAGAACCTGCCGCTCCAGAATATGGCTTTGCAGCTGCACCATGTCGGTCAGTGTACACTTGCCGTCACCGTTGACATCGCCGGTAACCACCAGCGTCAGCGTCTGCTTTACCTCGCCGTTCACTGTATATTCCACCGTCATGCCGGTACCGGCCAGCTGTCCGCCGGCAGAGGTGCCCTGATGGATAGTAATGGCATCCTTGGGCAAAAGCGTATTGAGCACATCTGCCGTCGATGTCGTGGTGGGGATGGCGCGCAGATAGCCGTCACTGATGGGGTACACCTGGCTGACGATCTCCTTCACTTCCGACAGCGACTCCTGCCGATACTGCGCTTTGAACGTCACATCGCCGGAGATGGTCATTCCCTCGGTATAGCCCTCCCAGCCGGTGAATACATAGTAGCTGGTCGCATCTCCCGGACGATAGGGTTTTTGTGAAGGTGTCGGAATCACGGCGCCCTGTTCCAGTTCACCGATAGCCACCACCGCGCCGTCATAGTTGACGAACTGATAGGTATAGGCTGTGCCGTAGTGTGCATAGAGCGTGGTTCTGTCCGCACCGGCCGGTGTATTCGAATCCACCAGCGTACCTCCCTCGGGGGCCGTATACCAGCCCTTGAACACATAGCCGGGCTTTTTCGCCGTAGGCAGCTTACCATAGGCCTGACCGGCGGACACGATCCGCCGCGCCTCTGAGCTGGTACCGCCGCAGGCGTCAAAGATTACCTCGTGGCCGCCATCGAGCACATAGAACGGGGACTCCAATCTGAACTTATCCCCGTCGGCGCTCTCGGCCGAAATGACCAGCGTATAGCTGCCCGCTTTCAAGCGGCTGAACGCCACCGCGTAGTCTAGATCCCTCAAATTGTAATAATTGGAGTTGATGTTATCGGCACGCGCCGGTCCATTGGGGAAGCCCTCCTGCCCGTTGCTGTCAAGGGCGGAAACCGTGACTGTCCGGATGGGGGAGACGCCGTTGGTCAGCGTACCGCGGAAATCAAAGCCGGAGTTGCCCTCCTGTATACTACTGGAGTAGGTGGGGTAGTTGGCGCCGGTCAGCTTCCATGCGCCGGTACCGGGCTGCAGCTGCCACTGCATGGCCGTATCATTGCCGCGCAGCTGTCCGCCGGCGGCAGCATTGGTCGCGGAGAGGTATTTCCCGGTTCCCCGGTTTTGCACGGAGAAGCCGCTGTTGAGCCGCTCCATCTTCCACATCTGATTGTTGCCAGCCGTTGCCGCTGCCAGATACACGTTGCCGCTGCTGTCCATCGTCAGACGCTGCCCCGTGCCCAGATTTTTGATGGTGTAATAGCCGCTGGCATAGTATGTAAGCTGGAAGTTCTGCATCTCACTCTTGTCCAGTGTATTCAGGGATACGACAGAGCCCTTCGCCAGTGCCGCCAGCTTCGTGTTGGCAGCAGGGCTCAAAAAGTAGTTGCCCTCCAAAAGCGGAGCATCCTTATAGCCATACTCCGCCAGCATCAGCTGCGCCTCGGAAACCTCGTTGATCCGCAGGCGGATATAGACGCCCAGCTGCACATCGCCGCTGCTGCCGTGGTACCAGGACATCACCATGTTGGAGACACCGTAGCGCTCGGCAAGGGAGCCGGACATCCAGTTTCTGTCCCCGTCCCTTCTGGGCCGTACCTCGCCGCTGGAGCGGTAGATGGCATCGATCAGCTCGGACTCCGGCTGGTTGGTAAAGCCGCCCAATTCAGCTACCGCGTCCTCCACCACCTCACAGGCGCCGCCCGATCCGTGCTGCACGGCACGGGACCAGAGCACGTTGCGCAGAGCAATGCTGTAGTTGCTCATGTCAAAGCCTGGGATGGAGTTCTCCACGGCGGCAACAGCAGGCTCATAGTAATTCATGCCCACATAGGTCTGCTGCGCACGGAAGAAGCCCTCGGAATTTTCTTCTGCCAGGTCCTTCCACGTCTCGTCAAAGTTGCTGCCGTACCCGCCGTCCTTGCTATAGGCCTCACTGAGCCGGTCACCGAAGCCCCGGTAGGTATAGCTGCCACTGCTCTGACACCACAGGAAGAAATCCCGGGGTTTATCATAGACGCTGGAAAACTGATACGCGCCGTAGGATTTGCCGCCGGCATCTCCCTCACCGGAAGAAATGCTGCCCGGATCACCGGACTCGTACTTCCTGCACAGCTGGCCCAGCATATCCGCCTCCAGCTCATCTGCCGCCGTGGCACCTGCCGGCATCCAAAAAGCACCTATGATCACCGTCACAGCCAGCACCAGACACAACGCCGGGAAAAAGTTTTTTTGCAGAAATTTCATATACTCACCCAATTTGAAAATATACTACCGCTTTACATAATTATAGATATTAGCAGTATATCACAAGTGTTTTTTCTTGTCTATAATAAGTGTCATTTTTTGCCGCAAACGCAATATTTTCGGCGAAGTGAGAAGATTTATGTGGAAATTCGGCCCGCTTTCCTCTATAATGAGCACACAACAATTATCATTGAGGTATTCTATGGAAACTGTAATAAATGAAGTCTCTCAGAAGACGAAAAAGAAACGCTGGCCGGTCATCGCGGCGGTGGTCGCCGTTGTGGCCATCGTGGCTGTTGCGGCGTGGCTGCTGTGGCCCCGCCCTCTGGTGACGGCAGAGGGCTACATCGCCGCCCAGCGCCAGACCGCCCCCATCTGCGATGCAGACGGAAACGTGCTGCAGGAGGCCGTGCGCGGCAGCTCTGTCACCTATGTGGTGGGCGAGGACAAGGAACATCCCGACATGGTACAGCTGGTGCTGGGAGAAGAGGAGTTCGGCTGGATCAGCAAGGAAAACCTCACGGATGACCCCCACGCCGTGGTCACCACCGAGACCCTATATGTACGCACAGCCGTGAACCTCACAGACGAGAGCGGCGCTGTGGCCGGGATACTGGCCGACAAGGGGCAGGCTCTGGAGGTACTGGACTATGAGGGCCTCGCCGACGATGGCTCTGTGGAGCGCTACCGTGTCCGCCTCGGGGACGAGGAGGGCTTCGTCCGGGCAGGTTACCTCGCCTATACCGAGGAGGAGGCACTGGCCCAGTATGATGCGGAACTCTATGCCCTCCACGCCGGCCGCGGCGACAGCTGGGGCGGCGGAGATGCCGCAGGACTGGACTACTTTCCCCGCGAGAAAGCGCCCATCGAGGGCAACACCATGCCCGACGAGGTGAAGGCGCTCTATCTCAACAATGAGTTCACCGCAAACGTGGACACCTATCTGGACATTGCCGCCGGATGCGGCGTCAACGCCTTTGTCATCGACATTCAAGATGGAGGCGCTATCGGCTACGCCTCTCCCACCATGGAGAAATATTCCCCCTCCGCCTACGCGAGTGCTTACAACACATTGGAGGAGTATCAAGCGGCGGTAAAGAAAATCAAGGATGCCGGCTACTATGTAATCGGACGCCTCACCACCTTCAACGACCCCAACTTCGCCGTTGACCACCCGGAGGCGCTGATCGCCGCCACTGCCACCGGGCAGCCCATGGAGATCGGCGGAATGTACTGGCCCAGCGCCTACAACCGCTACGTCTGGCAGTACAAGGTGGATCTGGCGCTGGAGGCGGTGGAGCTGATGGGCTTCAACGAGATTCAGTTCGACTATGTGCGTTTCCCCGACGGCACATGGGAATACGAGGATTCGGAGATCGATTATCGCAACACCTACGGTGAGAGCAAGGCGCAGGCCATCCAGCGCTTTTTGATGTACGCCTGCGACCGTCTCCACTCTGCCGGAGTCTATGTCAGCGCCGATGTGTTCGGTGAGTGCGCCGAGAGCTATGTGTGCGCCTACGGCCAGTACTGGCCCGCCATCAGTTCCGTGGTGGATGCCATCTCTGCCATGCCCTATCCCGACCACTACAGCGCCGTGGGCGACTGGCTGCCGTGGGAACACCCCTACGAAATGCTCCACACCTTCGGTGAAAAGGCGGCGGCGCGCCAGCAGGAGACTGTCTCTCCCGCCGCCGTGCGCACCTGGCTCCAGGCCTACAGCGCCATCCGGGAGCCCTACACCTACTACGGTCCCGACCAGATCGGCGATCAGATCCGGGCGCTGCGGGATACCGGCAACACCGGCGGCTACATGACATGGAACGCCGCTTCCAGCATTCAAAAATACTACGATATCCGCTCGGCACTGAACTGACGCATATCGGTCTTTCCAAGAAAACATTAAAACGGCAGCAGCCCGATGTGGGGCCGCTGCCGTTTCTTCATTTACGCTGCTGCCTTGCAGGCAAAGCTGTTATCCACCATTTCCTCAAAGTCCACCCACGCCGTATGCTCCAGTTCTCCGGCGTGTTCCATCACCGTTTCCAGACGCTCCAGCGACGCCTGTTCCATCACCGGCGTGGCGCTCCATGCGTCAATGGCTCGATACCGCTCCACTACCCGCTCCAACACCTCCACGGAGGTGTCCGGGAACTGGTCGGCGATGGCCTGCGCCACCTCACGGTCGGAGTGCTCCGCCATCCAGCGCTGGGCGCGGGCGATGGCATTGGTGAAGCGCTGCACCACGTCGCTGTTTTCCTCCATGTAGCTGCGGTTGGCAAAATAGGCCGTATAGGGAATGAGGCCGCTCTCCTCGCCCATGGAACAGAGCACATGGCCCTTGCCCGCCATTTCCAGCTCCGTGGCGGTAGGCTCAAAGAGGGTCACATAGTCACCCTGTCCGCCGGTAAACGCCCCAGCCATCATATTGAACTGCACCGAGGTATCCACCGTGGCATCCACATGGGGCTCCACACCGTTTTGCGCCATCACATATTCCAGCGTCATCTCCGGCACGCCGCCTTTTCTGCCGCCGATGACGGTCTTTCCCCGCAGGTCTTCCCACGAGAAGTTTCCCTCGTCGCGGCCCACCAAAAACGAGCCGTCCTTCTGCGTCAGCTGGGCGAAGATCACCGGAACATCCTCCTTGCCCTGCTGCCGGACATAGATACAGGCCTCCGGTCCGGCAAGGCCGATATCCGACTGCCCCGACACCACGGCCGTCATCACCTTGTCGGCACCGCCGCCGTTGGTCAGTTCCACCTGCAAACCTTCCTCTGCAAAAAAGCCCTGACGCATGGCCACATACTGCGGCGCGTAAAAGACAGAGTGGGTCACCTCATTGACCCGCACCGTGGTATACGCCTCCTCCTTGCCGCCGCAGGCCATCAGCAATGTGCTCAGCAGCATCGTCATCGCCAGCACAGCAGCAAATACTTTCTTTCCTCTCAAGATTGTACCCCCCAATAATGATGTAATATTTTTTCTCCCCACAGCACCAGCTGGTACATCAGCACCGCCGCCAGTGCCAGCAGCAACACGCTGGTCATCACCAGATCCATGTTGAATACCTGCGAGCCGTAGACGATGAGATAGCCCAGTCCGGCGCGCGAGACGAGAAATTCACCCATGATGACGCCCACCCACGATAGGCCCACGTTCACCTTCAGCGTATTGAAGAGCGTAGGACAGTTGGCAGGGAACACCAGCATCCGCAAAATCTGCCCCCGGTCTGCGCCCAGCGAGCGCATGAGCCGGATCTTCTGGGCATCGGTGGATTGAAAGCCCATGTACATATTCAAAATAGTGACGATGAGAGAAATGGCCAGCGTCATCATAATGATGGCGCCGGTACCCGCTCCCATCCAGACAATAAAAATCGGGCCCAGCGCCGTCTTGGGCAGGGCGTTGAGCACCACCAGATAGGGATCCAGCACCTCCGCCACCGAAGGCCACCACCACATAGCCACTGCCACCAGCGTACCCAAAAGGGTTCCCAGCGTAAAGCCTACCACTGTCTCCCAGCAGGAAGTGCCTACATGACACAACAATTCCCCGCTGCGGCAAAGTGTCCAAAAAGTCTCCAGCATCCTTGCGGGGCTGGAGATGAGAAAGCCGTCGCTCCACCCACAGCGGGTGGACAGCTCCCACAGAGCAAACAGCCCCACCACCAGCGATACCTGCCACACTCGAACACTTCTGCGGTGGTGCATCTGCCGGCGCAGCCACAGCGCACGGGCGGAGGAGATGGGAACTCTCTCATCCATGGATCTCCAACTCCTTCCATATGGTATTGAAAAACGTGTGGAATTCCTCCGTGTCGCGCCGCTCCATGGGGGACAGCTTGCGCAGCTCCCCCAGATCGTGGATATTTTTCACCACAGCGGGACGACCGGACAGCACCACCACACGATCTGACATACTGATGGCCTCGGAAATATCGTGGGTCACCAGCAGCGCCGTCATGTGCTCCCGGCGCAAGATTTCGTAGACGTCTGCCGAGACAGCCAGCCGCGTCTGGTAGTCCAGCGCAGAAAACGGCTCATCCAGCAGCAAGATCCGCGGCTGCGGTACCAGCGTGCGGATCAGAGAACAGCGCTGACGCATACCGCCGGAGAGCTGCGATGGTCGCTTATCGGCAAATTCCGCCAAGCCGTAACGGTGCAGCAGTTCCTCGGCGTGGGCGCGGCGCTCCGGCGTGTTCTCCCGGCGCACCTGCAAACCCAGCAGCACGTTGTCCCGGATGGTTTTCCAGCCGAACAGCTGGTCGCTCTGGGGCATCAGCCCGATTTTGGGATTTGGCCCCCGAATCTCCTCACCGTCCAGATAAATCGCACCGCCGCTGAGCTGCTCCAGTCCTGCAATTGCCCCCAACAGTGTGGATTTTCCACAGCCAGAGGGGCCGACAATGCTGTAAAACGCCCCTTCCTCCATTGCAAAGGAGACATTGCGCAATGCCTCCACCTCCCCCTCCGGGGATTGGTAGGTCAGGGCGGCGTTTTGCACTTTGATCATGCCCGTAATATGCCTCCTTACCGGAGAATAAATCTCCCACGTCATTCTATGTAAGGACGCGCAAAAAGGAACCTGCCCCGCTTTGGGCGCAAAAAAGGGCCGCCCGCAGGCGGTCCTTTTCTTCACGCTGTTCTATGCTTATTTTCCCTGTCTAGCGGCCTCTTCCCGCTCCCGGCAGATCTTCTCCCAGCTGGGAAGGGTGTGGAGGATGTCCACCATATCTTTGAGTGCCATGGGGATGTTGATATTCTGGGGACAGACACGGGCGCAGCGTCCACAGCCGATGCACATGGTGGGCTGCTTCTCCGGCGGCATGGCCTCCACCCGCATTGCCACCGTAAAGGTGGGCGTCACCTTCAAATCGTTATGCACCGCCAGCAGCCCCGGAATATCGAGATGCCGGGGGCAGCCGTCCATGCAGTAGCCGCAGGCGGTGCAGGGAACGCCGGTTTTCAGCTTCTCCGCCGCCGCAAAGAGGAGATTCTGCTCCTCTTCGCTGAGGGGCTTCCGTTCTTCAAACGTTTTGACATTATCCACCATCTGTGCCATGCTGGACATACCGCTGAGCACCATGGTCACGCCCGGTACGCCCTGCAGCCAGCGAAATGCCCACGCCGGAGTGGACTCCTCTGGGCGCAGCTGACGCAGCTTCGCCTCGTCCTCCGCCGGAAGACTTGCCAGCTTGCCGCCGCGCACCGGCTCCATGACCCACACGGGAATATCCCACATTTCCAGCAGCTGACATTTGCTCTCAGCATCCTGCAGCGTCCAATCCAGATAGTTCAGCTGGATCTGGCAGAACTCCATGTGCTCCCCGTA
The DNA here is from genome assembly GCA_020025345.1 of Oscillospiraceae bacterium. Classification (GTDB taxonomy): domain Bacteria; phylum Bacillota; class Clostridia; order Oscillospirales; family Oscillospiraceae; genus Vescimonas. The sequence goes on along the minus strand of JAHHSH010000009.1, from coordinate 22,363 downwards.
ATACTGCAGGAATCGGTCGATGGTCTCCACGCTGCCGTGGGAGGAAAAGCCCAGATGGCGGATGCGGCCCTGCTTCTTCTGCTCGATGAAGTAGTCCACAATGCCCCACTTGGGATCTGTATAGGTGTTAATGGATTTCTCATAGACATTGTGCAGGAGGTAGAAGTCAAAATACTCCACGCCGCACTTTTCCAGCTGCTCTTCAAACACAGCCGCCGGGTCGTAGCTCTGGGCGATCTGGTGACCGGGGTACTTGTCCGCCAGATAAAAGCTCTCCCGCGGATAGTTTTTCAGTGCCCGGCCGATGACCCGCTCGGAATTGCCCTGATGGTAGGGATAGGCGGTGTCAAAATAGTTGATACCGTGCTCCATGGCATAGCGCACCATTTCCGCCACCTGCGCCTCGTCCACCGTGCCGTCCGCCAACAGCGGCAGGCGCATGGTGCCAAAGCCCAGCATCGACAGTTTTTCCCCTTGAAACTCCTGAAAGATCATGGAAAATCCTCCTTTTTCATACATCTGGAAAAAGCATATCATACAACGGCAGGAAAGGGAAGTCCCGCCGCTTCTTCTGCAGACTTTATTTCCCGCAAATCTTTCTTTTTTGTAAATTTATCGGTTTTCCTTTCTTTTTTCCCGTTTTTTTGTTATACTGTTAACCGATTTGTAAAGACTACATCATAAAGGAGTTTTTTCCACATGAAAAAATATAGACGTATTTCGCTTCTGGCTCTGTGCCTTATTCTTCTATTGACTACCCTCTTTGGCTGCGGCGGAAAAGCATCGCAGGATGGGACAAACGACAGCGGCAGCCCCTCTGACAGAGAGAACACGGCAGCTCCTATCACCACCTCTGATACGCTCTCCTACAGCAACGGTTCTACAACGCTGCACTTCACCTGCGATGAGAGCGGCACCTGGCACTGGCGTGACGATCCTGCTTTCCCCCTGGATCAGAGCTACATCCTCAACATTTTAGACACGGTGAAAACCATGGCGGCAGCCCAGCCCATCCCGGATGCTACCGATCCTGCCGCATATGGACTGGATGCTAAGGATAAATACCTCACAACCACCGGAAAAAACGGCGAAAAAGTGACCTTCTACTTCGGCAGCACAGCCGAAAGCGGCGCTTACTACATGATGCGCGATGATGTGGAGGGCAAGATCTACGAGGCGCCTGCAGCGCTGACAGCGCAACTCAACCGCGCCATCTTCGACATGATGGTTCTGCCGAAATTCCCCGCGCTCAGCGTGGAAAACGTCCGCTCTATTGCCGTACAGGGTGCCGGCGGCGTGTCCTTTATGCTGGAGAAACAGACGGACAACACTTGGCACAGCGGCGATGCTGTAGTTGATGAGAAAAGCATTCTCTCTCTTCTCACGGAGATGTCTGCCATGTCCGTATCGTCCGCCATCGACTATCGTCCCAGCGCCGGTGTCACCGGGCTGTGCGGTCTGGATACACCTGCAGCTGTGCTTAGTATTACTTATGTCAACACCGTAAACGTGGAAAACACGCTCACCTTACAGATCGGCGGCGTGCGCGGTGAGGGACACTACGCGCTGATCAACGACGACACCACCATTTATCTCATCCCTTCCTCTCAGCTGACGCAGCTGCTGACACTGGCAGAGCAGGGAATCTGACCACAGCCATCAAGCCCCTCTGGAAGCACACGTTTTCAGAGGGGTTTCAAACCATCACCCTTACCTCACGCGAAAGGAGGCTGCACCCATGCGCATACTGATTATTGAGGACGAAAAGCGCCTTGCTCAGACGCTGGCCGATCTGCTGCACCGGCAGGGTTACACGGCGGATATGTGCCACGACGGAAACACCGGATTGGACAACGCCCTCTCCGGCATCTACGATCTCATTTTACTGGATGCCATGCTGCCGGGTCTGGACGGTTTCTCCCTCCTGCAGCAGCTGCGCGGCAGCGGCTCCGCCGTTCCTGTCCTCATGCTGACGGCCCGCAGTGACGTATCCGACCGGGTGCGCGGGCTGGACAGCGGTGCGGACTACTATCTCACCAAACCCTTTGAACCACAGGAGCTTCTGGCCTGTGTGCGCCTTTTACTGCGGCGGGGTGAGGGAGAAGTGCGCACCGACGACACGCTGCGCTGCGGCGATCTCCAATTGGATCCGGGCACGTTTCTTCTGCGCTGCGGCGAGCGCTCTGTGCGTCTGAGCCGGAAGGAATACGACCTTATGGAACTTTTCATCCGGAACCAAAAGCAGATCCTCACCAAAGAGCAGCTCCTCAATCGCGTCTGGGGGTATGACTCCGAGGCCGAGGACAACAATGTGGAGGTCTACATCTCCTTTTTGCGCCGCAAGCTGACCCATCTCCACTCCACCGTGAAAATCAAGACAGTGCGGATGGTCGGCTACTGTCTGGAGGTGGAGAACCCATGATCCGCAAGCTTCGCTGGAAGGTGACAGGCGTGAGCATGCTGCTCTCCGCCGTCATCCTGCTCTCCCTCTTCGGCGGCGTCTTTTTCACCGCCCGCAGCAGCCTGCGCCGCGGCAGCGAGCAGGCCATGGAGCAAGCGCTGGAAGTGGGACTTTTCGAGGCGCTGCGTCCGGGACAGGACGGCTTTGCCCCGCCGTGCTTCGTGGCGGAGGTCTATCCCAGCGGCACGGTGCGTATCACCGGCAGCAGCTACTATCAGCTGGACGACGAGGCGGCGCTGCAGGACATCATTCAGGACTGTCTGACCCGTTCGGAGGACAGCGGCCTGCTCTCCGCGTATCACCTGCGCTATCTCCGGCAGCCGCGCCCTCTCTCTGTGCGCATCGCCTTTACCGACAGTTCTCTGGAGCAGTCGGCCCTGCGGGCGCTGGTGGGTACCTCGCTGCTCATCGGTCTTGGGGCGCTGGCTGTCCTGTTCGTATGCAGCTACTTTCTTTCGGCACTGGTAACAAAGCCGGTGGAGCGCTCATGGCAGGCCCAACAGCGCTTTTTGTCCGACGCTTCCCACGAATTGAAAACGCCCCTGACGGTGATCCTATCCTCGGCAGATCTTCTCCACGCATCCGACGAGGAAAACCGCCGCTATGTGGACAATATCCGCTCCGAGTCACGGCGGATGCGCGCTCTGGTGGAGGATATGCTGACGCTGAGCCGTCTGGAAAATCCCCATCACCAGCAGCCGCCCTTCACCCCGGTGGATTTCAGCGATCTTGTGACGGAGGCGGCACTCCGCTTCGAGCCGGTGGCCTACGAGGCGGGACGGGAACTGGCCTATGAGGTGGCAGAGGGCGTGACACTGCCCGGACGCAGCGGACAGCTTGCCCAGCTGTGCGGTATCCTGCTGGACAACGCCATCAAATACGCTCCGCTCCACAGCACCATTCGTCTGACACTGCGTCGCTCGGAGCGCAGCGCCTGTTTAGAGGTGGAAAACCCCGGTGAGCCGATCCCTTCGGAGAAGCTGCCCCATCTCTTCGACCGATTCTACCGGGCGGACGACAGCCGCTCCGACCATAGCGGCTTCGGTCTGGGTCTGGCCATTGCCCGCACCATTGCGCAGGAGCACGGCGGCGAGATCCGCTGCCGCAGCGACCAGCGCTCCACCTGTTTTACCGTAACACTGCCGCTGAAACGCAGAAATATAGGATAAGGAGAAATTTCTATGAATATGCTGGAGCAAATCAAGGATGTTGTTCTGCAGGCCGGCGAACTGATTCGCTGTGCACACCACATTGAGGAGGACACCCAGGAGAAAAACGGCCCCTCCGATCTGGTCACCAAGTACGATCTGGCCGTGCAGAACTTCCTGCGCCGGGAACTTCTCCGGCTGCTGCCGGAGGCCGATTTTCTGGGGGAAGAAGGGGATCAGGACAACGTTCCCGACGCTGCATGGATCTTCGTGGTAGACCCCATTGACGGCACCACCAACTTTGTCCGCAATATGGGCCACAGCTGCATTTCCGTGGCCCTTGTGCACAACGGAAAGCCGGAGTACGGCGTGGTCTACAACCCCTTCCGCGAGGAGATGTACGCCGCACGGCGCGGCGAGGGCGCTACCCTCAACGACCAGCCCATCCACGTCTCCGATTATCCCGCCGACCATGGTCTTGCCCTCTTCGGCTCCACCATCTATGACCGGGAGCTGACGGATCGCGCCTTTGCCATGATGCGCCTCCTCTACGACCGCTGCGCCGATTTCCGGCGGCTGGCTTCGGCGGCGCTGGATCTGTGCTATGTGGCGGCAGGCCGCGCGGAGGTCTACTTCGAGTGCCGTCTGCGTCCGTGGGACTTCGCTGCCGGCTGCCTGATTCTGGAAGAGGCCGGCGGCACGTTATCCACATTGGACGGGCAGCCTGTGGATGTACTGCACAACAGCTCCATCTTTGCCTCCAACGCCCTTTGCACCGATCTGCGCCTTGCTCTGGAAGAGGTATCCCGGTGAGCAGCAACAATTTCCGTGACAAAAGCCGCAAAATGGCCCTTTGCGGCGTGCTGAGCGCACTGGCCGTGGTGCTTTTGAGTTTGGGCGGCATCCTGCCCTTCGCCACCTTCTGCTGTCCGCTGCTGGCGATGCTGTGTCTTGTGCCGGTGGTGGAAGTCTACGGTGGACGGACAGCGCTTCTTTTCTATGTGGCTGTCTCTCTTCTGGCAATCTTTCTCGCCCCGGACAAGGAGGTCGCCCTGCTGTTCGTCTTTTTGGGCTACTATCCCGCCATCCGTCCCCGGCTCAATCGGATGCTCCGCAGCCGTCTTTTGCGCATTCTCTGCAAGCTGGCACTCTTCGCCGTAGGTATCAGCATCGCGTACACGATTGCCATCAAATTGCTGGGCATGGAGTACATCGTGGAGGAGTACACTTCCATGCAGGGGCTGCTTGTTGCTACCGCCGCCATGGGATTTCTTCTGTGGCTGGTCTTTGACCGGGTGCTGGAGCTGTTCACTTTGGTCTATCGCACCAAGTGGCACAAAAAAATATTCAAGGCTTGATTTTTCACGCATTTTCTCCTGCCGCCCCGCATATACTGTGGGGAGCAAGGAGGCATGACATATGGAAAATAGGAAATCCTGGGATGTGGATGATTTGATCTATCAGGACGAATGGCAGATCAGCCAGCGATAAGCAGGACACATTAGAAAAAACAAAGGGCGCAGCACCCATCCGGTGCTGCGCCCTTTTTGCGTATCGTCGCTCCCGCATCACGCCACTAAAAAACCGCCCGGATGACACATCCGGGCGGTTTCCTTATTCCATATCTTCGATGGTGCCGCCGCCCAGCACCTCGTCGCCGTCGTAGAGTACCACGGCCTGCCCGGCAGTGATGGCGCGCTGGGGTTCATCGAAGGTAACACGGATGCGGCTCTCGCCGATCACCTCCGCCGTCGCCCACGCCTCCGTCTGGCTGTAGCGGGTCTTGGCGGTGCAGCGCACCGGCGCGGCAGGCACTTCGCCGCTGATCCAGTTCACGTCGCAGGCCGTCAGCTCCCGGCGGTAGAGCTCCTCGTTATCTCCCAGCAAAATGGTGTTGTCTGCACCGTTTTTCCGCACCACATAGACGTGCTTTCCGGCGCTGACACCCAGTCCCTTCCGCTGGCCCGTGGTATAGCAGGGGAGACCCTTGTGCTGTCCCAGCACACGGCCCTGGGCATCCACAAAATCCCCCGGCACCATCTCCACCTTTCCGTAGTCACGGAGGAAAGCGGTATAGTCACCATCGGGGATAAAGCAGATATCCTGACTGTCGGACTTATCCGCATTTTGAAGCCCCGCCTCCCGTGCCTTTTCCCGGATGGCGGGCTTATCAAACATCCCATCCGGCAGCAGCAGGTGGGAAAGGTGCTTTTGCTGCAATTGATAGAGCACATAGCTCTGATCCTTTTGGCGATTTTCGGCCCGGAGCAAAAGCCAGCGGCCCTTCTCTTCGCTGTACTGCACCCGCGCATAGTGGCCGGTCGCCACATAGTCATAGCCCCGTTCCAGTGCCCAGTCCAGCAGCGCGCCGAATTTCAGACTCCGGTTACAGTAGAGGCAGGGGTTGGGCGTATGCCCGATGCAATACTCCCGGCAAAAGCGATCCATCACCTCTTGGGCAAAGAGCCGGCGATAGTCCAGCGCAAAAAACTGCATCCCCAGCCGCTGTGCCACGGCCTCGGCGGCGCTTGTATCATTTTTCTCCGGCAGCAGGTGCAGCATGGCGCCGTCACATTGGTAGCCCTGCTGCTGCAGCAGCACCGCCGCCGCAGAACTGTCGACGCCGCCGGACATGGCCACCAGTACTTTCTTCTTATCCATTTCGTTTTCCTCTGCATCATTTGCCCTTTTTCGGCAAAACGATTCTTCCTCTTAATAAAAAGCGGCTCCAGTTGTTTCGGAGCCGCAGAGCATCAATCCAGATTTTTAGGGCAAAATGCCGTATGGGGAAGGGCATCGGACAGCTCCACCATCACCGGCTGAAAGCCGCCTGCATAGTGAAAGGGTACATCCCGCACCTCACAGGTACCGCTGCGCCGATCCGGCAAGGCCGCCGTCACTGTCGTTCCCTCATCCGTCCTCGACGAGATCAGCAATCGGCCGCCATGTCCCTCGGCGATCCGACGGCACAGGGGCAGGCCCAAACCTAAACCGTGGGGCGGCGGATCCTGCCGCTCCGTATGGCGATATCGGTCAAACACCGTATCCAACAGCTCATCACTGATGCCGCAGCCCGTATCCGCCACCGACAGCAGCAGTTGTCCGCCGCTTTGTCGCAAAGATACGGTAATCTTGCCGCCCCAGGGAGTAAACTTCAGTGCGTTGGAAAGGAGATTCCACACCAGCCGCTCCAGCATATCCCGGTGCACCGCCACTATATGGCTGCGCAGCTCGCAGGAAAAGACGATTTCGATCCCCATTTCATCTGCCAGAGACTGTGCCTGTCGGCAAAGGCCCTCCAGCCATTCTACCACTTCTATATTCCGGGTGGGCAGAGCATCCTGCTCCTCGAGTAAGGCGGCTGCCGAGAGGTTATTCACCAGACGCAGCAGCCGATAGCAGCTCTGCTCCATGACTTCACGCTCCCGCACCAACGCAAGGATCTCACCCACCTCCGGCTCGGCGGCCTGTATGGCTGCATAGAGATTTCCCATAGCGCCACGTAATTGCGAAGCCACATTCGGCAATACCTTTCCCAGTAATCGCAGTTCCTCTTCTCTACACAATGCTAACCGCCTCCTCACTATCTTAAGCATGGAAATTTGCCGCCGGAATTATCCGAGGCAAATTCCTCCATACCCATTTACCTGCGTCCGTACTATACCAAATAAAGGGGCAAAAAACAAGGCTTTTTGTCATAAATTAGGCGCAGTTTAAACTTTTTTAATAAATACGCCGATTGCCAGGCTGTAACGACAATGGCCACTTCTCATTTTTCTTAAAACCGCGCAAAAAAATCGGTACTTTTTGTAGCAAATTGACATTTTTTTAATTTTTCTCAAAAAGGGGTTGATTTTTTTAGAAAACCGCATATAATACTAAACGTACCATACGTTTGATATGTTCCGTTTTTTAATATTTCAGAGAGGAAGTTTATAACATGAGCATTAAAATCGGTATCAACGGCTTTGGCCGTATTGGCCGCATGGTTATGCGCGCCAGCCTGAATCATCCTGAGATCGAGATCGTGGGTATCAACGACCTGTGCCCCGCTGATTATCTGGCTTATATGCTGAAGTACGACACCATGCACGGCAAGTTCGCCGGTACTGTCGATTCCGAGGACAAGGCCATCATTGTTAATGGCAAGTCCATCCCCGTGTTCGCTGAGCGCAACCCCGCTGACCTGCCCTGGAAGGAAGTCGGCGCTGAGTACGTCATCGAGTCCACCGGCCTGTTCCTGACCAAGGAGAAGGCTCAGGGCCACATCGATGCCGGTGCTAAGCACGTGGTTATGTCTGCTCCCTCCAAGGATGACACCCCCATGTTCGTGTGCGGCGTCAACCTGGACAAGTACACTTCCGATATGACTTTCGTGTCCAACGCCAGCTGCACCACCAACTGCCTGGCTCCTATCGCCAAGGTGCTGCATGACAACTGGGGCATCACCGATGGTCTGATGACCACCGTGCACTCCACCACGGCTACCCAGAAGACCGTGGACGGCGTGTCCCTGAAGGACTGGCGCGGCGGCCGTGCTGCTGCCGGCAACATCATCCCCTCCTCCACCGGCGCTGCCAAGGCCGTGGGCAAGGTCATTCCTTCCCTGAACGGCAAGCTGACCGGTATGTCCATGCGTGTTCCCACTCTGGACGTTTCCGTTGTGGACCTGACCGTCAACCTGGCTAAGCCCGCTAAGTACGAGGAGATCTGCGCTGCTATGAAGGCTGCTGCAGAGGGTGAGCTGAAGGGTATTCTGGACTACACCGAGGACGCTGTGGTTTCCTCCGACTTCCTGGGTGACAACCACACCTCCATCTTCGATGCCAAGGCTGGTATCGCTCTGACCGACACCTTCGTGAAGGTCGTGTCCTGGTACGATAACGAGATCGGCTACTCCGACAAGGTTCTGTGCCTGATCGAGCATATGTACAGCGTGGACCACAAGTAAGCTATTTCCTTTTATTAAGTTTTCCTTCTTTTTTGTTCCGCCAACAGCGCCGCCTTTTTGGGCGGCGCTGTTGGCTTTCCGCTATATTTTCCCAACGGTACTCTCCCCGGCCATGATTTTCCTTTATTTATTCATATTTTTTATCTATTTTCAAAAATTTTCTCTATCATTTCACTAAATTATGTGGTATAATTTTTGATAATCATTACCACGGGTGAAAGGACCCTAAACTTATGGAACAAAATCCGATTCTGTCCAGCAAACTTTCTTTAAACAGCGACATCCCGCTGTACACCCAGCTTGTGGGTATTATAAAGCGTAATATTTCCGTCGGCACTCTGTCTGTGGGTGATCTGCTTCCCTCGGAGACGGAGCTGTGCCGCGCACTGGATATCAGCCGCAATACCGTCCGTCAGGCGATTGGCGAACTGGAGGACGAAGGTCTGGTCGTGCGCAAGCGTGGCAAGGGCACCTTTGTGGCCGACCCCACTACCAACCGCCGCGGCGTCCGTTACTCCTTCACCACCGAAGTCTCCTCTATGGGCAAGGTGCCCTCTTCCACATTGGTGGACTTCGACGTGATCGTGCCGCCCCGTGCCATCTGCCGCACCATGGAGCTGAAGGAAGGTACCCCCGTCTACTGCTTTACCCGTATCCGTAACGTGGACGGCACGCCCCTCATTTTGGAGACATCCTATTATCCCCAGTTTATCTATCCCAATCTGACCCGTGAGATGCTGGAGACCCACAGCTTCTACAGCCTCCTCTACCACATGGGGATCACGCCCTTCTCCGCCGACGACACCTATGCCGCCGTTCAGCTGGATGGCCCCCGTGCCTCTTTGCTGGGTGTGGACGCAGGCAGCTGTGCCTTCTACCACCAGCGTCTGACCAAGACGGAGGACGGACGCATCTATGAGTACACCCGCAGCTATATCCGCGGCGACCGTGTCAACCTCAATGTACATATGCAAAAGAGCGGTATCTCCTTTGCCCGTTCCATTGACTGAACTGAATTTGCATGACGCAAGCCCCGAACACCTCTGTGTTCGGGGCTTTTCTTCTGCCGAAACGGCTGCTGATTTCCCCGGAAATCTTTGTAACACTTTGGTAAACTGTTCCCGGGGTGGATTGCTTTTTTGCATTGATTTTGCTATCCTTAAAGTGTAAATATCCGCCCTTTTATCGGAGCGTAAATGATTAAGGAGACAAGTATATGCCGAGATACAGCGTAAAAAAACCGCTGACCGTATTTGTATCTGTATTGGCTGTCTTAGTGCTGGGCCTGGTGGCCTATCTTCGCATGACGCCGGATCTTCTGCCCAACATGAATTTCCCCTACGTCATCATCGTCACCACCGATCCCGGTGCCAGTCCCGAGGCTGTGGAAAAGGAGATCACGCACCCCATAGAGCGCTCCATGGCCACCCTCAGTGAGATCAAATCCGTCACCTCTTCCTCTAAAAACAGCGTTTCTCTGGTGATGCTGGAATTTGAAGATCATGTGAATATGGACAGCATCAGTCTGGACATCCAGCAAAAGATCAACATTATCCAAAGCTCCTGGGATGATTCCGTAGGCGCACCTTACATTTTGAAGATGAATCCCTCCATGCTGCCGGTGGAAGTGGTCGCCGTAGGCTATCAAGGGAAGGACATCCACGCCTTGTCCACCTTTGCCGAGACTGTCCTTACCGACCAGCTCTCCGGCATCAGCGGCGTCGCCAGTGTGGATGTGTCCGGTGTGGTGGACAGCCAGCTCCATGTGCTTTTGAATCAGGAAAAGCTGGATGCACTCTCCCAGCGTCTGGAAGAGGCCATGACCGCGCAGCTGGAAACGGCGAAAGGGGAGATCCACGCCGCCCGGGGCCAGATCCAGTCCGCCAAGGGCGCTATTCACAGCGCACAGGAGGACGTTGTGCAGGACGCCACCAAGAAAGCGCTGCTGGCCGCCAAGGATACCATCACCACGCTGCAAAGGACGCAGGATCAGCTGCAGGCCAATCTGGCAGAGCTGGCTGATATTCAGGCAAAAAAGGTGGAACTGGACGCTAAAAACGCGCAGTTCCACTATGAGATGGAACAGATCCGCAACGATCCCACTCTGACGGAGGAGCAGAAGGAAGCCTCCATCAACGAGATCAAGAACGATCCGGCATACATACAGGTGCAGTCCGATCTGGCGGCGTTGGAACTGCGTCTGGCTGCTTTGCACACCTCTTGGGAAGAGATGGCGCAGACAGAGCAGCAGTGGCGCCGCCAGCTGGAGGACATTCTCCGGCAGCTGGACGAACTGGAACAGGGCGGCTACAGTGAGCTGGCTGACAAGGTGGCCTCCGGTGCCATCAGCGTCACCGATGCCGCCACCGCGCTGGTATCCTCCGGAGTCCAGCTGGACGTGACACTGGCCCAACTGGATCAGACACTGGCGCAGCTGGAAGGCTCCAAGGATGCCCTCTTGCAGCAGGCAGACCTCTCCCATGCATTGAATATCCAGACCCTCACCGCACTGCTGACAGCGCAGAATTTCTCCATGCCCGCCGGCTACATCGAGGAGGACGGCGTCAGCTACATGGTCTCCGTGGGTGACTCGGTGTCCTCACAGGAGGATCTGGAAAAGATGGTACTCTTCGACTTCGGTCTGGAGGGTGTGGAGCCCATCCGCATGAGCGATGTGGCCGACGTCTTTATCACCGACAACTCCGACGATATCTACGCCAAGCTCAACGGCTCGGACAGCGTCATGGTGGCCTTCACCAAGCAGTCCACCTACGCCACGGCGGAGGTCTCCGACAATATCAACGACCGGCTCGCCCAGCTGGAGGAGGACTATCCGGGGCTCAGCTTCATCCCGATGATGGATCAGGGCATGTACATCTACATGATTGTCAACTCCATCTTCTCCAGCCTCGCCTGGGGCATCCTCTTCTCGGTACTGATCCTCTACCTCTTCCTGCGAGATCTGCGCCCCACCATCATCACTCTGTGTTCCATTCCCGTGAGCCTGATCTTCGCCGTGGTGCTGATGTATTTCTCCGGCGTGTCGATCAACATGATTTCCCTCAGCGGCCTTGCCGTGTCGGTGGGTATGCTGGTGGATAACTCCGTGGTAGTCATTGAGAACATCTATCGCCTGCGCAGTAAGGGCGCCACCGTCGTTCAGGCGGCTGTCTCCGGCGCGCAGCAGGTGCTGGGAGCCATCACTGCTTCCACGCTGACCACCGTGTGCGTCTTTTTGCCCATTGTCTTTTTGGAGGGTCTCACACGCCAGCTCTTCACCGATCTGGCGCTCACCATGACCTATTCTCTGCTAGCCAGCCTCATTGTGGCACTGACACTGGTACCCGCCATGGCCGCCGGTATGCTGAAAAAGGAAAAGGCCGCCAAGCCCAACCTTTTAAGCCGTGTCTATCCCCGCTATAAAAAAGCTGTACTGTGGTCCTTGAACCACAAGGTCATTGTGATGGTTCTCTCCGTGGTACTGCTGTTCTCCTCCGTGGGGCTGACGCTGGTCCGCGGGTTCACCTTCATGCCCACCATGGACATGAACATGGCCAATGTCACCATTACGCCGCCGGAGGGCACCGGCAGAGCCGCCGCCATGGAACTGGCGGATGAAGTTCTGAAGCGTGCCGCCACCATCGAGCATGTGGAGACCGTGGGGGCTTCCATGAGCGATGATGACTCCACGGGCGGCATGATGGGTATGGGTGGTGCCCCGGGAACGGTGAGCGCCTATATGCTCCTTGCAAAAGGGGAGTCCGGTCTGGAGGCCGGCAAACAGCTGGAGGAGCTGTGCGCCGATCTGCCCTGCACCATCAGCTCCACTTCTCCCATGGATGGCTTTAACTATCTGGCCGGCAGCGGCGTCAGCCTGCAGGTCTACGGCGACGACATGGATCATCTCCACACGGCGGCGCAGTCGCTGGCCGCAGCTATGGCACAGGTGCCGGGTACGGAGGATGTCTCCGACGGCTTGGAGCGTTCCGTCGACGCCCTGCACATCTCTGTGGATCGCAACGCCGCTATGCAAAAGGGCATTACCGTGGCGCAGATCTATCTGCAGGTGAGTGATGCCCTCACCAACACCGCCTCCTCTGCCAACATGACACTGGACGGCGTGGACGTGAGTGTCTCGGTGGAGAGTCCGCTGGCAACGCGGCCGACCCGCCAGACGCTGCTGGATCTGGAGATCACGCCCCAGCCCGCCACCGCACCCGGCGGCAATATGGCATCCATGGGCAGCGGTAGAAACACCACGCCCGGCAGCGGCACAGCCGCCCCCCAGCTCTTCAAGCTCTCGGAGGTAGCCTCCGTGGAGGAGACCGTCAGTCTCAACACCATTAAACACAACGAACAGCAGCGCTTTGTCACCGTGTCCGCCGCCATTGCCGAGGGCTACAACGTGACCCGCGTCACGGCCGATGTGAAGAAGGCAATGGACGCCGTAGAGCTGCCCGCCGGTGTCCATATCGACTACCAGGGCGAGAACGAGGAGATCATGAACGCCATGCGCCAGCTGCTCCTCATGCTGGGTCTGGGCATTTTGCTGGTGTATTTGGTGATGGTGGCGCAGTTCCAGTCCCTGCGCTCTCCCTTCATCGTCATGTTCACCATCCCGCTGGCCTTTACCGGCGGCTTCCTGGCACTGCTCCTCAGCGGCAAGGAATTGAGCGTTGTTTCCCTCATCGGCCTTGTGATGCTGGTGGGTGTGATCGTCAACAACGGCATCGTGCTGGTGGACTACATCAACCAGCTGCGTCTGGAGGGCATGGAGCGCCGGGAGGCCATTCTGGAGGCCGGTGTCACCCGCCTGCGCCCCATCCTCATGACCTCTATTACCACCATCCTCGGCCTTGTGGTGATGGCCTTCGGCAACTCCGTAGGCACCGCCATGATGCAGCCGGTGGCGCTGGTCTCCATCGGTGGTCTTCTCTATGCCACCTTGATGACCCTCTTTGTGGTGCCCTGTATGTATGACACCATCGCCCGCAAGGAGCTGCGCCATGTGGCGGAGAAAGAGCTGGAAACCGTTCACTTCTAATCCCATCAAAAAGTGCCGGAAGCATACGCTTCCGGCACTTTTTTCAGAAAGGTACAATGACCGAATCTTCCTATCTCACAACGAAAAAAAAGACCGGGCTTTCGCCCGGTCTTGCATTTTTCTTACTCGGTTTCGATGAGACCGTAGCCGCCGTTATTACGGCGATACACCACATCCACCTCACCGGTGTCCACGCTGCGGAACACATAGAAGGTATGACCCAGCAGATCCATCTGCAAGATGGCCTCCTCGGTGGTCATGGGCTTGACAGAGAAGCGCTTGGTACGCACCAGCTCTACCTCCTCTTCCTCCAAGTCCTCCTCCGGCAGTTCTGCCAGATTCACTGCGCCGGGGCGCAGATTCTTGGCAAGGCGTGTCTTATTTCTGCGGATCTTCCGCTCAATGATGGCGGCAGCGTCATCAATGGCACTGCGCATATCCCCATCGGCAGATTCCTCCTGTGCGCGGAACAGCGTTCCTCCGGCGCTGCGAATAGTCAGTTCTACCACGCAGCGGTTCTTTTTCTCCACGGCGAAGGTCACAAATGCTTCAACATCCTCCGGGAAATACCGTGCCAGCTTGCCGATCTTCTTCTCGGCATACTCCTTCACAGAGTTGTTGAGGGTGATCTTTTTGCAAGTAAATGTGAACTTCATATTGCGTGCTCCTTTCCGTTTGTTGGGTCTTCGTGGTAAGGGTCAGGGAGGAATTTCCTTTTATCCTTGTCCGCATTATAACAGATTGCTTAACCTTTGAAAAGTATCCCCGGCTCTTTTTGTTGGTAATTAACAAAAATTTTATATTTACGAGGATTTCGACGCGATTCGGCCCGGTTCCCGATTTGGCGACAAAACCTCCTATTTACAAAAGGGACGGTGTAGTTTATCATCATATTCGGAAGCTTTCCAATATCCCACCCGCTTGAGCCGCTCTGCTTTGCAGGGCGGCTCCTTTTTTTCTTTTTGTAGATTTCCACAGAGCAGACTCCAACTCTTGCCATTTTCCCCCGATATTGCTATACTGATACCAAATTCGTGATGATTCTGGGAGGCGCCTATGAAAAAAGTCACAGGGCGTGAGCAGCGCTTCATGCAAGAGCATCTGCGCTGTGTACGCCATATTACCCTGGACCCCAACGGTCCCGGTGTCGTTCGCATCCATATGATCCCACCCCGCTCTGAAAACCCGGAGGAGCCTTTTTTGCTCCTGCTCAACGGTGCCCAGCTTATTCCTCTGAACCTGTCCTGGGCCATTCTGCTCTCCTGCTTCATGGATCAGCTGGAGGTATACAGCGGCAAGGAGATCGGCGAGGGCGACTGGGAGGCTCTGGCAGAGAACGCCGTCAAGGCCACAGCAAAGGTCTATCCCTTTACGTCCCGCAAGCGCCTGCGCTCGGATCTGGCGCTGATGCTCAACTCCCTTCTGGCGATGGCTCGCGGCGAGGAGCCGGAGGCTGAGGTAGGGCTCCTCTCTCTGGGGGAATACGCCCCCTATATGACCGCTCCCCATCGTATGGATCTCATGGTCAGCGCCATGACGCAAAACGGCGCATGGCACTGCAACCAGCGCTGTATCCACTGCTATGCCGCTGGCCAGCCCCTCAGTGAGGTGCAGGAGCTGTCCACAGAGCAGTGGAAAACGGTACTGCAAAAGCTGCAGCAGGCCAACATCCCGCAGGTCACCTTTACCGGCGGCGAGCCCACGCTGCGCTCCGATCTCCCCGAACTGGTTGAGGCAGCCGCGTGGTTTGTCACACGGCTCAACACCAACGGCCGCCTGCTGACGCCGGAACTCTCCCGGCAGCTCTACGAGGCCAGCCTTGACAGCGTTCAGGTGACCCTCTACGCAGCCGACGCCGATGCCCACAACACGCTGGTAGGCGCTCCCGGCTTTGAGGATACGGTGCAGGGCATCCGCAACGCGGTGGAGGCGGGCTTGATCGTCTCCGTCAATACACCCCTTTGTTCTCTCAATCCCCACTATGCCGAGACGCTGCGCTTTGCCCACTCTCTGGGCGTGCGCTACGCCACCTGCTCCGGACTCATCCCCTCCGGGGATGCTCTGGGCAGCGAGAGCCGCGCCACACGCCTGTCCCACGAGGAGCTTCTGGGTATCCTCCGGGAGGCCACAGCCGTGGCGGAGGAGCTGGGCATGGAGCTGGACTTCACCAGCCCCGGCTGGCTCAGCGAGGAGGAACTCCACTCCATGGGCCTTCATCTGGTGCCCAGCTGCGGCGCCTGTCTTTCCAACATGGCCATCGCCCCCGACGGCGATGTGGTGCCCTGTCAAAGCTGGCTGGGCGGCGTAACTTTGGGCAACATCCTCACCGACGACTGGAGCACCATCTGGGACGAGGAGCACTGCCGCGCCATCCGGGAAAAGAGTGCCCGTATGGAACATATCTGCCAGCTGCACAGCGGCAACACAGGAGGTGGCGCACAATGAAAAAGCGTTTTTCTGCCTTTGCCGCCGCTTTGGTACTGGCTGTCCTGCTGGTGCTGCCCTTCAGCGTCGATACGGCGGAGGCCGCGGACCTTGACTACATCCACAGCTATGACATCACCGTTACACCCCTGCAGTCAGACGGCAGTCTATACATCCAAGTACATCTGGTATGGGAAGTGCTGGACGAGGGGCCGGTGAAATGGGTGCAGGTGGGCATCCCCAACGGCAGCATCCGCCGCACAGAGGCTCTCAGCGACAACATCTCCAACCTGAACTTCGACAACAGCTATATGCGGGTGGATTTCGACCGGGGCTACGACGACGGCGAGATCATCGACTTCCGCTATGCCTGGGAGCAGGAGTATATGTACACGCTGGACGAAGGTGAAGTCTCCTACGACTACACCCCCGGCTGGTTCGATGAGGCAGAGATCGGCAGTATGTCCATCACCTGGATGGAGAATCCTGCACTGCCCACCCCCATCATGCTCTACCGCGGCAGCGGCGACGTGACAGAGGTTCCTACAGAACACGGCGTGCGCTACGAGTCCTACAATCTCGGCCACGGGGATAAGCTCAACGTGTGCGCCTGCTATGATAGCTGGCCCACGGAGCTTTTCTGGGAGAACAGCAGCGAAAATCTGCCCAATGACTATGAGGATGACTACGATCCCTACGACAACTCTTACATCTATGAAGGCCTTATCCGTCTTTTTGTAACGCTGTTTATCATCATCTTCATTGAGCGGGTCTTCTCCGGCAGACGCAGCTACCGCGGCGGCTTTGGTACACGGTACGTCTTTGTCCACGGTCTGTGGTATCCCGCCGGTCGGGATGGTAAGCCCCGCCCCGGCAGCGTGGGTACACGCACCAAACCCAAACCGTCCAGCAGCGGCTTCGGCGGCGGACGACGTGGCGGCGGCTTTGGCGGCAGCGGTTTCGGCGGCGGCAGCCACTGTGCCTGCGCCTCTAGCTGTGCCTGCGCCTGCGCCTGTGCCTGCGCCGGCGGTGGACGAGCCGGGTGCAGCGCCAAGAATCTGTACGGTGCCGTGCAGCTCTCTAAAAAGCTGACAGAAGAACTGCAAAAGTAACTTTTTCCCCCGAAAGCAAATGCTTCCGGGGGTTTCCCTTTTGTCGGCTGAACGTCGTTTTTTCGATCCGCTCTTTCTATTTCCCACATTTTATGATATGCTATTAAATATTTGTCCGCCGAGAGTCGGCAAAAGAGGAGCGAGTAAATTTGAGTTTTATGGAAAAGCAACCCCGGAAATGGGGGGATCGGCCGGACGCTGTCTGGGTGAAAGATGCCCCGGGCCTAAACGTCATCATGGCCAATCTCTACCCCAACCGCACCGACTGTGAAGTATATCTCCATCAGGAGATCGATGTCACGGAGCTTTTGAAATTCATCGATGAGAAAAACGGGCCGGATGCCCCTTTTAAGACCACTCTTTTTCACTGCTTCGTGACTATGTTCGCCCGCGTCATCAACGAGCGTCCCTATCTCAACCGCTTTGTACAGGGACGCCGGATCTACCAGCGGGACGAGATCAGCATCAGCTTCGTGGCGAAACGCCGCTTTGCCGACCACAGCGAGGAGGCGCTGATGCAGTACATCGCCAAGGGACCGGACACGCTGGCCGATATCAGCCGCTTCATCGTGGGCGAGGTGCACGAAATGCGGGACGCCCCCAAGGCCCAAGGCATTGACGACGTCATCAACAAATTCGCCAAGATGCCCCGTCTGCTGCTGATGCTGGCCATCCGTATCATTCGCTGGCTGGATTTCTGGGGCAAGACTCCCCGCGTCCTGCGGGAGGGCGACTCCAACTGCGCCACCCTGCTTTTGAGCAATCTGGGCAGTATCCGCTGCCCTGCGGTATATCACCATCTGAACAACTACGGCACCACCTCGGTGCTGGTGACCATCGGCGCTATTCACAAGGCACCCACTGTCATGGACGACGGCTCCGTTGTTCTGCGGGATTTTGTGGACATCGGCGCCACGCTGGATGAGCGCATCGCTGACGGCTTCTATTTTGCACGCTCGCTGAAGCTGATCCAGCACATCTGTCACCACCCCGAGCTACTCGATCAACCTTTAGAGGAGGACAGCCACTATGAATTTGTTTGAAGACCGCATCCACCCCGTCACCGAGGACAGTGTTTCTTTCCCTGTCCCGGAAAAAGTCCCCACCCCCTGGTTCGCTACCGCTGGGGAAATCCCCACCACGCTGCACTACTATGACGGCCCCATGATCGATACCATCGAGACCACGGCCAAGGCCTATCCCGACACCGCCGCCTACAACTTCTTCGGCCACAAGGTATCCTTCCGGGTCTTTATCGAGCAGGTACACGAGGCGGCACGGGCCCTGCGCGCTCAAGGCGTCGGCGTGGGCGACCGGGTGACCATCTGCATGCCCAACACGCCCCAGGCTGTGATTCTTTTCTACGCCATCAACCGCATCGGCGCTGTGTCCAACATGATCCACCCCCTCTCCGGTGAGGAGGAGATCGTGCGCTACATCAACGACTCCCACAGCGTCATGTGTCTGACCCTGCGGCAATTCTATCCCAAGTTTGCCAAGATCCGCAGCCGTGTGGAGCACTGCCGGCTGCTGATTGCGGACATTCCCGACGGTTTGGGCGGCATCAAAAAGCTGCTCTACCCCCTGATCCGCAAGGACGCTGTGGCTCTGCCCAAGGATCCGTGGATCCTGCGCTGGCCGGATTTCATCCGCAGCGGCAAGAACTACAAGAGCAACTACATCCACCACGGCAAGGGCAGCGACACCGCCTCCATCCTCTACTCCGGCGGTACCACCGGCACCACCAAGGGCATTTTGCTCTCCAATCTGAACTTCAACGCCCTGGCACTGCAGACCGGTACCGCCGGCAACTGCATCACCCCCGGCAACACCTGCCTGTCCATCATGCCCATCTTCCACGGCTTCGGTCTGGGCGTGTGCATCAACACCATGCTCTACTGGGGTATCACCGCCATTCTGGTGCCCCAGTTCGATCCCAAGAGCTACTGTAAGCTTCTGGCCAAGTATAAGCCCAACTATATCGCCGGTGTGCCTACCCTCTTTGAGGCGCTGCTGCGCATGAAGGACGCCCAGAATCTGGACATGAGCCAGCTCAAGGGCATCTTCTCCGGCGGCGACTCCCTCAGCGTGGAGCTGAAGAACAAGGTGGACGCCTTTCTGAAGGCCCACGGCTCCACCGAGCAGGTGCGCGAGGGCTACGGCACCACCGAATGCGTGACTGCCTGCTGTCTGACACCGCGCTTCACCCACCGTGACGGCAGCATCGGTATTCCTTTCCCGGATACCTACTTCAAGATCTGCATCCCCTCCACCCAGGATACGGCCCCCTATGGTACGCTGGGTGAGATCTGCATCAGCGGCCCCAGCGTCATGCAGGGCTACATGGATCACCCCCGTGAGACGGCGCAGACCCTGCAGCTCCACGAGTCTGACGGTCAAGTCTGGCTCCACACCGGTGATCTGGGCACTATGGACGAGGACGGCTTCATCTACTTCAAGCAGCGCCTCAAGCGCATGATCGTCACCAGCGGCTACAACGTCTATCCCTCTCAGGTGGAAAACGTCATTGACGCCCACGAGAGCGTCCTTATGAGCACCGTGATCGGCGTGAAGGACGACTACAAGATGCAGCGCGTGAAGGCTTTTGTCGTGCTCAAGCCCGGCATCGAGCCCACCGACGCCCTGCGCGAGGAGCTGCTGCGCCACTGCGCCGAGCGCCTGCCCCGGTACGCGCTGCCCAAGGATATGGAGTTCCGCAGCGAACTGCCCAAGACACTGGTGGGCAAGGTGGCGTTCACCGTCCTTGAAAAGGAAGAAGAGGCCAAGGCAAATAAAGCATAACCCCGATTTACTGAAAAAACGCCCGGAGAGCGATGCTCTCCGGGCGTTTTCATGCTTTATTTTCTTCTGCGGCGCTTACCCTCACGGTTGCGGTTCAGCTCCGACATCTTGCTGTCGGAGGCCGTCATAAACTGCTTGAGCTTGTCCTCAAAGCTGGGTTCCTGGGGAGGAAGAGCCGCTTCCATCGGGCGGTGTGCCGAACGGCCGTCCCGATTGCGCTGGGGAGCGCTATGGTAGGATGTATGGCGGCGCTCCTGCATCGGACGCCCTTCACGCGCCTCGCGCGGCTGCGCCTGCTTCACGGACAGGTTCAGCTTTCCCTCCGGCGTAATCGCCAGCAGCTTCACCTGTACCTCCTGTCCCTCTGTGAGGAAATCGTGTACATCGTTGACAAAAGTGTTGGCCACCTCAGAAATATGTACCAACCCGGATTTTCCATCCGGCAGCGCCACAAAGGCGCCAAATTTTGTGATCGTCGTCACCTTACCGCTGATAATCGTCCCAACCGCCAATTCCATATACTTCCGCTTATGCTCCCTTCGTTTTCTCTCCTCAGTGATTTACATCGTAAAAAATACGCTCGCCCTGTTCGGCCATACCCAGCCGCTGACGGGCCAGTTCCTTAATGAACTCCGGATCATCGGCCCGGGAAATATCCGAGCGCAGAGCCGCATTTTCCTGCTCCATCTGCTCCACCTGCATATGCAGGTCTGCCTCCTGCTTCTGGGCCTGATTGATCTGCCCAAAAACACGGACGGTCTCGACACCCACCACAGCGATCAACACCAGCACAACAAAGAGGACAGGGAGGCTACGCTTTTTGCCCTTTTTCGCTGTTTTTCCTTTTTTGGCGCTTCTCATTGCGATGTCCTCCTCGTGTCGTATTTCCCGGTTTTCCATAATTAGATAAATACATTTTAATTGTAGCGTATTTTTTCCAAAAATAAAAGTATTTTTTTGCGCTGCAGACCGCTTTTTTTATAAATTCCACGATCCACGCCACAGGGCGCCACAAAAAACCGGCCAGCGCAGCCACCGTTTCCGTCCAAAACTCCCACAGAGGGCGGATAAGACAGCTGAAGACGGCAAAATAGACCGCACCGCCCACAGCGATTCCCCCCAGCATATAGAGCCGCAGCTCCCCCTGGCCGCGGCCCATGGCAAAGAGAAAAACCGCCAGCCCCATCGCCACGGCATAGAGGGCATCACTCACATGGGTCAGCCAGCGGCGACGCCACTGCAGCCGGACGGCGCGGAGAAGATCGTAGGCCACGCCGCCCACAAGCCCCAGCAGCAGCGCCTGCCCCAGACATTCCAGCTGCCCGGCGACATAGTTCTCCATCAGCCAAACAGGCGGCCGAAGAAGGAGGGGCGGCTCGTCGGCGCATCCTCATAGCTCACGGCATCCACATGACCGTCCACATGGAGCTCTCCACCGTCCAGCGACAGCTTATCAATATGCAGCTGTGCCCCGTTGATCACCAGTGTTCCGGCACAGGTGGCCATAACGATGCAGTTCTCATCAAAGCGCTCCACATCCTCCACGCCGGAAACGGTGAGACGCTCCCGGCCCTGCAGCTCCAGACGATGCTCCATCGTCGTCTGGTGGTTTCCATTCATCTCATAGGCCATAAAAATACTCCTCCCATACATCTGTAGTCGTCACTACATCTCTATGAGAGGAGCCGTCCATTTATCACTGCATTTCCTGCGGCAGCTGACGATACATGGCCGCCGCATCCGCCTTGCCCACATTGTCCTGCACGCTGACCACTTCCACCACCACGGTACGCTCACCGAAGCGGATGGCGATCTGGTCGCCCTCCTTCACCTCGTAGGAGGCGCGCTGGATCTTTCCGTTGACACTGACCCGCTGGTTGTCGCAGGCTTCATTAGCAACAGTGCGGCGCTTAATAAGGCGGGATACCTTCAAATATTTGTCCAGACGCATGGTTCTGAACTCCTCCTTCCTCTATTGGAAAAAGCCGGTGTGACCTCAGTCACACCGGCCTGCCGTTTCACACAATTACTTGCTCACAGCGTCCTTCAGAGCCTTGCCGGCCTTGAACACGGGAGCCTTGGAAGCGGGGATGGAGATGCTCTCCTTGGTCTTGGGGTTCAGACCGGTGCGGGCAGCTCTCTTCTTCACCTCGAAAGAGCCGAAGCCAACCAGCTGCACCTTATCCTCAGCCTGCAGAGCCTCGGTCACGGTGTTGATCATAGCGGCCAGAACGGTCTCGGTATCCTTCTTGGACATGCCGGTCTTCTCTGCAACAGCAGCAATCAGTTCAGACTTATTCATAGTTTGAAATCCTCCTAAATCTTCTTTTGTACACGCTTTATTCTTTACTCGTATACCTAAAAATATATCCCAAAACGAATTTCGCTCGCCTTAAGAACGTTTTGCTTCTTTCCACAGCG
>JAHHSH010000089.1 GCA_020025345.1 Oscillospiraceae bacterium | reverse complement strand
AGGCAGGAGGGATTTGGGGTGAAAGTAAATCTCATTGCAAGCGAGGAGCACTATGCGGCACTGGCGCAGGAATTGCAGGCGCTGGGGATCGAGATTGATGAGGAAGCAGCACTCATTTTACAGGAACGGGATGCATGGCTGCGGTACTTAACATGCCGGAAAGGGACGGAACTGTGCCGCGTTGCATCGGCGGAGATCCTTTACGTTGAAAGTCTTGCCCGTGAGGTGTTGGTTCACACGAAAGAAGAGGTCTATCACACGGGAGAGCGGCTGTGGCAGCTGGAGCGGCAGATGGATCCCCGGGAGTTTTTGCGGATCAGCAATTCTGTGATCGTGGGAAGAGCACATATTCGACGTATTCAACCGGCACTTTCCCAAAAATTTCTACTGACACTGGATGATGGCAGCAAGGTAGATGTAACACGGACGTACTATCATACGTTTCGGGACGTAATGGGAATTTAGGAGGGGGCTGGCAATGATAAATTCGATCATCTTACGGCTGGCTGCCGTACTGCTGGTTTTGACAGTGCTGGTGATTGCGGGATATCTGATCTATTATCGGAGGGAAATCAACCGGCGGTTGGAAAATTTAACAACGGACAAGAGACGGCTGTGGTCGCCGCTGCGTGTTTCACTGACAGCCGTCATCGGGGCGCTGGCACTCTTTGCGGTAACGTGTCTTCTGTTGAGCGCACACGAGCCTGCGGCTGTGTCCGAACCGTCGGCAGCGGCCAGCCATGCCCGGATTCTCTCGCAGGAGGAGATGGCAGAGGGCTATTTGAGCCGGTTCTCTATGGAGGAGAATGCAGGCTATGAAAAAAAGGTGCAGGTATTGGACAATGTGAAATACACTGCCTTTGTCAGTACGGAGCCGGCAGATGTGCTGCATCCGGCCTTTCTCATCTATGCAGAGTATCTGGGGGATGCGGCATCCTGCTACCGGGATGTTTCGGTGTCCTTTCTAAATGAGCAGGGGCAGGAGACGGCAGGTGTCTTCAGCAGCGGCAGTGAGCGCGGAAAACCGGTGGTCTGCATTGTGGGAAATTCTTTGGCAGGCGGGAGCGTTGCCTGCATTGTGGATTTTTATCAGGAGGAGCGACAGGAGTTCCAAGTGGAAGAGCTGCAAAAAAAGCAC
Organism: Oscillospiraceae bacterium; assembly: GCA_020025345.1. GTDB lineage: Bacteria > Bacillota > Clostridia > Oscillospirales > Oscillospiraceae > Vescimonas. The sequence continues at coordinate 4,027 of JAHHSH010000089.1, read as the reverse complement.
ACGCCGCTGGTGCTGCAGATGCCAATCGGATAAAGAAAGCCCGGACAGCACAGCTGTCCGGGCTTTGGTCGTTGTACGAGACTGGCTCAATAGCCCATGGATCGGACGATGAGCACAAGCACAAGAATATGGGCGGGGTAGAACGCATAAGTAAAATACTGGAATGCTTTTCCTCCGGGGCCGCGCTTACCGTTATAGAGCCAGATTGGGATGAGCGCCAACAGGGCGAAGGCCTGCAGCGGGAAGAGCATTTCGTAGCCCATGAAATGCAGGACGAAAGAATAGCCGCTCAGCAGCACCCAGTTGATGTACCACAGTCCTACCAGCTGTACCAGCCAGCCCCCACGTTTTTCGCGGGTGAAGTGGAAGAGGAACACCGTCAGGATGCCGCAGCCGTAGTAGTCCACAAAGGTGGCTGTCCCCAGTACATAGCCCAGCGCGGTGAAGAGCACCATAAGAAGGCACTGCAGCACGGGAGAAGCGCATTTTTCAAGAAGCTTGTCTAACCCCCGCAGCAACAGCAGGGCCAGCAGGAACGTGAACATCACGTTTTGATGGAAGGGGTTGATGAGACCGCCCATCATCAGATTGAAAGGAATCTCTGTGATCAGAGCAAAGAACAGAAGCCGCAGACAGTAGGCCTTAAAATTCTTCGTGTGGGCGTAGCCCTCGGTGATCAAAAAGGCGAAGATGGGGAAAGCCAGCCGACCTATGATGTGCAGCCATTCGCTGTTCGCAAGGCCTATGCCCCAGATGTGGTCGCAGAGCATAGTGATCATAGCCAGTACTTTCAGCGCAGTGCCGTTGATATGTTTTACGGAAGTCATGCAGTTTCTCCTTTCGCCATTATCCGTTTTCTGCTGGATGGAGATGTGATTGTATCATAGAATGAAGCGAGGTTCAATAAACTTCGGGTACAATGGAAGAAAAAATGTGGACTGCGGCAGACACGCAGAAACAATAAAAAGCCAAAAATGCGGGGAAAACAGAGGGGGGAGGCGTTTTGGGAACTTTTGGGGAAAATCACCGTGCGAGATGCGCGGGGGTTTGTGTAAAGTGTTGGAAAAGGACGGCGTGCATTGCTTGACGATTGTGCATTAATCTTGTAAAATAACCCATATATATAGTTCTTGGGCGCGAGACGACAGGCGGAATATTCGCCTTGCTTCGCCTTATATCGCGCAGAAGCAGTGGTATGCTTTTTAGCAGGAAAGAGAGGGAAAAGCATATGAGCAAGGATATGGAACACTATTTTGACGGATTGTGTCGCAATGCTTACGAGTTTTTCGGCGCACATCCCGCCCGGAAAAGGAAGAAAGACGGATATATGTTCCGTGTGTGGGCGCCCGATGCTGTTCAGGTGGAGCTTGCCGGAGACTGGAGCGAGTGGATTCCCCAGCCGATGGAGCGGGAGGAGAGAGGCACATGGTCTTTGTTTGTTCCCGGTGTCAAGCAGTATGACAGCTACAAATATCTGCTGACCGGAAAGGACGGACAGCGCCGATGGAAAGCAGACCCCTATGCCTTCCATGCTGAGACCCGCCCTATGACCAACAGTAAGGTCTACGATCTGTCCGGCTATGCGTGGACAGACGACAAGTGGCGCGAGCGGATGAAAGACAGCTGCCCGGCGGAGGGCTTTTTGAATATCTACGAGGTGCATCTTGGCTCCTGGCGCAAGGGCGAGGATGGTCGCACCCTTAGCTACCGTGAGCTGGGCGACCAGCTGGCGCACTATGTCCGGGAAAACGGCTATAACTATGTGGAACTGCTGCCCATCACCGAGTATCCGCTGGATGACTCCTGGGGCTATCAGTGTACCGGCTATTTTGCCCCCACCTCCCGCTACGGTACGCCCCATGATTTTATGTATTTAGTGGACAGGCTGCACCGCGCCGGGATCGGCGTGATCCTGGACTGGGTGCCTGCCCATTTCTGCAAGGATGAGCACGGACTCATTGAATTTGACGGCACCTGCCTTTATGAGTATGATGATCCGCTGAAATGGGAACATAAGGATTGGGGCACCCGCGTATTTAACTATGGTAAGAACGAGGTGCGCAACTTCCTCTTTTCCTCGGCGGCCTTCTGGCTGAAGGAGTATCACATCGACGGACTGCGTGTGGACGCCGTGGCCTCCATGCTGTATCTCGACTACGGCCGGCAGGGCGGCGAGTGGCGGCCCAACTACAAGGGCGGCCGCGAGAATCTGGAGGCGGTGGCCTTCTTGCAGGATCTCAACCGTGTGGCTTTCTCTGTGGATCCGGCCGTGCTGATGATCGCAGAGGAATCGACTGCGTGGCCGCAGGTGACGCAGCCGCCGGAGGTAGGCGGTCTGGGCTTTAATTTGAAGTGGAACATGGGCTGGATGAATGACGTGTGCCACTATTTGAAGATGGATCCCTTCTTCCGCCAGCATCACCACCACGACATTACGTTTTCTATGATGTACGCCTTTTCCGAGAACTTCGTATTGCCCCTCAGCCACGATGAGGTGGTGCATATGAAGGGTTCGCTCCGTGGCAAAATGCCCGGCGACGACGGGAAGGCGCTGGCCGGTGTGCGCAGCTTTTATACCTATATGCTGGCTCATCCCGGCAAGGTGCTGACCTTTATGGGAACGGAACTGGCACAGTGGCACGAGTGGGATTTCCGGGGAGAGCTGGATTGGTACTTGCAGGATGATCCCCAGTGCAGCGGCACCATCGCCTGCATCAAGGCGCTCAACCGCTTCTATCGCAAGCATAAGCCCCTGTGGGAGAATGACCGGGATTGGGACGGCTTTGAATGGCTGGTGGCCGATGATAACCACAACAATGTGGTCGCGTTCCTGCGCCGTGATCGCTCCGGCAAGGAGTTGGTGGTTGTGGTGAACTTCTCCGGCCAGATGTGGGAGGATTACCGATTCGGCGTTCCCGCCAAGGCCAATTATGTGGAAATCTTTAATACAGACAGTGAGGAATGGGGCGGCAGCGGTGTCTGCAATGAGCCCATTAAAACGGAGTGGGTGCCGTCGCACGGCAAACCCTGCTCCATCGCCATGCGCATCCCGCCGCTGGGCGCTGTGGTGCTGCAGGGCAAAGGTCGGCTGGCAAAGCCGAAAGAGACTGGAGGGAAAGAGAAATGAAAAAAGAGTGTGTAGCGATGCTGCTGGCCGGTGGTCAGGGCAGTCGCCTGTATGTGTTGACCGGTGACATGGCAAAACCGGCGGTGCCCTTTGGCGGCAAGTTCCGGATCATTGACTTTCCGCTGTCCAACTGCACGAACTCCGGCATCGACACGGTGGGTGTGCTGACCCAGTATCGTCCGCTGGAGCTGAACAGCTATATCGGCAACGGACAGCCCTGGGAACTGGACCGGATTCAGGGCGGCGTACATATCCTGCCTCCGTACCAGAGCGCGACCGGCGCCATGTGGTACCGCGGCACGGCCAATGCCATCTATCAGAACATCGGGTTCGTGGATCTCTACGACCCGGACTATGTGGCGATCCTCTCCGGAGACCACATCTATAAAATGGACTATTCCCTGATGCTGCAGCACCATAAGAAGACAGGCGCTGACTGCACCATCTCCGTGATGGAAGTGCCTTGGGACGAGGCATCCCGCTTCGGCATTATGAATGTGGATGAGAGCGATACCGTCGTGGAATTTGAGGAGAAGCCAGAGCATCCCAAGAGCAATCTGGCCTCGATGGGTATTTATATCTTCTCATGGAAGAAGCTGCGCGAGTATCTCATTGCTGATGAGGCTAACAAGGACTCCGCCAACGATTTCGGCAAGAACATCATCCCCAGTATGCTGGCGGCGGGGGAGAAGCTGGTGGCCTATCGCTTTGAGGGCTACTGGAAGGACGTGGGCACGCTGGATTCTCTGTGGGATGCCAATATGGATATGCTGCTGCCCGGTTCGGGTCTGAATTTGTTGGATAAGAGCTGGCCCATCTATTCCCGTACCTATTCCTGTCCGCCTGCCTTTGTCGGCCCGGAGTCCGATGTGGGCAACAGTGCCATTGCCAAGGGCTGCA
>JAHHSH010000088.1 GCA_020025345.1 Oscillospiraceae bacterium | reverse complement strand
CCATTTACTTCGACGAGACCTTCTCTCCCGACTATGCCGCCTATGTCACCACCGCGCGCAGTGTACAGCAGCGTGACAACGGCAAAGCTATCCTGCTGGCACTGGGGCATTTCCCGGAAGGTGACAGCTTTGATCTGGAAGTTGTCGAGGAGCTTCCCACTCTCCCCGACCACCACAGCGCCGTGGAGTGCTGGCACTTCCCCGCTGTCTCACAGGAGGAAACCGAGCTGCGCTTCTCCCTGCCGGAGGGCCTGCAGCCCAGCCGCATCGCCCTGCAAATGCGCGGCAGTGACGGCACATGGCGCAGTATTTCCTACACGGCCAATGGCAGCTATCTCATCATCACTCCACAGCCGGGAGATGATGCGCTGTGCCTTTCGGCCTCTGCCCATGGTGACAACTGGAGTATGTATTTGCTGGGCGCACTGCTCGTGCTGGCCGTTGTTACCGGCGTGGTCAGTTATCACACTCGTCAAAAAAAGAAGAAGCGTACGCCTCCTTCCTCCTCTTAAATTTTTGTCCCTCTGCAGTTCTTCAATTGCAGAGGGACTTTTATCTATCCAGAAAGCTCCTCTTTTTGTAGATTTTTCCTATCTACTATGATACAATGGCACTAAAATCAAGTGATTTGCGCCCGGGATGCTGTCCCGGTCTGCCGATTCAGAGAGGATGGATGACATGAAGCTTCTATTTAAGGGCGGCACAGTGGTCTCCGGTCACGGAACAAAACGAGCCGATATACTGGTAGACGGCGAGAAGATCGCTGCTGTGGGGCGAAACCTGTCTGCACCGGGCGCGCAGGTGGTGGACGTCACTGGGAAGCTGCTGATGCCCGGCTTTATCGACGCCCACACCCACTTTGATCTGGAGGTTGCCGGCACTGTTACTGCCGACGACTTTGCCTCCGGCTCTCGTGCAGCGCTGCGTGGCGGCACCACCACAGTGGTGGATTTTGCCTGCCCTAACAAGGGCGAGACACTGCACACCGGTTTGCAGCGCTGGCATGAAAAGGCCGATGGCCGCGCCTGCTGCGACTACAGCTTCCACATGACCATCGACGACTGGAACGAGACCATTGAGGCAGAACTGGATGATATGTATGCCGCCGGTATCTCCTCTTTCAAGATGTATATGACTTACCCCGCCATGATGCTGGACGACAGCACCATCTACCACGTCTTGAAAAAGCTGAAGGAAAAGGGCGGTATCTGCGGCGTACACTGCGAGAACAGCGGCGTCATCGATGCACTGATTGCCGAAAAGAAGACCAGCGGCCAGCTGGGTGTCAGCTCTCATCCGCAGACGCGCCCCGACTATCTGGAGGCCGAGGCCGTGGCACGGCTGCTTCGCATTGCGCAGGCCGCCGATGCGCCGGTCATCATTGTTCACCTCACTTCCGCAGCGGCCCTCCGAGAGGTGGAAGCCGCGCGCAAGCGCGGCCAGACCGTGTATGTGGAGACCTGCCCCCAGTACCTGCTGCTGGACGAGAGCGTCTATGACAATGAGGACTTTACTAAAGCCGCAGGCTATGTGTGCGCTCCCCCGATCCGCAAGAGTGAAAATCAAAAAGTTCTGTGGCAGGGTCTGCGCCGCGGCGAAATCCAGACCATCTCCACCGACCACTGCAGCTTTACCGCAGAGCAGAAGGCGCGGGGGCGGGACGACTTCACCGCCATTCCCGGCGGCGTGCCCGGCGTGGAGACACGGGGCGAGCTGATCTATTCCTTCGGCGTGACGACACGGAAGATTTCCCTTGCCACCATGTGCAAGACGCTCTCGGAGAACCCGGCACGGCTCTACGGTCTCTTCCCCCGCAAGGGCATTCTCCGTCTCGGCAGCGATGCCGATCTGGTCATCTACGATCCCCAGGCCGACCATGTGATCCGCGGCGAGGATATGGTCGGTCGGGCAGGCTACACGCCCTTTGAAGGCTTCGTGACACGCGGCGGCATCGAACAGGTCTGGCTGCGCGGCAAGTTGGCCGTAAACCACGGCACAGTGCTGGCGCAGGAGGGCGACGGACAATATCTCATCCGCGGCAAAAATGCGCTCTAAGCACTGTTTTCCCTCAAAAGAAAGGCGGTACAATCTACCATGATGGATAATTTGGCTTATATTCTCTATGCCCAGTCTCCGGCACTGTTTCTGGCAGCGGCGGCGCTGTTGCTTCTCGGCCTCTTTCAGCATAAAAAACACCGTGTTTGGGCGGTGATAGAGCTGATCTTGGGCATTCTCTCCATTGTAGGCGGATTGTTTCTCTACTATCTGGGGATGCTCTACGAGCACTTCACCATTCACGACTTCTGGCATATTCGCATTCCCGGTTGGATCGGTCTTGTGCTGATGGCAGCGCTAATCCTCTTTTGCAGCTATCGCTCCATCGCGAACCGTATTCGTAAGCGCCGTACGGAAAAGGCTGCCGCTGCCGTGGAAAAGAAACACGCCCAGCAGTTGGAGGACGCCAAAAATTCGGCCTATGCTGCCGGACGTGCCGATGCCGCAGCCAAGGAAACGGTCTCCTCAACAGTGACAGCAGCGGTCAACGCAGAGACTTCCGCTCCGGCAGAAAATCCTCAATAATTCCGCTGCTCTTCAGCACTGTGGATGCGGTTTCACATCTGTGGAGTGTCTCTTTTAAATCAAATAAAGTAAGCCCCGTTCGTCAGAAAGGCGAACGGGGCTTTTCCTATAGTTTTTACTGCATGGCTATATCCATCCAAGCGAATCCTCTACGCAAAAATGCGGACAGCCTTTTCGGCTGTCCGCATTTTCTATGGTCTGCTGCTCATCGGCAACACTTAGGCCTTTCTTCGCTTGCAGATAACCAGCACACAGATTGCCACCGCAGAAACGACCAGCAATACGATGAGCATTGTCATCGGCATTTTATCTCCGGATTGAGGAGAATCGGGGTTCTGGGGATTCTCGGGATTTTCCGGATTCACAGGCTTCTCGGGATCTACCGGCTTTTCATCGCTGACCGTGATCTGCACCTTGCTGGGTACCTTGGTACCATTCGGCAGTAAGCCGTTTTCATCCAGCGCAGTCTTCTCCGGTGCAAAGACCGTATCTGCATAGAAGGTACTGTCGCCTGCCTCCTGCCACTGACCGGTCACGATCTTGTAGCCCTTGGCCTGCAAACCCTCCGCCAGAACGATATGATCTTTTGCACGCTCGGCGGTATCTGTCACACCACTGGTACGTCCCACAATGGCGGGAACCTTGGATGCGGAGCAGACCGACACCTTACCGGAACCAATCTGCACGGTACCGTTCACTGCCAGAATGGCAGCGTCCTCATGAGACGTCACATCCAGCACTGCATCCTTCTCCAGCACGATGTCCTTCCCCACATTAAGACCAGTACCCTTGACGTCGATCTTCACCGTACCGCTCTTCACCGTCAGCGTACCGCTCGGCATATAGATGCCGTTTCGGTCGCCCACAATCTCCAAAGAAGCATCCGGCTCTGCCTCGATGATCACATTGGTATCGAAACGCAGCGCGTCTGCATTGGGATTGCCGGTGGTGTTAATCACATTCTCGCCCTTGAGGTGAAGCGTAATGGTCTCCAGCGGCTCACAGTTAAAGTCCAGAACGGCCACTGTCTCGTCGTTCGCCACAGGCTGGGCATTATCCAGCGTAATGGTCTGGGTGGCAGGGTCCCAGGAAATGCTGCCGGTCCCGGCCTTGCCATCGGTCTTATACTCTGCCAGATTCACGCTCTGTGCTCGATCCATACCTCCCAGCTGCGTGGTAAAGCCTTTCGGCCCCAACTGCATACTGTCCACACTGAATTCGGCAGCCAGCGCAGTTACAGGCAGCAGAAAGCATACCAGAACCAGCGCAAAGGCACCGCGCATCAGTTGTTTTATTCTCGTTATTTTCACTTAAAAAGCCTCCTTCTATATGGCACTTTGGCTATTTTGGATGGCGTTATTGTTCCATTGGGTCTTTCTTCCAAGACACATCACTTTTTCCGATCCTTGAACGGCATGAGCCATGCACTGACCGCCGCCACCAGAGGAACCGTCAGCAAAATGCCGATGGAACCGGATATTCCCTGCATCAGTTCAATCACCAGCATATCGGTGTTCAGCAGCTGGATGACAGGATAGTCGAATACCTGAAACAGGATCAGCGTATTGAGGGACGCACCGGTAAAGGCCAGAATCAGCGTGTTGGCCATGGTGCCCATGGCATCTCTGCCGATATTCATTCCGGAACGGAACACCTGCTTGCGATCCATCTTCGGATTCACCGCTACCAGCTCACTGCAGGCAGAGGCGATGGACATAGCCACATCCATCACTGCGCCCAGCGAAGAAATGAGGATTCCGCTAACCAGCAATCCACTGATTTTCAATCCATCATCCGCCGCACGGAGCACCAGGTCCTCCGCCTCCGGCATCTGAAAGGCGTTGATTGGTGTGATGGTTCCTACCAATCCTGCCATCAGACCCGCTGCCGCTACGCCGCCGATACAGCCGATCACGGCGCAGAGCGTCTTACGGGTGTACCCTGTCAGCAGGATCAGCGTCACCGCCGCCGTTAACGCCACGATGAGGATCGTGCTTGGAATGGTAGGCCAGCCGCGCCGCAGGAGCGGAATCAGCAGATACCAAAGAGCGCCCAATGTAAAGAGAAGTCCCAGCAGGGCCCGCAGGCCCTTCCCTCTTCCCAACAGCAACAGCAGTGCAAAGAACACCACGATCAGCCCTACCATGACCGGCAGACGATAGTAGTTGTAGACAGAGATGATATAGGGCTGGCCGACCTCGTCCACATCCAGACGAACCAGCACGCGATCCCCGGCCTTTACATCAATATTATAGTAGGCGCTGAGGAAGTTTGCCGCATCCAAGACCTGCCCCTTAAATTCGCCGCCCTGCAGCTGCACCGCCAGCACTTGATGGCCCAGCCGCAGTCCCTCTGTCCATGTGTCCGGTGCCAGATCTTCCTCCAGCACCGACACTACCTTCGCCGGGACAAATTCCTTTAGGCTGGCCGAAGTAGCCGCCTCGCCATCTTGCGGTTGATTGGCCCAAACGGCTGCCAATGCAGTCAGCACCACCGCCAACAAAAGCGGGAGCACCTGCTTCCATTGGAAATCAATTTTTAGGGTTCGCGGCTGTTTTGGCTGTTTTGCTTGTTTCATACTGTTTTCTCCTTTGGGATGGGTGGTGGGAAGTCGTCATCGCTTCCCTGTGCCGGGCGTCTCCAGGGAACCCCAAAGGCCGCCCCTCCGGGGCAGTTTTTGGGGCTGCCCCGGAGGTAAATTTTTGTCACTTCACCACGAAATAGCTGGGTGTTGC
>JAHHSH010000087.1 GCA_020025345.1 Oscillospiraceae bacterium | reverse complement strand
TTTTCAGCATATGCAGAGATGACTTAGTCGTCGTCTTCCTCGTCCTCGTCGGAAACCAGATCAGACAGATCGAACTCCAGCTTCTCGCCGCAGTTGGGGCACAGGATCTCGCCGGCTTCCAGCTCGTCCTCGTTGAAGAGAATCTCCTCTTCGCAGGCAGGGCAGGTGGTCTCAAACCATTCGCCGTCGTAATCTTCATCCTCGTCGTCATCGTCATCCTCGAAGATGGCCTCTTCCACCTCGGACAGATCGTCGCTGACAGCGTCCAGACCGTCCTCCATGTCGTACATAGCCTCTTCCAGATCCAGCATCTTCTCGCTCATCTCGTCGAGCACATCGATGATGGCGGCGAAGAGCTTGCCCTCCTTGGACTCGGTATCCAGAGCCAGACCCTCAGCCAGGCCCTTCAGATAGGCAACCTTTTCAGTAATTTCCATGTTTATGCTCCTTTCTCAACGATCAAGATGTGAAAAAATCGTTCCTTACTTTGCGCGGCTCAGATACTCACCGGTACGGGTATCGATGGTGATTCTGTCACCGATGTTGATGAACAGAGGTACCTTCACCTCAGCGCCGGTCTCCACGGTAGCGGGCTTCAGAGTGTTGGTAGCAGTGTTGCCGGCCAGACCGGGCTCGGTCTCAGTGATCTCCAGCTCCATGAAGTTGGGGCACTCCAGGCCAAACACGTTGCCCTTGTAGCTCAGCACCTTGCAGACAGTGTTCTCGGTGACGAAGCGGAATGCATCGCCCAGCAGCTCTCTGCCCAGAGGCACCATGTCGAAGGTCTCCTGATCCATGAAGTAGTACAAATCACCGTCGTTGTAGCTGTAAGCCATATCCTTACGCTCAACGAAAGCTTCCTCGAACTTAGCAGTGGGGTTGAAAGAAGTTTCGGTCACAGCACCGGTCACCACGTTGCGCATCTTGGTGCGAACAAATGCAGCGCCCTTACCGGGCTTCACGTGCTGGAACTCCACCACCTGCATCACCTTGCCGTCCATCTCAAAAGTCTTACCATTTCTGAAATCACCAGCAGTAATTGTTGCCATATTAGTATCCTCCCGTTTTATGAAAAAGTATCCTACGTATTTCTACGAAATATGATTATGCCAAAGCGGCCTTTTTATTCTACACGATATGCCGTAGTTTGGCAAGTGCTTTACGGCACTTTTTCCGTTTTTTCCCGGAAAAATCGGCTTAGAGACACTGTAATTCCCGCGTCATCTCCATCAGATCACGGCAGCCGTCTTTTCTCAGCACCACCACGTCCTCAATCCGAACACCGAACCGCCCCGGCAGATAGATTCCCGGCTCCACACTGAGCACGGCCCCCTCCGGCAGCGGCTGGTCATTTCTCGGCGAAGCGGTGGGGTTCTCGTGTATCTCAATGCCCAAGCTGTGACCCAGACTGTGGCCGAAGTATTCGCCGTATCCGGCATCCTCGATCACCTGCCGTGCCGCAGCGTCCATCTCCCGTCCCGTGATGTCGGCACAGGCAGCTGCAAAACCAGCCTGCTGTGCCTGCTGCACGATGTGGTAGACCTTTTCCATCTCCTCCGTTACCTGTCCAAGCGCCACTGTACGTGTCATATCCGAGCAGTATCCGCCGTAGACACAGCCAAAGTCGAAGGTGATAAACTCCCCTTCCTGCACGGCACGATCGGTGGGAACCGCGTGGGGCATACTGCCATTGGGGCCACTGGCCACGATGGTATCAAACGACATTTTTTCCGCACCACCGGAAATCGCCAAATACTGCAGCCTTGCCGCCAACTGGCGCTCCGTCATGCCGGGGCGCAGCTCACGAAGCAGCTGTGAAAACGCCTCCTCTGCGATCTCCTGCGCCTTTTCCATGCGCCGGAGCTCTTCCTCGTCCTTTGTCTGACGCAGCACTTGCAGCAGGCCAGACGCCTCCTGCAAGGTACAGTGCAGCCCTTTTTCATAGGCCCGAAAATCCGCTACCGTCATCTCCTGCTCTTCAAAGCCCACGATCTTGCTTCCGGAGAGTTCCAGCGCCTCGTTGATCCAGTCCATATAGCTGTGATCTCTGTCAATGCAGCCGATAGCGGTGTTTTCGATCTGGGACTCTGCCGCCTCCATATAGCGTGAGTCAGTGAAGAAAAAGTTCCCTTTCCGGGTTACCAGCGCTATACCTCCCTCTTCATCTGCATTAAAGCCGGTGGCATAGAAACGATTGGACTTTCCACTCAGCAGTACAGCGTCCAGCCCTGCCCTCTCCAGTGCCGCTTTTACAGTATTCCAGTGGTTCATTGCACTCATTCCTTTCTCATCGCCTTGAAGGGTGCCTGCAGCGCGTGGAGCACCTTCTGCCACGGTCCTACAGCACCGCCCAGCGGCTCCACCATCAGTGCCCACACACCGGCACGGCGTGCGCCCAGCACATCAGTGAGCAGCTTATCGCCCAGCATCGCCGTCTCTTTCTCCGTGACGCCGACCTTGTCCATGGCCTCCCGGAAACCGCGTGTGGACGGCTTTCCTGCGTGTCCCACATAGGTGATCCCCAAGTCCTTGCAAAACCGTTCCACGCGGACAGGCGAACGGTTATTGGAGAGGATCATCACCTGAATCCCGGCCTCCTGCAAGGACTTGATCCACGCAAAGATCCGCTCATCCGGGTCTCGGACGCTCTTAGGTGCCAGCGTAAAATCCAAGTCGCTGAGCAGCAGGCGAATCCCCTTGGCCTGCAACAGCTCCGGGGTGATCTGAGTGTAGTCGGCAAAGAGCCGGTGGGGCACCAAAGAAAAACGCATATAGGATCCTCTTTTCACATAGTCTTCTTTATATAGTGTACCATTAAAGCCATTTGAATACAAGAGGTGATCCGTTTGCAGCTCTATCTCGCCGCCACGCCGGACCGGCTGGACACCGCACGGCAGTATACACGCCGCCTGGTCCATGTAGCCTGCCGCATCGGCGAAGGCGGGCATCTGCTCTCCCGTCCGCTGCCGCCCCGGCTCCGGGGTGGTCTTTTGTCCCTTTCCGATAAAAATGCCCCACCCCTGCCCCAGCCGATGCCCTTGTGCCGGGAGCTTCTCTATCTCTGCACACAGCGCCATTTTTCCGGGGTGGTACTGGACTTCGAGCAGCCCTATCGAAACGATTTAAGTATACTGTGCCGGCAGCTGGAGCGTATTCTCCTGTCCTCTGGATATCGCCTTCTCGTCCCGGAGGCCTATGCCACGGCCACATCACGCGCCACCATTCTCCTCTGCACCGCCATCTCCGGCGGCAGCTTAGAGGAACGTCTATCGGAGGCAGCCGCCCAATTCACGCCCCAGCGTCTGGCATTGGATCTGCAGCGATTGGCTATGGAGTTCCCCCTGCCCTGCCCCAGCGGCAACGGTACGCCGCTGTCGCTGGATGAGCTGCGGCAGCGCATGGCAGGCCGCCCCGTCTTTTTCTCCTCCGAACTGTGCGCCCGATATTTTACAAGGACGCAAAACGGCGTCACCACCTTTACCCTTTTTGATGACGGCGACACAATGGCGCGAAAGCTGGCTCTGGCGCAGAATACTGGAATTGAAGAAGCCCTCATCATGCTGCCGGAAGCAGAGGATCTCTTGCCCGAACTCTTTCCCAGCGCAAAAAAAGAAAGAAGCTGAACCAAATGGTTCAGCTTCTTGTGGAAACAGATTAATAATATCTCTTGTTTCTATTCTTGCGGGCAGCCTCAGACTTCTTGCGGCGCTTAACGCTGGGGCTCTCATAGCACTCTCTTCTGCGCACCTCCGCAACAATACCGGCCTTGGCGCAGCTTCTCTTGAAACGCTTCAGAGCGCTGTCCAGAGACTCGCCTTCCTTAACATGAATTTCGGACATTTATTTTCCCTCCCTCCGATGTATCCGGCTAAATCCAGGATACTCTTTAAGAGTCATAAGACATGACTTTAACAGAAAGAATTATATCTATTTTGCTCCCTAATGTCAAGTTGTTTTTTCAAATCTTCTCAAAAAAGAGGAGAGATTTTTTGAAATCTCTCCTCTTTTTCTGTAATTCTCGGAAAAGAATTTACCTTTTCTTACTTGGCAGGCTTCACGATCAGGTTTACCAGCTTATTCTTGATCAAAATCGTCTTGACCAAAGACATACCCTCGGTAGCCTTTTTCACCTTCTCGATCTCCATAGCAGCAGCCACAACAGCATCCTGTTCGCTGTCAGTGGGCATGACCACCGTGCCCTTCAGCTTACCGTTGACCTGTACAGCCATCTCTACCTGGGCATCCACCGTCTTGCTCTCATCGTAGGTGGGCCAGGACATCTGCATGGCCATCTTGCCGTACTTGGCGGCATAGCCGGTCAGCTCCCACATCTCCTCTACCATGTGAGGTGCGAAGGGGCTGAGCATCAGCATCAGCTGCTCCAGATCGCCCTTGCTGCAGCCGTTGGCATAGAAGTCGTTGACCATGGCCATCAGTGCGGCAATGGCGGTATTCATCTTCAGGCCGTCGATGTCGGCGGTCACCTTCTTGATGGTCTTGTGGATGATGCTCTCGTTCTTGGCGCTGATGGCCTCATCGTCGGTCATGTGGTCCATCAGATTCCAGCAGCGATCCAGGAAGCGCTTGGAGCCCTTCACGGCCTCGTTGGACCAGGAGACAGCCTTTTCAAAGTCACCGATGAACATGATGTGCAGACGCATGGTATCGGCACCGTACTGCGCCACGATGTCGTTGGGATTCACCACGTTGCCGCGGGACTTGGACATCTTCTCGCCGCCCTCGCCCAGGATCATACCGTGGCTGGTACGCTTCTGATAGGGTTCAGGCGTGTGGACAACGCCGATATCATAGAGGAACTTGTGCCAGAAGCGGCTGTAGAGCAGGTGCAGCGTGGTATGCTCCATACCGCCGTTGTACCAATCCACAGGGCCCCAGTACTCCTCAGCCTCCTTGCTGACCAGCTCCTTGTCGTTGTGGGGATCCATATAGCGCAGGAAATACCAGCTGGAACCGGCCCACTGGGGCATGGTATCCGTCTCACGCTTGGCGGGGCCACCGCAGCAGGGGCAGGTGGTATTGACCCAATCGGTCATCTTGCTCAGGGGGCTTTCGCCGTCGTCGGTGGGCTCATAGCTGTCCACCTGGGGCAGCACCACAGGCAGCTCGCTCTCGGGAACCGGCACCCAGCCGCACTTGTCGCAGTGAACCAGAGGAATCGGCTCGCCCCAGTAACGCTGACGGGAGAACACCCAGTCGCGCAGCTTATAGTTCACCTTTTCCTTGCCCAGATGATTGTCAGCCAGCCACTTCTTCATGGCAGGGATGGCCTCCTTCACGGTCATACCATTGAGGAAGCCGGAGTTGACCATGACGC
>JAHHSH010000086.1 GCA_020025345.1 Oscillospiraceae bacterium | reverse complement strand
CGGGGCTGCGGGCGGGCTTTGCCTCGCCGACGGAGTAGCCGGGGAAGTTGTAGTGGTGCATATAGCGCTTCTCGGTCTCTTCCCAGATGGTGTCCAGCTTCTGGTTGGCGGACAGGGTATCCAGGGTAGCGACGCTGAGCACCTGGGTCTGACCACGGGTGAACAGGCCGGAACCGTGAGCGCGGGGCAGCAGACCCACTTCGGCAGCCAGAGGACGGATCTCGTTCTTGGCGCGGCCGTCCACACGGTGGCCTTCCAGCAGCCAAGCCTTCACGATCTTCTTCTGGAACTTATAGGTGATCTCATCCAGATACTGATCCATCTCGGGATAGTCCTCCAGGAAGAGGTCATGCCACTTCTCGATGAGCTGGTTCCAGCGAGCCTCGCGGACGTTCTTGTCGTCGGTGTCCATGGCAGCCTTGGCGTCGTCCATGGTAGCCTCGACGATCTTGTTGAACAGCTCCTCGTCGAAATCGGCGTGGGGATAGTCGAACTTCTCCTTGCCGATCTCGCTGACCATCTGGTTGATGAGGGCAATCTGCTTCTGGTTCTCCTCGTGTGCGGTCTTGATGGCCTCGAACATCACGTCGTTGGGCACTTCGTTGGCACCGGCCTCGATCATAACAACCTTCTTGCCGGTGGAGACCACGGTCACGTCCAGATCGCTGACCTTGCGCATCTCGGAATCGGGATTGATGACCAGCTTGCCGTCCACCAGACCCATCTTCACGGCGCCGACAGGGCCGTTCCAGGGAATGTCGGAGATAGCCAGCGCTGCGGAAGTACCGATCAGGCCGCAGATCTCGGGGGAGCAGTCGTGGTCAACGCTCATGACGGTGCACATCACGGACACGTCATTGCGGAAATCGTGGGGGAACAGGGGACGGATGGGGCGGTCGATGACACGGCTGGTCAGGATGCCCTTCTCGCCGGGGCGACCCTCGCGGCGGTTGAAGCTGCCGGGGATGCGGCCCACGGAGTACATCTTCTCCTCGAAGTCAACGCTGAGGGGGAAGAAGTCGATGCCGTCGCGGGGACGGGCGGAAGCGGTGACAGCGCACAGCACGCAGGTCTCACCGTAGGTGACCATGACGGCGGCGTTAGCCAGCTCAGCCAGCTTGCCCACCTCCAGCGTCAAAGGACGGCCGGCCAGATCCATGGTGTACTTGCGATAGTTGGGGAACTGTCTTTTGGTAATGATAGTAGACATGGTTGTTGCTCCTTTTCTAAAAATTTGTGTCGTATGTGGAGCCAACCATTTAGCACTTGAAATCAGGTCAAAAGAGGAGAAATTTGGCCCAATTTCAACTGCTAAAGGCTTTGTAGGCCCCGCATACGCGGCAGGGAAAATGTGAAAGAAGGGTGGTGCGCGCAGCACACCACCCTGTTTTCGCTTACTTACGCAGACCCAGCTTGGCGATCAGAGCACGATAACGCTCGATGTCCTTCTTGGCCAGGTAGTCCAGCAGACGACGGCGCTTACCGATCATCATCTGCATACCGCGACGGCTGTGGAAGTCGTGGGGATGAACCTTCAGATGGGCGGTCAGCTGGCTGATCCGCTCGGTCAGGATAGCGACCTGAACCTCGGGGGAGCCGGTATCGGTTGCGTGGGTACGGTTGGACTCAATGATAGAAGTCTTCTGCTCTTTCTGCATCATAGTGTTTTTCCACCTTTCTTTTATGTGCGCCCGCAGACTGAGTGGGCGGAGGGTGAAGCTCCGCAGGACTAAGTAAGGGGCAAATGACGCATATTCTCGTTCTTTAAAAGAATAACACAGGAGTGGGCGATTGTAAAGAATTATTTTCAAAAAAGTGCCTGTTTTCCGCAAAAATGCAGCCAAGCCGTGCCTCTCCGCCCCACCGGCGATGGGATTTTCCCACCGGCGGCAGGGAGGAGGTGTCAGTGCAGCACAATGGCGGAGGTGGGACAGCTGTCCGCAGCTGCCTGTACGTCTACCAGGCAGTCCTCCGGTACCGCCTCGGTGATGGCCTGCGCCGCTTCGCCCTCCTGCAGGGAAAAGACATCGGGGCAGAGAGACACGCATAATCCGCACCGCAGGCACGCCTGCCGGTCAATGGTTGCGTTCATAGGATCGCTCCTTTCTATATTAGATAGGTATAGTATGCCCCGGTGCTGTGGGCTGCCATACGGCGGGGAAACTTTTTCGGGGAAAATCCGCCCTGCCCCTTGACAGACGCCCTCTGCCGTGATAATTTAAGTGTACTAATACGATTAGTACACTTGGAAAGGAGTGAGGACGTGTGATCCATCTGGATTACCGGGACACCCGCCCCCTCTACGAACAGGTGCGGGACGGCTTGCGCAAGCTGATGGTCACCGGCGTATTGCAGCCGGGGGATAAGCTGCCGTCGGTGCGATCACTGGCGATGGAGCTGGCCATCAACCCCAACACGATCCAGCGAGCCTATGGGCAGCTGGAGGCGGAGGGCTATGTGGTTTCCGTCAGTGGTAAGGGTACGTTTGTAGAGGAGCTGCAGCAGCAAAATACGCAGCGCCGCGCTGAGGTGGAGGAGAAGCTCCGTCCGCTGCGGGAGGAGCTGCGCAGTTTGGGAATGACCGCCGCAGAGTGGGCGGCTCTGTGGGAAGGAGGCAATAGCTGATGCTGGAAGCAAAAAATGTGGTAAAAACGTTTGACGGGTTCCGTGCGCTGGACGGGACGAATATGACGGTGCCGAAGGGCGCGGTGTACGGTCTGGTAGGCCCCAACGGCGCCGGCAAGTCCACCATTATCCGTCATCTCACCGGCGTGTATCGGGCCGACAGCGGCGAGGTACTGCTGGAAGGCGAACCCATCTATGAAAATCCTGCCGTGAAACAGCGGCTTACCGTAATCAGTGACGATTGGTACTATTTCCCCCAGGCGTCTATCGCCGAGATGGCGAAGCTCTATGCCGGAATGTACCCCACCTTCGACTGGACGCGGTATCAGAAGATGCGGGAGGTGTTTCCCCTCGACGATCACCAGATGATCCGCCGTATGTCCAAGGGTATGCAGAAGCAGGCGGCGTTCTGGCTGACCATGTGCTGTATGCCGGAGTATCTCATCCTCGACGAGCCGGTGGACGGCCTTGACCCGGTGATGCGCCGGCAGGTCTGGTCGCTGCTGCTGGGCGATGTGGCAGAGCGCGGCACCACGGTGCTGGTCAGCAGCCATAACCTCCGCGAGCTGGAGGACGTGTGCGACCATGTGGGTATTATGAGCAAGGGTAAGGTGCTGCTGGAGCGCTCTTTGGCAGAGCTGCAGGACAACACGGTGAAGCTGCAGGTGGTCTATCCAACGGCGGAGGAGCCCCAGCTGCCCTGCGAACTGCATATTTTGCACCGCGCCCATGTGGGTCGTGTGTATACCTATATTATCCGTGGCAACGCTGCGGAGATCACACGCAGAATGCAGATCTGCGATCCTGTGGTGCTGGAGGCCATTCCTCTGACGCTGGAGGAGATCTTTATCTATGAGATGGGAGGGGAGGACTATGCGGTCCGGGACATCATTCTTTAATAAAACGCTGATCCGCACGGATATTCGCCGCTACTGGCCGGTGCTGTTCGCCTATACGGCCGTCTGGATGTCGTTGCCGCTGACCCAGTGGACGGAGGCGAAATTCTTCGGCATTGGCTCCGGGGACTATTTTGCAGGCGATACCATCTATGAGATGATGCCTGCGGCTATTGCCATTGCCTTGGTGTTTGGCTGTATGATGGCCATGGCCGTGTTCTCCTACCTCACCAACAGCCGCTCCGTGGGCTTGATGCACAGCCTGCCGGTGCGCCGCACCACGCACTTTGCCTCCCATGTGGCCTCGGCACTGGGGATGTTCGTGGTGGCCAATGTGTTCGTGGCGCTGCTGACACTGCTGGTGCAGGCACTGACCGGCTCCACGGCGCCGATGGATGTGCTGGTGTGGCTGGCGGTATCCACGATGCTGGATATCATCTTTTTCTCCATGGCCGTAGTGTGCTGTATGTTCACCGGCTGGCTCTTGGCAGTGCCGGTGTTGTACGGCGCGCTCAACTGCTTTGTTTGGGTGGTGCAGATGCTGCTCCAGGCGCTGGGCGGCCTGTTCTACTTCGGTTATAGGACGGCTTCCCCCTCGGACGCTGTGATGTGGTGCACCCCGGTGATGAAGCTGGTGGACACACTCAGCGACAGGTATTTTCGCAGCCCCACGGGCGTGCTTACCTCTGTCCAGCGGGAGGAGCTCTATTCGGGCAGAGTGCTGCCCCGCTGCCTGGGCGGCGAAACATGGCAGACGCTGGTGATCTACACCGTAGTCGCCGTGGTGCTGCTGGTGCTCTCTTGGGTACTTTATCGTCGGCGCGCCAGTGAATCTGCCGCCGATCCGGTGGCCTTTGGCTGGGCAAAGCCCATCTTCCGCTATGGAATCGCCCTGCTGGGCGGCCTTGCTCTGGGACTGGGCCTCTACTTCATCCTCTCGCTGAACAGCAACTATCTGCAGCTGCCGCTGCTGATTGTCTGCCTGGTGATCATGGGCGCGATTTGCTACTTTGCCGCCGCCATGGTGATTTCCAAGTCCTTCAAGGTGTTCAAAAGCGGCTGGAAGGGTGCCGTCGCCGTGGGCGTGGTGCTGATGGTGGTGTGTATTGTGACCAAGATGGATCCCACGGGCTTTACCAACCGCATCCCGGAACAGGAGGATGTGGAGAATGTGGCCATGTCTGCCAGCATGGATAATTATATTCCGTCGGATCAGTATTGCGCCGACCCGGAGGTCATCGCGGCGGTACTGGAGGGCCACAAGGCCATTTTGAACTATGGTGAGCGCACTGATTACGCAAATGGCTGGTTCAGCATTTTTATCCGTTATGACTTGAAAAACGGAACCACCATGTATCGCACCTATAATTTGGATGAGGAGCAGGTCCGGAATACACCGGAGCTGAAGGCTGCGCTGGAGCAGATGCTCAATCAGGAGGAAATCCGCCGCACCCGCATTACCGGCCGGGCCTATCCGCTGACAGAGCAGGAGCACCTGTGGGGCGGCTATGCGGAGCTCTATGGAAATGGAAAGGATGTGCACATGACTCTGACAGAGGAGGAGGCCACTGCCTTCTACGAAGCGCTGGAGCGGGATATCCAGAATGGTGCCGGTCAGATAGTCATCGGAGCAGTACGCCCCACGGTACAGGATATGCGCATTGATCTGACCACCGATCAAAGGGACATCAATATCAATAGCCTGCCTGCCGATGCAACCGAGGCGCTGGCGGTGCTGGAAGAGGTGCTGAAAGTCGCAGACGTCACCTTTGAGGATCTGATCAATACGCCCGATGAGGGATTCGTGGATTAAATCGTGCGGTGTCTTTGCATAGAAAGGGGCAAACAGCCATGAAACGGGTAGGAAGTTTTCTTTGTGCTGCGCTGTTGCTGCT
>JAHHSH010000085.1 GCA_020025345.1 Oscillospiraceae bacterium | reverse complement strand
TCTCGTGGGAAGTACGGAAACCATCGAAGAAGTTGATGAAGGGAACCTTGCCGCTGAGGGCAGCCAGATGAGCCACAGGGCTCAGGTCCATAACTTCCTGCACGTTGCCTTCGCACAGCATGGCAAAGCCAGTCTGGCGACATGCCATAACGTCGGAGTGATCACCGAAGATATTCAGCGCATGGGTAGCCACGGTACGAGCGCTGACGTGGAACACGCAGGGCAGCTGCTCACCGGCAATTTTGTACATGTTGGGGATCATCAGCAGCAGACCCTGGGATGCGGTGTAGGTGGTGGTCAGGGCACCGGCGCCCAGAGAACCATGCACAGCACCGGCAGCGCCGGCCTCAGATTCCATCTCCACAACCTTGACCTTGGTGCCGAAGATATTCTTCAGACCGTTTGCAGACCACTGGTCCACGAAGTCAGCCATGGGGCTGGAAGGAGTGATAGGATAGATTGCAGCAACTTCCGAAAACGCGTAGGACACGTGAGCGGCAGCGTTGTTGCCATCCATGGACTTCATTTTTCTTTCCATAGAACGAGCCTCCTTAATATTAACGTCCCGCACATACGTTTTACTCTTTATAAAACAAATATGTACGGAATATTTAGCATCACAGATAATATCACAGTTTACTGCCGCTGTAAATGTTATTTTTTGTAGATATCGCCTTTTTAACATTTTTTCTTCATCGTGCACAAAAATTATTACGCCCCCCTCTCTTTTTTAGCCATAATGATTCCTCTGTTTGTGGAAAATATGAGAAAAGTTCGTCTTGCATCCATATTTTCCCTCGTTTTTTCATAAATCTGTTCCACCTTTGTAGGTTTTATGGTATGATGTATTTATCTTATCCACAGGGCGGAAAGGAGTGGACGGTATGGTCGTCAGTGTGCGTTCGCTGGGCTTAAACGGCTTGCGCGGCTATGAGGTCAGCGTGGAGTGCTTTTTGTCCGGCGGCTTACCCGCCTTTGATGTGGTGGGTCTGCCCGACGCCGCCGTACGGGAGGCGCGGGAACGCGTCCGGGCCGCCATCAAAAACTGCGGCGGAAAATTCCCGGTGAGCCGCATCACCGTCAATCTGGCCCCCGCCTCCCAGCGCAAGGAGGGCACGGTGTACGACCTGCCTATGGCGCTGGGCATCCTCTGCGCCGCCGAAGCGCTGCCCCCGCTGCCCCGCGACGCCGCCTTTGTGGGCGAACTGAGCCTTGCCGGGGCGCTGCGTCCCATCACCGGCGTACTACCTATGGCGCTGTGCGCCCAGCGGTTAGGGATCCGGGAGCTCTACGTCCCGGCGGAGAACGCCGCCGAGGCCACGCTGGCAGAGGGTATCACTGTCTACCCGGTAAAGACACTGACCGAGCTGGCCGCCCACCTTGCCGGAGATGTGCCTATTGTGCCTGCCAAGTCTTGGGTTCCCAGCTCTGACGGTCTTCCCGCCATGCCGGACTTCGCCGATGTCATGGGACAGGAGAACGTGAAACGGGCACTGGAGGTGGCCGCCGCCGGTGGACACAACGTGCTGCTGATCGGCTCCCCCGGCTCCGGTAAATCCATGCTGGCACGGCGTCTTCCCTCCATCCTGCCGGATATGACGCAGCAGGAATCGCTGGAAACAACGGAGGTCTACTCCGTGGCAGGACTCACCGACCCCCGCCACCCGCTGATCACACGCAGGCCCTTCCGTTCGCCCCATCATACCGCCTCCTCCGTGTCCCTCTCCGGTGGCGGCACCGTACCGAAACCCGGCGAGATCTCCCTTGCCCACAACGGTATCCTCTTCCTCGACGAGCTGCCGGAATTTGATAAAACAGCGCTGGAGACACTGCGCCAGCCCCTGGAAGACGGCGCGCTGACCATCACCCGTGCCGCCGGGTCGCTGACACTGCCCAGCCGCTTCATGCTGGTGTGCGCCATGAACCCCTGCCGCTGCGGCTGGTACGGGCACCCCTCCGGCCGGTGTACCTGCTCGGAGGCGCAGGTGGAGCGTTACATGCGCCGCATCTCCGGGCCGCTCCTCGACCGCATCGATATGCACATCACCGTGCCGTCGGTGGAATATGAGGCCATGCGCCGCAAGGAATCCCCGGAACCCTCGGAGGTCATCCGCGGCCGTGTCAACGCCGCCCGGGAAATACAGAAGCGCCGCTTTGCCGGGACTTCCGTCAGCTGCAACGCCTACATGACGCCGCCCATGATCGGCCGGTTCTGCGCGCTGGACGAGGCGGGCGAGCGATTGATGAAAAATGCCTTTGATCGCATGGGCCTCACGGGCCGCAGCCACGACCGGATCCTCCGCATGGCCCGCACCATTGCAGATCTCGATGGCAGCGAACACATCTCCGCCGCCCATCTGGCGGAGGCCATTCAGTACCGCAGCAACAATATTTTAAAGTGAGAATACTTGCTTTTTTCCCACATTTATAATATGGTAACATAGTTCTTATATTTTCCGGCGCGGAACACCCCTTCCCCGCCGTTACACCATCAAAAGGAGACGCATCCCATGCAGGAAATGATCCTATGCAAGCTGGGCGAGGTGGTCTTAAAGGGCCTGAACCGCCGCAGTTTTGAAATGAAACTCATGAGCAATATCCGCCGCCGCACTTCCCGGTTCGGCAAGTTCAAGATCTACTCCCGCCAGAGCACCATCTACGTGGAGCCGCAGGAGGAGAAGTGCGATCTTTTGGGTGCCTACGAGGCGTGCAAGCACGTCTTCGGCATCATCGCCATCACCCGCTCCATCCCCTGCGAAAAGACCAAGGAAGCCATTTTGGAGATGGCGAAGCTCTATCTGGGCGACAGCCTGCGCGCTGCCCACAGCTTCAAGGTGGAGAGTAAGCGCGCCGACAAGTCCTTCCCCATGGGCTCTATTCAGCTGAGCCAGTGGGTGGGTGGACAGCTCCACCACGCCTTCCCCCATCTGGAGGTCGATGTACACCACCCCGAACTCACCGTCTATGTGGAGGTGCGCGAGGATGCAGCCTATGTCCACGGCCCCGCAGAGCCCGCCGCCGGCGGCCTGCCCATCGGCATGGGCGGCAACGCCGTGAGCCTGCTCTCCGGCGGTATTGACTCCCCCGTCTCCAGCTACATGATCGCCAAGCGCGGCGTGAAGCTGGACATGATCCACTTTGCCTCCCCTCCCTACACCTCCGACCAGGCACGGGAGAAGGTTTTGCAGCTGGCACAGGAGCTGACGGAGTGGACGGGACGTCTGAACGTGTTCATCATCCCCTTCACCGAAATTCAGGAGGAGATCCGCCGCAACTGCCCCGAGGAGTATTTCACCCTCATTATGCGCCGCTTTATGATGCGCCTTGCCGATATGCTGGCCAAGGAGCTCAAGTGCAAGTCGCTGGTCACCGGCGAGTGCCTGGGTCAGGTGGCAAGCCAGACCATGGACGCTCTGCGCGTCAGCGGCGACGTCACCGAGCTTCCTGTCCTGCGTCCCCTCATCGGTATGGACAAGGAGGAGATTGTCCGCATTGCCCGCCACATCGGCACGTTCGACACCTCCATCCTGCCCTACGAGGACTGCTGCACCGTGTTTACTCCCCGCCACCCCAAGACCAAGCCCGTGGTGGAGGAAGTGCGGGAACTGGAGGCCGTTCTGGACATTGAAGGTCTCTGCCAGCGCGCTATGGAGCAGCGCGAAGTGGTTAAAGTGAAGTTACAGTAAGGAAGCGATGTCATGAATTTCCGCGCAGAACTGATCGCCGTGGGCACGGAACTGCTGCTGGGCAATATCGCCAACACCGATGCTCAGTTTGTCTCGGAGGCTCTCTCCTCGGTGGGGGTAGACGTCCTCTATCACACGGCTGTGGGCGACAACGTCCAGCGCCTGCACTCCGTCACCGACATTGCCCGCCGCCGTGCCGATCTCATTATCTACATCGGCGGCCTTGGCCCCACCTACGACGATGTGACAAAGAACATCGTCGCCCAAGCCTTCGGGCGGGAGCTGGTCTTTCATCCGGAGATTCTCGAGGAGATCCGCCACTGCTTCGACACCGTATTCCGTCGCCCGATGCCGGAGTGCAACCGTCAGCAGGCCTGCCTCCCCGCCGGATGTGAAGTTTTCCACAACCCGGTGGGCACAGCCCCCGGCTGCTGCTTTGAGGAGGACGGCGTCACGGTGATGATGCTCCCCGGCGTGCCCCATGAGTGCCGCTACATGGTGGAACATCAAGTGCTCCCGTGGCTGCGCCGCCGCTCGAAGCAGGTGATCCTGTCCCGGGACATCCGCATTTTCGGCTTATCCGAGCCGCAGGTGCAGGAGCTTTTAGCGCCGCTGATGAATGACGCGGTGAATCCGTCGCTGGCGCCCTACGCCAAAACCGGCGAGGTGATGCTGCGCATGACCGCCAAGGGCGAGAGCGACGCGGCGTGCGCCGAACTGATGGAGCCGATGCTTCAAGAGGTGCGCCGTCTCTTGGGCGACTACTGCTACGGCGAGAACATCGCCGGTCTGGAGCACGCGGTGGTAGCGCTTTTACAGGAAAAGCACCGCACCTGCGCCACAGCCGAGAGCTGCACCGGCGGCCTAATCGCCAAGCGCATCACCGACGTACCCGGCGCCTCCGCCGTATTTCGCGGCGGCGTGGTGTCCTACACAAACGAAGTGAAAGCCGCCGTTTTAGGCGTTCCGCAAGCACTTTTGGATACCTACGGCGCTGTCTCGGAGCCGGTGGCTGCCGCCATGGCCGATGGCGCGCGGCGCATCACCGGCGCAGATCTGGCCGTATCGGTCACCGGCGTGGCCGGGCCCGACCGAGACGATCGTGGCAATGAGGTGGGCACCGTCTTTGTGGGCTTGAGCACCCCGGAGGGCACCTGCGTACGGCATTTATCTCTGGGCACCGGACGGACGCGCGTCCGGATAACGGCTGCTCACCATGCACTGGATATGATCCGGCGCTATCTCGCCGGTCTCGATTTTTAAAAAGCAACGCAAGTTAAAGGAGACAAACCATGGCAAAGAAGAAAAACCCGAAAATGAATGGTGCCTCGGATTACGCCCAGATGCAGCGCAACATCCAGAAGGCAAAAGGCAACCCCAACAAAAACGTACACCAGAAGAAGAACGGCTCGGACTACCATGTCCGCGACCGGGTACAGCCGGAGAGCACACAGCAGCAGTCCACCAGTCAGATGCCTCTGTGGGTGAAGATCGCACTGGGCGTGGCTTTCGGCGTGCTGCTGGTGATGGTGATCCTCATCAATACCTCTTTGAAGGGCAACCCGCTGGCTGTCCACAGCACTTCCCTCGTCACCGGTCTCTCCTGCCTGCTGGTGTACTATTCCCGGCGTTTCCTCAACAAGAAGGAAACCACTGGATTTAAGGTCATCGGCATGATCCTGCTGGTGCTGGGTGCAATCTACGCCGTGATGGGCGCTTACGGTATGTATCTCACGCTCGCCGCCTAACTCTTTTTCCGGGGTAAAAAGGCAGAGTGCAATCGCGTTGAGAACCA
>JAHHSH010000084.1 GCA_020025345.1 Oscillospiraceae bacterium | reverse complement strand
GGCGGAATCCGGGTCGTGCGCCGTTTCCATCATGCAGAATTCCGGTGGCAGCATCACCGTCTTATTAAAGCACATGGCACCCAGCAGCTGCCGGGCCACCAGATCACTGCCGGAATAGCCGGAAACCACCACGCCAAAGAGGTACTTATCCAGCAGCTCCTGCTGCACCAGAAGATTCGTGAGCCGATTGAAAAGTGCCATAATGTTGGCACTGACCGCGTCATTATAATTAGGACAGAGAAACAGCATGGCATCGCAGCTGCGAATGGCCGGCAGCACTTCCTGTGAAATAGCACCGCCATAGAAGCAGGTACCGCTTTTCGAAAAGTGAAGGCAAGTCTCATAGGAGCAGCCCCGGCAGTCATAGATCGCACCATTTTGCAGGCAGATCTCCTGCGCTTGGAAATTCCCGGGCAGACGCCGCAGGATCTCACGCCCCAGCCACACCGTATTAGATCGGCGCTGATCGGATGCGTGGAGCATCAGCACCCGCGGATTTTCAAATTTCGGCGCATGAAAGTTTATAAGACGATCTGTCAGTTCCCGGCCGCGGCGAAAATATGTCTCCTCCCAATCCAGCCCCAGACGCTTCGCCTGAATATGCTGGTTATAGAGAGAGCCCGTCCCCTCCACCAGCGGCTTCCCCGGGAACATGCAGCCCGCGCCGTTGGCGGCCAACGCCAATTCCTGCGCCGCAGCCTTGGTATACAGCTCTCCCTCGCCGTCCACAAGGATGCAGCCTACACTTCCCCGCAGGCAGTGGGGCTTCCCCCGCAGCAGACGCAGCAGGCGGACAAATTCCTCCCCCGGCCCCAAGTCGTCCAGTGCCAGTGCAAAAAGCACTCGCTTTCGCTGCAAGCGCTCCACCGCCGTCAGCGGCACAGTTTCTACGGCTGTGCCCTCCAGCGCAAAGGAGAGCAGTCGCTCCATCCGCTCTGTGGTGCCGATCCGCACCAGTGCAACAGGCCCCTTCATCGGTAATCAAAGGCCTGCAGTGCCCGGTAGGTCTCCTCCAAACGCGCCAGCAGCGGCTGGCAAATGGATTCACGGCGCAGCAGAAGTCCCTGCGCTGTCATGCGGCTGCGGCAGCCGAAGTAGACCCCACCCAGCGGCACGGCGCCGTAGTGTTCCTCCCCCCGCAGCAGCTGCAAAATAGAGATGGCCGCCGAGGAGAGCCCCGGCGCAATATAGGGCTTGAAGCCCAGCTCCCGCACTTCCAGATTTGCTGTGCGTGTCAGTTCTGTCAAGCGGCAGGAAAGGTGGTTGTCATAGTCTTGGTCGGCACGGTTGGCCACCACCAACCCCTGTCCGTGAGGGCCGTAGACCCGGCCATTCTCAAACGGAACGCCCTCACGCTCTGCATAGTAGGCAGCCCGTGCCGCCATGACGCCAAGGCCAAAGCCCTGCACCTGCTCCGGCAGGAGCCCGGCAAAGTCCAGCTGTCCAGCTTCGTTGCGGTTACTGCACAAAAACACCTCTCTTGCAAGGTGATCCACCGGGTCGGAGACTTGGCAGAACTGCCCCGTAAACCCGGCCTCTCTGGCCATCTTGGCATAGCTGGCCACCATGACCCGGTTGGCGTCAAACTGCGCCATACGCACATCCTGCACAGCGCTGCCCACAGCCGGGACACCGCGGGAGGCGGTAAACACGAAAAGATCGCAGCGGAAAAGATCTTCCTCCCGGCAGATGGTGACGCGGGGCATTCTCTCCCCCGCCCGCTCCGGCAGGACTTGGTTGAGTTCCATCTCATAGCGGCGGCACATGGTCTCGTTGGGATCGTACAGGGCGATCTCATCGATCTCGCGCCCCAAGAGTTTCAGCCCCGTGAGCAGCGTACCACCCACATCGCCAAGGCCCACCAACGTCACCCGTAAGCCCTCACGCTTAGGGTGGAGATAGGTTTCCAGCACCGGAAATGCGTTGGAAAAGGCCGTATTGAGCACGGTAGCACCGTGCTCCGAAACCAGCTGCGCCAGTTCACCTTCCAGCCGGGGCTTCCGGGCTGTCAGGCACAGGATGCCCTCCGTCTCCTCCAGCTCGTCCAGCGCGGTGATGGCGTAGAGTCCACGGCTGTTGAAGCCGTTTCTGCGAACCAAAAATACCATTGGCGCAAAAGGCTTTGCCACCGGCTCACTGCCGACGGGCATCTCCTCCGCCGCACCGCAAAGGCAAATATCTTTCCATTTCTTATAGATCATCGCTGTCCTCCTCCCTGCGGCAGATACGCTGCATCCGGGTCAGATTTTCCTCCAGATAGGCCGAGGCCGGCAGGTGGAAATTATAGTGCATACAGTTTCCCTCGTCCGGCAGCCGGGGCTGCAGCAGCGCCTCACGCAGACGCCGAATCGTCAATGTTGTATTAAAGATCTCCTGATGGCGGCGCTCCAGCATCCGCATGATCTCCAGCGTATTCTCCAGCGCCACACGGCTGAAAATGCGAATAGCCTTATCATCTACATCGTCGAGAAAATTAGGATAGTAGTATGGCAGCACCAGATTGATGGAAGGCAGCATCCGTTCCTTAATAGAGCGGCCGCTGACACTGTCGCCGCCGATAAAGGGATAGAGCAGGCTTTCCGTCAGCCAGTAATGGAGATTGGGAATGAAGTACTCACACTCCGCCTTTCGCCCCTGCACCCGCATCAGATCCTGTCCGTAACCGGACATCACTGCCACGATGGTGCGCTCCGTCTCCAGATGTTCCTCCCGGAACACCCGATCCAGCTTGTCGATCCGGTAGCCTTTATGCAGCAGGTCATCCACCAAAAGTACCGGCCGATGGAAGGATTTGAGGGTACGCACCTGATTTTTCAAAGGGGAATAGCCGGGATATTCTACGATCTCAAAGCTGCGCATATCCGGGGCAAAGCGCTTTTCCGCATGGAGCGTCTTGGTCACCGTGTTGGGCACGATCTCATTGGAGAGGATCTTGCCGTAAGGAACGCACATATAGGGGCCCAGCCGACGCACATTCTCCGGCACGTCCCGCACGCCGTTGATGCGCTCCACCCGTTCCATAACCGCTTGGTTGAGCATCTCCGAGTCGAAGCACAGCAGGAGTTTCCCCGGGAACATCTGCAGCAACGCACCCCGCAGCTTCGGGCGGGTTGCCATCACAGCGGCCTTCACCTCTGCGTCGTCTTGATGGGGCTTTTTCAGACTCAGCAGCACATCCTGCAGTAAAATCACAGGCGCACGCATATCCACATAAAAAATATCGTTACAGCTGGCCACCGGCACGAAACCCATCTGATCCAAGGCGCCCCGCAGTGCCTTATCCTCCGGAGCGCAGCGGCACAGTGCATAGGTGTGATCTCCCTCCAGACTGCGCGCCAGCAATTCGTTGAGGAGTACGCGGCAATCCTCGGTATTGCGCTGCGCAGCAGAAGCCACCTCGTGTACCATCAAAATTCGCCCTGATGCGTAACGGCGCACATATTTGGCCGCTTCAATGGAGTGGAGTACGTCATAGAGATCTGCAGCCTGCAGCGTATGGCCTACAGCCCAGCCCAGCACGGTGCCGTCCTCCCGTCCG
This sequence comes from Oscillospiraceae bacterium, assembly GCA_020025345.1. Taxonomy (GTDB): domain Bacteria; phylum Bacillota; class Clostridia; order Oscillospirales; family Oscillospiraceae; genus Vescimonas. The sequence goes on along the minus strand of JAHHSH010000084.1, from coordinate 1,946 downwards.
CACAGCAGAACGCCCAGCGGCTTAGCCGCCGCAGACATGGCTTCCGTCATCGGCGCCGGCAATCCCTCTTCTGCCTTATTGAAGCAGCGGAAATAGATCTTTTGCCGCGTCATGACATTTTTCAGCTCTGGGGAGCGGATATAGAGTCCCTGTTCATAGATGAACGACTGCACCACCGGATCGACCAGCATAGAAATATCCAGCTTACGGTCAATGAATTCACGGATGCGGCTGGAACTGACCGATTCAAAGAAAGGCGGCAGAGACAGGATTTTCAGCTGTCCCTCAATGATCTCCTCCAGCGGCTTTCGATCCGCACTCTGCCCATTGCGGCAAAAGACGATATGGTTATAGGTCGCCGCACCGCCGGGATGCTCCCCCCGGTAGGCAGAAGCATTATAGATCACATCGCTGCCGGCTACCAGCCAGACCTCTCGCCCCGGCAGCAGCTGTGCCATCTTTGCAAGATCCTCCGGCATGGCGATATTCACCGGCACATCATCGGGAAAGAGATACGTGTCCCACTGATCTGCCGTGGAGATGGCAGCGATCTTTCGGCGCAGGAGCTTGGGAAGGGGCATTTTGCTCCACGAAAATTCATCCACTGCCAGATAAACCTCGTAACCCCGTTTCCGAATCTCCTCCACAATCTGACGATGTCCCACAGAGAAGGGGTCAAAGGTACCGGGGAAAAATGCCGCAGGTTTCGGTGCCGGGAACTCCAGCGGCCCCACCTGCACCTGATACTCCACAATAAAGCGGTAGAGGTGGTTGAGCATGGCAGCTGCATTGAAGAAGGTCAGCTGCCCCGGGCGGGATTCCGTCAGCATGGTCAGCAGCTTCTTATGAAGCCGCACCAGCATAGCCCCCCGGCGCTGCAGCGAGATGCGGCTGCTGCCCAGCACATCGCGACAGAGCACCTGCAGCGCCGTACTGTGAATCGTCTCCTTATAGTGGCTCACGCCGATCATCAGAAGACCCAGCGCCCGATCTGTCATCTCCGTCTCGTTCTCGTCCAGCGTATTGAGCATCTCGCCCACCACCTGCAACGACATACAGGCCGAGCGAACCACGGAACCATGCACCTGATTTTCCAGGAACAGCTCTGCCTCCCACAGTTCCTTTTCCGGCAGCAGGCACATGAGCCGTCCCAAGACAGGCGGCACCACATAGGAGATCTGATCCTGTCCTGTCTCCAGCTCGCGCAGCAGATCCACCGTGATCTCATTGGCGTGATCCACACTCAAAAGAGGCGCGATTTCCAAAAGCCGCGCTCCGGCCGCCTTACGCACCGGCAGATGTTCGCTGACACACAGCACGTTAGAGAGATGCATAGCCGTATGGAACGCTGTCTCCGGGTGGGCTTTCGCGTGGTCGCAGAGCATATACACCTGCGTCAGCTTCACCGTCCAGTGTACGGCCCACTTCAAGTTACTCAGATACATCCGGGAGGCGTCCTCCTTGCTGAGGATGTCCGTAGGCAATCCCAGCACCTGACGCTTCATATAGTGGAGCGCATCGGCGTTCTCGCCGTCCGGCACAGAAAAGTCCCGTACCACACGCTCCACTGTCTCTCTGACCTCCGGCAGATGATGCAGTTTTTCCATGCAGCGGAGCACTGCCAGACGCAGGCTGATCTCGCCATCAGACAACATATCTGCCAGCGCACAGGTCACCTCTTCCAGCCGTTCCCGCGGAAGATAGCGATACGGCAGACGCGCCAGCGTATCCACCAGCACAAAGCGGTCATCGCCTGTCGCTGTCAGAAGCCGGCGCAGCAGCGGCTCCATCAAAGCCTTGGCCTCCTTGGGGTCGCAGTTCTTAAAGAGCGACTCACCGATGGTCTTGAGACTGTTGGAGATACGCAGTGCGTGCTTGGGAGAAATACGGCGATCCGGATGAAGGCAGGCCTCCATATAACTATCCCACAGCTCCACCGACTCATC
>JAHHSH010000083.1 GCA_020025345.1 Oscillospiraceae bacterium | reverse complement strand
GGCAAATCCACGCAGAATGAGGGTTATCTGTACTCGATTCTGGAAGTGTTGGATCATGTTCTGATTTCCGGGCGGATAAGGTTCTGATCGCTACCGGGTGTAAGGCGAACACTGAAAGATTGCCTACTGTAAGTCCGGAATGGAGTGATATATAGCCTTATTGAACAGATGACAAATGATATATTGAAAGTGCATAAAAATGTATAGAAATGACTGACCACCTATATTGACAATTACCCCTACAAAGGTATAATAAAATATAATGCGTATGATATCCTCGATATAAAACGTGATTTAAAAGGAAAATTCAACAATTAAGCGATATGCAATTGTGCTTGAAGGCTGATTTTACTATGGGAAAGCGGATGGCTTACTTCGATCTCTTACACCGACCATCGCGAGAAGTTTGATATTGACGAGGATGCTATGCGGCGCGGGGCAGGCGTCATGGCTCAGTTTGCTGTTGATTTTCTGTCTGACTGCTAAGTTTAATAATCGTAAGATTTATAAGGAGTGAACTATAAAAAAGAAAGAAGGAGATCTTGTGAAATTGGGAATCATTCGGTGCCAGCAAACAGAGGACTATTGTCCCGGAACGACAGATTTTAAGGTAGTTTCTGCTCGCGGCGGTGCTTTTAGCGGAATTGAGGAAGAGATTGAAATTGTCGGATTTGTCAGCTGCGGTGGCTGCCCCGGCAAGAGAGCTGTCATGCGGGCGAAAGAATTGGTCAAACGCGGAGCCGATACGATTGCATTTGCTTCCTGTATTCAAAAGGGGACGCCCATAGGTTTCCCATGTCCGGCGCAGAAAATGATGATGGATGCGGTGAGAAAAGCTGTGGGTGAGGACATTCGGATCCTGGAATATACGCATTAACAGCACGGAGATAAACAGAGGAAATCCCGGCTTACAGGCGGGGGATTGACGTGTGAGGCGCGATGCAAAGAGAAATAGCGTGGTTGCATGGAAAGAGTGACCATATACAAAGGCAATCTATACAGGGAAAGGATACAAATGATTTGAAAAAGATAAAAAAAGGAAAATGTGGAGCCGTTTTAATAGACTATGCGCTGATTACCCTGGGTGTAGTGATTGCTGCGTCAGCAATCTATTTCTTTTTGGTTCCCTCACATTTGGTGGTTGGAAGCATTGCGGGTATGGCAATCGTGATTACGGAATTGACAGGGATCAGTATGACCGTTATCACGATGGGACTGAACATTCTGTTCCTCATATTGGGACTTATTTTTGTGGGACGGGAATTCGGCGTCAAGACGATCTATACTTCTATGCTGCTCCCTGTGATACTGGGTGTGTGGGAATATCTGTTCCCGGATTTTGAATCCATCATGGGAGATCCGTTTCTGGATTTGATCTGTTTCTGCCTATTCATTGCCATGGGACAGGCCATTCTGTTTTGGCGGAATGCATCCTCCGGCGGACTTGATATTGCGGCAAAGATCGTGAATAAATATCTGCGGCTGGATCTTGGCGTGGCGCTGACCCTTTGCGGTACTGCGGTATCGCTGTCGGCAGCTTTTGCCTATGACGTAAAAACAGTGGTGCTCAGCCTGTTGGGCACCTATCTGAGCGGGACGATTCTCGACCATTTCCTGTTTGGAATCAATTCCAAGAAGAAGGTCTGCATCATTTCGGACGAAAACGATATTATCCGGAATTTTGTCCTCCATGAGCTTCGCAGTGGTGCAACCCTGTATGATGCGGTGGGGGCCTTTACAAATGAAGTGCGCAGGGAGCTTACCGTAATCGTTAATAAGGCGGAGTATTCGCAGCTGATGTCTTTTATTTCCAAAACGGACGAAAATGCATTTGTGACCGTCTATACGGTCAACGAGATCATCTATCGGCCGAAGAATCTGTAAGAAGAGAGATACATAAAAAGCCCCGGTTTCTGGAAGTGGTTCAGAAGCCGGGGCTTTTTGCTATACGGATAAGAAGCACGATATTTTGAAGAGAGTCTTTCTATTGAGATTACTTGCTATTTGGACGGAATGCTATATAATATAAATGATTGGAGGGAGCAGAATGGCGTGTTATATTTTCGGTGCAGGATCTTTTTACGGTTTGCCCCGGCGTCCTACACCACAGGACTATGTGATTGCCGCTGACGGAGGCTGGCTGGCTTGTGAGAAGGCCGGTGTGGAGCCGCAGCTGCTGCTGGGAGATTTTGACTCATTGGGAGCTGTGCCTGCTTTCCCCTGTACAGAGCGTTTTCCGGTGGAGAAAGACGACACAGACATGATGCTGGCGATCAAGCGTGGTCTGGCATTGGGCCACCGGGAGTTTCACATTTACGGCGGCTTAGGCGGTCGGCGCAGCGACCATTCGGTGGCTAATTTGCAGGCGCTGGCTTATCTGGCTCGTCGCGGGGCGGAAGGCTGGCTCTATGGCGACGGGGAGAGATATACGGCGATTTACAATAGAAGTATGACCTTTCCGGCGCGATCTGAAGGGATCCTATCTGTCTTTTGCTGGGGCGGAGACGCGGAGGGTGTATCCATCTGCGGCGCCCAGTATTCGATGGAAGATGGAACGCTGGTGGCAGATCTGCCGCTGGCTGTCAGTAATCACTTCTGCGGCGATGCGGTGACGGTATCTGTACGCAGTGGATGCCTTGTGCTGTGTCTCCGGGGCGAAGAATAAGCGATAATAAAAACTGCACGATCTTGTAGATCGTGCAGTTTTTTTATATCCGGGCAGCGACGGCTGTATTGCTGCCGGGGATGAGTGGTTATTCTTCGTCGCCTACAGCCATTTGCAGGATGCGGGAAGCGATGGGACCGGCTACTTCTGCGCCGCCTCCGCCGTTTTCTACCACGACTACAAAGGCCAGAGGGTGGGACGGGTCATCCAGAAAACCGGTGAACCATGCATGAGGTGTCTGCCCTGCGCCTACTTCTGCGGTACCGGATTTTGCGCAGATCGCCAGATCTCCGAAATTGGACTGACCATAGGTTACCTCCACACTGTGGGCCATCATGTCCCGCAGTGCTCTGCAGGTACTGGAAGACCAGTTGACGGTTACGGTATCTTTGCCGCCGGTAGGGACGGGAAGGGAGAACATTCCGGTTTCTCTGTGGATCAGCCGCGGTGCGGCGGCATGGCCCTCACCGGCGATGGCGCCCATCAGTGTCATCATAGCGCAGGGGTTTACCAGGTCGTCAAACTGGCCCACGCCGGACCAGCCCAATTCGTAGCTGTCGCTGACCGTGTAGCTTCCGGCGGCGGTTTCAATGCCGTTGATGGTCTGGGACGACAGGAGACCTGCTGACTCGGCGTACTGTTTCAGTGTATCGCCGCCCAATTCTTCAGCCAACTGGGCGAATACACCGTTGCAGGACACGGCAAAGGCATCGGAGAGATCCATCTCGCCGTGGGCATAGGGACAGGTGATCACATCGTCGCCTATGGTAAGACGGCCATCGCAGGAAAAGCTGCGCTCTGCGACATCGGACAGCTGCTCCAAGGCTGCTGCCGCAGTAACGACCTTAAAAACGGAGCCGGGGGTGTATGCGGCAGAGAGAAAACGGTTGAGATAGACGCCCTCGTAGGCGCTCTCGCCGTCTTCGATGTGGGGCGGATCAGCCGGGTCGAAGGTGGGAGTAGAGACCATGCAGAGAATCTCGCCGGTTTCGTAGTTATAGACGCCCACCGTGCCTTTGCGCCAGCCCAGCTCCTCTAATGCGGCAGCGCACAGCTGAGCATCCAAAGAGAGGTACAGCTTGTGGCCTTTTCCTTGTGTTCCGCCAATCGGGTCAAAACCAACCAGGTGACGTGTCAAGGTCGCTTTGGCGGAGGTGGAGATATTGTTATCGCGGTCACCCACGGCGTGCAGTGTGGCGCGGCGCAGCGTGGGGTCATCACTATAGCTGCCGGTGGCGGCATCATAGAGAAGGGTACCGTTACGGTCTAAGATCTGGCCGCTGGAAAGCTGGCCCTCCGTAAAGTCATGCTCGTTGGCGGAGAAGGCGGCCCACTGGTCACCGTGCACTGTATAGCGCAGGCAGAAGAGGACGACACCGCCGCCTAATAGCACAACAAAAAGGAAGAGCAGCATCGAGCGGCGAAAAACCTGTTTCATCGGTTGTCACCGTCCTTTCTGAAGATCGTATCAACAGGGATATCCGGATGTTGCTGGAAGAAATTATCGCTGCTTCTGGGGGGCGGAGGTGTTTTGGATGTCTTGGGCAGCTTCTGGGAGAGTGTGGCATTTTGACGTGTATCGGCGGCCTTCAAAAAGGCGGCCAACCCCCAGCAGGCGATCATGCTGGAGCCGCCCATAGAGACAAAGGGAAACGTGACGCCGGTCAGCGGCAGCAGATCCACGGCACCCAGAACATTCAGCGCAGTCTGGAATACCAGCATGGCTGCCGTGCTGCAGGATGTAATCGTGTAGAAGGTGGAACGAGCCTGCTGCGCGCATCGCAGTGCGTAGAGAGCCAGGGTAATGATCACAGCTACGGCAATCAGTGAGAAAAGAAGACCGAATTGCTCGCCGACGACGCCGAAGACCAGGTCAGTATTGGCAGCGCCGACATATTTAAGCCATCCGTCCGAGGGGCCTGTGCCGAAGAGGCCGCCTGCGGCAATGGCGGACATGGTGCGGCTCTGCTGATAGCCGGTAGTCTGCGTGTACTCCCAGGCGTGGAGCCATACAGAGAAGCGATCAGCCACATAGGGCTTGAAGTGAAGAACAATGGTACCGGCAAATCCGGCGGCACCCGCCATCATCACGATGGAGGGGAAATCGCCTGTTCGCAAAAAGGCAATGCACAGGAACGCCACGAAGAAGATAAGTGCTGTACCGAAGTCGCTCATCAGTACAAGACAGCCTACACAAAAAGCGGAAAAGAGCAGAGTGAAGATCAGATTCCGCTTGGCGAAGAGGCGATCCAGCGTTGCGGCACCTGCCAGAATAAAGGCAATCTTCACAAATTCCGAGGGCTGGAAAGACAGAGGGCCAATGGCGACCCAGTTTTTGGCGCCGAAGATCCGCTCACCGAAAAGGACGTTGAAAGCCAGTAAAGCGGAAGCGGCGGCGGCCAGCGGCCAGCGCATGGCGATGGACATACGCAGACTGCGTAAAAGGAGGCTGAGTGTCAGGTAGAGGCCCATGCCCAGAATCACGGTGATGAGTTGTTTATAAAGACCGGAAGGGGTATATGCTGCGGTGACGGAAAAACCAATGGTGATGAGCAGAAAGATCATGGTTTCCAATTCATAACCTGTGCGGCGCAAAATCCGGTAAAGAGCATAGAAGAGCCAATCCACAAGACACAATCCGCCAAAGCCGACAGAAATGGGCAGCCATGTTTCTGCTGTCCAGTCTGGGATAAACTGCAGCCATAAAAGAAACTGGACAAGTGTCAACAGCCACAGACTGGCGGCGGGGGAAAATCTTTGGCCGGGGCGCGTGCGGCGTTTGGCCTGTGCCGCCTCGTCCTGCGAGGAGGAGGGAAAGAAAAAGAGATCTACACCTCCCACAGCAATCGAATCGCCAGGGCACAGGGGGTGTGGCTCAAAAATGTGCTTTCCGTTGAGTAGTACGCCGCTGCGGTTATTGAGAGGGAAGACACGCCACTGGGCTGCCTCGTCGCGGCAGATAGCGGCATGAGTTCGGGACACGGAAGGGAAATTGATGCGGATATCTGCGTTGCGGCTTCGACCGATCATGTTCTCCCAGTGGCGTAAATCGTAGCGGGCGCCGTTGGACATGCTGAGAAAGCCCCAGATCTCGGGTTCCTCTTTGGAAGAAAAAAGAGATCGACAGCAACGAATCAGCAAAAGAAGAGCCAGCAGAGCTGCTGTGATCCTTCCTGCTATTAGGATGAAAGGCAGTATGGAGTTGATTAAATTGCTAAGTAATGTTGTCATAGGCATTCAAATAGTTCTTATTATAATTAGGTATATAGGGATTATATTACACATGATAACACCGCTGTCAAGAAGAGGGAATAGGGGAGTTCAAAAAAATCTGAAAAAATGGTAGGAAAGTGTTGACAAATGTCGCACGGAGTGGTATTCTATCTAAGCTGTCAGCGAGAGC
>JAHHSH010000082.1 GCA_020025345.1 Oscillospiraceae bacterium | reverse complement strand
GTGCGGTTGGGACAGGAGTTTCGGGCGTATGCCACCTCCGTTTCCCGCGGTCTTGACCGTGTGCGCCATGCGGCTCATGAGCTGCTGACGATCAACATGGGCGGTACTGCCATCGGTACGGGGCTCAATGCGGATGATGCTTATTTCCGCAGTGTGACCGAGATTCTCTCGTACCATATGGACGCCTCTTTCTCGCAGGCAAGAGATCTCATCGATGCCACCCAGAATGTGGACTGCTTTGCCGCGGTGTCCAGTGCGGTGCGCAACTGTGCCATCGCTCTTTCTAAAATTGCCAACGACCTGCGTCTCATGTCCTCCGGGCCTCGAGCTGGTTTTGGGGAAATCAATCTGCCTGCACGCCAGAACGGTTCCTCGATCATGCCGGGAAAGGTAAACCCGGTGATTCCGGAGGTGGTCAATCAAGTGGCTTTCCGTGTAGTTGGTAACGATGTGACCATTTCCATGGCAGTGGAGGCGGGACAGATGGAGCTGAACGCCTTTGAGCCGGTGATTTTCTGCTGCCTGTTCCAGTCCATCGATCAGCTGGCCCATGCGGTGCATACCTTTGCCATCAACTGCGTGGCGGGTATCACAGCCAACGAGGATCGCTGCGAGGAATTGCTGGAGTCCAGTGTGGGCATCGTGACGGCGCTTTGCCCCTACATCGGCTATACAAAGGCGGCCGCACTGGCAAAGGAGGCGTTGGCCAAGCGCGTCCCCATCCGCAAGCTGGTGCTGGAGCAGGGAATTCTGACGGCTCAGCAGCTGGAAACCATCCTAAATGTAGATAATATGACCCGCCCCGGTATTTCTGGAAAGGCGCCCTATTAAGCGCTTGCAGCACGGTATATACGAAAACCACTCCGTTCTTTTGGGGAACGGAGTGGTTTCTTTTGCACTTCCATAGAGAAGCTTTATTTGAGGTAGGGGCCGGTAACAGAATTTTCGCATCGGAGGAGATCTTTCGGTGCACCGGCAAAGAGCAGCTGACCGCCGCTCTCGCCGCCGCCGGGACCCATTTCCAGTACATGGTCCGCGGCCTTCAGCACATCCAGATTGTGCTCAATGACAAAGACGGAGTTACCCTGTTCCACCAGCCGATCGAAAAGGACAATCATATGCTGAATGTCCTGCAGATGCAGGCCGTTGGTAGGCTCGTCCAGAATGAAGATCTCGCCCTTGTCGTGGAGATGAGAGGCCAACTTCATCCGCTGCAGCTCACCGCCGGAGAGGGTGGAGAGCGCCTGATTCAAGTGCAGGTACTGCAACCCTACTTCCACCAGCGGCTCCAGCTTGCGGGCGATGGAGGTGCCGGCAAAGCGCTGGGATGCTTGATGCACGGTGAGATCCATGACCTCGGCGATGTTGAGCCCGTCCAGCCGGAACTCCAATGCCTCCGGGGAGTAGCGCAGACCGCCGCAGGCCTCGCAGTCCGTCTCCACGGCATCCATGAAGGACATATCAGAGATGATGCGTCCCTTGCCGCCGCAGACGGGGCAGGCGCCCTGTCCGTTGAAGGAGTAGAGACTGGCAGATTTGCCGCTCTTCTTGGCGAACAGCTTGCGGATGTCGTCTGCGACGCCGGTGTAGGTGGCAGGGGTGGAGCGCAGGCTGACGCCAATATCCTTTTGACGGATGGAGATGATTTCGCCGGGATATTCCCGCTCGAAAACCTGCATCAAAGAGCTTTTACCGGAACCGGCCACACCGGCAATGACGGTCAGCACGCCTAAGGGCAGGGAGACATCCAGATGCTGCAAATTGTGGAGCTGGGCATCGTGGAGCGTGTACCAGCCGGTGGGGGTGCGGAGATTTTCTTTGAATTCCGTGCGATGGCGCAACAGCTGCCCCGTCAGCGTATCGCTGGCTAAAAGCTGAGGATAGGTACCCTCAAAGAGTACCTGACCGCCCTCGATTCCGGCACCCGGCCCCATGTCCACGATGTGGTCGGCAATCTCCATGATCTCCCGGTGGTGTTCCACCAAAAGAACGGTGTTGCCGCGATCCCGTAGTTCCAACAGTGCCTCGCTGAGACGATGAATGTCGTGGCTGTGCAGGCCGACACTGGGCTCATCCAGCACATAGAGGAGGTCGGAGAGGGAGGAGTTATTATACTTGGCAATCTTACAGCGCTGGGACTCGCCGCCGGACAGCGTCCCCATGGGACGATCCAGAGTAAGATAGCTCAGACCGATGTCGATGAGGGCTTGAATGCGGCTGGTGAGGGTGTCCTTGATATCCACAGCCAGCGGATCATCAATGGCCTCCAGCCAGTGCAGCACCTCCGGCAGAGGCATGGCGGAGACTTCGGCAATGTTTTTTCCACCGATGGTACAAGAGAGAATGGACGGATTCAGCCGCTGCCCGTGGCAGAGGGGACAGGTCTGAGTGGTGACGAGAGGCTCCAGCTTCTTCCAGTGTACCTTGGCGTCATCTCGCTTCAGCATCCGGTTCATGCGGTACATGAGACCCTCGTAGGTGGCGGTTTTGTAGTATTCCGGCGGGGGATTGTCCAGCTTCATAGGCGTCTGGTAGAGGAACAGCTCCAGCTCCTCCGGGGTATAGTCCCGAATCTTCTTGTTGGGGTCAAAGAGACCGCAGGCACCATAGTAGAGCCAGCGCCACTGGCCTGGCTCAAAGGCGACATAGCGGATCACACCGGGGTCATTGAGGCACTTATCGAAGTCCACCAGCTTATGCACGTCGATCTCTGTGATCTCGCCCAGACCGTCGCACTTGGGGCAGCGGCCCTGGGGGTGGTTAAAGGAGAACGCGTCGGAATAGCCCACGAAAGGGCGGCCCACACGGGAGAAGAGTACGCGCAGTACGGCGTAAATATCGGTATAAGTGCCCAGTGTGGAGCGGACATTGGAGCCGGGCTTCTTCTGGTCGATGACGATGGCAGGGGGCAGGGAATCAATGTGCCCCACATGGGGGCGGAGATACTGGGGGAGATACCGCTGGGCAAAGCTGGGAAAGGTGTCGTTCAGCTCCCGCCGAGACTGGGCGGCAATGGTGTCAAGAACCAGAGAACTTTTGCCGGAACCGGAAACGCCAGTGACCACGGTGATCTGGTGCTTGGGGATCTCCAGCGAGACATGTTTCAGATTATTTTGTGTGGCATCCACGATGCGGATGGTGTTGTTTTCCATAGGAACTCCTTTCTTCGATTGCTATTCGTTCATGCGCTCTGGTTGCGGTGGCTGCGCTGCGCTTTCCGTGCAGTATTTCTGCCGCAGGAAATCCATCAAATCCCGGAGATTGGCATCGCAGATGGAGTAGCGGACATACTGTGCCTGTTTTTCAGCGCGGATCATGTTGCCGGCCCGGAGCTTTTGCAGATGCTGGGAGAGGGCGGGGGCAGTAATGTCCGGCACCTGCTGGGCGATTTCTCCCACAGTGCGCGGCCCGTCGAGCAGTGTTTCCAAAATTAAAAGGCGATTTTCGTTGGACAGCAGGGCCATTAGCTCTGCCAGCCGTTTGGCGTCTTTACGCATAGTGATCCTCCTTCCGGCGGCAGAGACAATCTCTGCGGCAGGAGTGTATGGCGGGTGATTGGCCGATCTGAATGATTATTAAGTAAAAACTTAATTAAGCTATTGCTTAATATATAGGATCGGAACATATTTGTCAAGAGGGGAGAGAAAAAAATCTTACGGCAGAAGCTGCCATGAAAAAAAGAGCCTTCGCCATCGGCGAAGACTCTTCTATGTGTTAGATTAGGCGTTGCGGCTGGCTTTCTCACGGAGAGGGAGCATGCGCTGTGTGATTACCGGGTCGGATTCATAGGGAACATAGGCACCGTTGACGTGCTGGGTCGTCTCGTTGCCCTTGCCGCTCAGCACAACCACAGCGCCCTCCGGGGCCTCCATAATGGCGCGTTCTACGGCGATGACGCGGTCGGGCTCCACGGTGATCTCGGCTTTCCCACCCTCAGCCGCCTTGGCAAGGCGCATACCAATGTCGCGGGGATCCTCAAAATCCGGGTCTTCCGCAGTGAAGAAGACGCGGTCGGCATATTTGCCACAGATTTCACCGATGTCCTGCAGACGCTGGGGGGAGCGATGGCTGGCCATGCCGATGACCACGGAGATATAGGCACCGGGATAGTCGTGCTGCAGATCCTCCAGCGAGGCCTGACAGCTGGTGTTGTTATGCATATAGTTGATAAGAACCGTAATTCCTCCACCAATGTAGAGGTCAGAGCGCCCGGCAACCGTCACACCCTGCAGTGCATTGGCAATGGCAGCGGGATCACCGCCCATCATACGGCCGATGGCGATGGCTGCCATGGCGTTTTTGATGTTGAAGCTGCCATCCATGGCAATTGCGTAGGGGTGGGTTTGGCCGCTCTCTTTCTCGGTGACGAGGAAGGAATAGCCGCTGGGCTGCTTGGATACGTCATGGAAGCGGAAGTCGCAGTCCTCTTCCTCACCCACAAGGCAGATGCGTTTGCACTTGGCTTTTGCCGCGGCATATACGGTGTCGAAGCAGTCGGTATCCCGGCAGATCACGGCAGTGTCACTGTTTTCCAGCAGGGCAATCTTGCACTGGAGATAATCCTCCATGCTGGGATGCTCCTGAGGGGAGATGTGATCGGGGCCGATATTGAGGAAAACACCATAGTCAAAATGCTGACCGTAGGCCCGATCTACTTTATAGGTCTGGCTGGAGATCTCGATGGTGACAATGGGCATCTTGTTATCCCGGGCAGTGGCAAAGTATTTCTGCATATCCGGAGATTCGGGGGTGGTCAGATGAGAGGAGACGACTTCGCCACCCACATCGCACTCCAGACCGGAGATCAGCCCTGTTTTGCACCCTGCTACCGCATTCATTACCGCATGGGTCATGCAGGTGGTCGTGGTCTTGCCCTTAGTGCCGGTAATGCCTACCAGAGTGAAATGGTCGGAGGGCATATCGTAAAACCAGCGGGCCGCCAAGCTCTGCGCCTTGCGGACATCGCTGACGTGCAGGAAGGGAAGCGTTGTGCCGGGGATTTCGTTTTCGCCCATATAGCACACGGCGCCGCGGTTGGCTGCCATGAGAAGATATTCCGGCTTGAAGCCGAAGCCCTTGCAAATGAAAAGATCGCCCTCATGTGTCTCCTGCGAGTTATTGGAAAGACCGGTAAAAGTGACGCCTGCCTCAGCAGGAGAAACCAGCAGCCCGTGCTGCTGGAGATAGGTCTCCAAGGCTCTGCTGTCTTTTCTAATGTTCATATATTCCTCCGTTGTTTAGGATGTGCTGCTGTACCGTTGCCATGATTGGTCATAGAGAAATCCAGCGGAGACAGAGCAAAATAACGCAAAGATGTAACGCCTAATATATACTACCCCATCCACCTTTACAAGTAAAGAGGAATTTTGCAGCCCTCTTGCGCAAAAGAACGAGATTTGATACAATAAGACCATTTAAAAGGAGGGTCGATATATGAAGAAAGGCCTCTATTACGGAATCTTAGCGATACTGATCGCTATCTTCCTCTTTTCTGCCTATCAGATCGGCAGCTATATGCTTGAGAAATACCGCAGTGACAAAATGATGGAAAGTGCCTCCAAATTCGTCACAGTGGAACAGGATAAGAACGAGAGCGAAGAGTCTGCCGGCGATCCGGAGCGCGTTGAAGTGAATTTTGATGAGCTGCGAAAGTTGAACTCCGACATTGTGGGCTGGATCTACTGCGCCAATACAAAGTTCAATTATCCCATCGTGCAGGGACAGGATAATGAATACTATCTCTACCGATTGCTGGACGGCACATGGAACTATAACGGTACCATCTTTATGGACTATCGCAACAGTGCTGATTTCAGTGATGGCAATACCATGATTTATGGACACCACATGAAGAGCGGCGCTATGTTCGCAGAGCTGACAGAGTATAAAAAGCAGAGTTTTTATGAGGAACATCCCTACATTTATATAATGACAGAGGATCAAAACTATCGAATGGATCTGCTGGCTGGCTGTATTGTGGACAGCGTCAGTGATATTTATTCGACGGATCTTTCGGATGAGATGATCCAAAGCTGCATGGCCACTTCCACATTCACACCGAAGGTGTCCTATCATGGCGGAAAGATCGTGACTCTTTCTACCTGCACCTACGAGTATAAGGATGCCCGTTACGTTGTGATGGGTGAGCTGGTGCCTGTAGAGTAAAAACATAAAATAGCGGAGCCGGTAGGCTCCGCTATTTTTTTTGTATAGGGAAAACAAAAGTCCTGCATCATAAGATGCAGGACTTTTGGCACGCCGTGAGGGATTCGAACCCCCGGCCTTCTGGTCCGTAGCCAGACG
>JAHHSH010000081.1 GCA_020025345.1 Oscillospiraceae bacterium | reverse complement strand
AATAAAATCGATACAGCGGAGTTCTATCGCCGACTGACAGAGGAGCGCACAGCGATGCTGCAAGGCCCCATGGGACAGGTGCCGTCGCTGGAATCCGACGGGAAGAACTAAGAAGATATGACTAAAAATACAAAATGAACGAGCACTTTTTGTGCGAAAATACGAATTTCGCAGAATCCCCGTCAATACTTTGTCAAAGTATTGACAAAGTCGCACAGAAGCATATACTAATAGGCAGATAGCAAAAAACAAATCTATTCAGTCTTAAAAAATCATATCGTGAAATAACTGTAGGAGGAAAAGATTATGAAAGATCTGTACATTGTCAACTGCTGCAGAACCGCAATTGGTTCCTTTGGTGGTACGCTGAAGAATACGCCTGCTGCAGAGCTGGGCGGCATCGTTGCCAAGGAAGCTCTGAACCGTGCTGGTCTGAAGCCCGAGCAGGTGGATGAGGTTATGTTCGGCTGCATCTTGACTGCCGGTCAGGGTCAGAACGTTGCCCGCCAGGTTGCTATCAAGGCTGGTGTTCCTTATGATGTTCCTGCATTCACCGTGGGCATGGTCTGCGGCTCCGGTATGAAGTCTGTCATCGAAGGTGCTCGTTCCATCTTGGCCGGTGATTCCGATGTCGTCCTGTGCGGCGGTACCGAGAATATGTCCGCTGCTCCCTTTGCTCTGCCGGATGAGCGCTGGGGCGCCCGCATGGGTGACAAGAAGGTCGTGGATACCATGATCAAGGACGGCCTGTGGGAGCACTACAACAACTATCACATGGGCACCACTGCTGAGAATATCGCCGACATCTGGGGTATCACCCGCGAGGAGATGGATGAGTTCGCAGCAAACACCCAGCAGAAGTGCGAGGCTGCTCAGAAGGCTGGCAAGTTCGAGGAAGAGATCGTTCCCGTGCCTGTGAAGGTCAAGAAGCAGGTCGTTGAGTTCAAGGTAGATGAGTATCCTAAGGCTGGCGTGACCGCCGAGGGTATTGCCAAGCTGCGCGGCGCATTCCCCGTGGGTCCCGAGGGCGTTGAGGACGAGACCGTCCACACCTTCGAGGTGACCGGTGTTCACGAGGCCGACACCCGCAAGCATGTACAGCGCGTTACCGCTGCTAACGCTTCCGGTATCAATGATGGTGCTGCTGCCATCGTTCTGGCTTCCGGTGAGGCTGTTGAGAAGTACGGTCTGAAGCCCATGGCTAAGCTGATCGGCTGGGGCCAGGGCGGCGTCGATCCCAAGATCATGGGTGTTGGCCCCGTTCCCGCTTCCCGCGCTGCTCTGAAGAAGGCCGGCAAGACCGTTGCGGATATGGATCTGATCGAGGCCAACGAGGCTTTCGCAGCTCAGTCCATCGCTGTGGGTCGTGAGCTGGGCTTTGACATGAGCAAGGTCAACGTCAACGGCGGCGCTATCGCTCTGGGTCACCCCGTGGGCTGCTCCGGCGCTCGTATCATCGTCACTCTGCTGCACGAGATGAAGAGACGCGACGATGCTAAGCTGGGTCTGGCTACCCTGTGCATCGGCGGCGGTATGGGTACTGCTGTGGTCGTCGAGAAGTGCTAAAGCACGGATAGATCATTTGGTAAATAAAAACGCCCGGAGCGGAAGCTCCGGGCGTTTTTTTCGCTATACCACTGACGATAAAAAATGCCGCCCCCTGTGGGAGCGGCATCTATGGAAAGATTATTTGCAGTATTTCTCGATGTAGCTGTTCTGGCACTTGGTGATGATCTTCACTGCCTCGGCACGACCGAGAACATCGCTGACCACGGTCTCCTTGCCCTCAAGGCTCTTGTAGACGCGGAAGAAGTGGCGAATCTCGCTGGCCACGTGGGCGGGCAGCTCGGAGATGTCGGTGTAGAGATGGAAAGTAGGATCGTCAAAGGGAATGGCGATGATCTTCTCATCCAGAGAACCGTTGTCCTCCATGATCATAACACCGATGGGGAAGCAGCGCACCAGGCTCAGGGGGATGATGCTCTCGCTGCATACCACCAGCACATCCAGAGGGTCGCCGTCGTCGGCCCAGGTGCGGGGGATGAAACCGTAGTTTGCGGGATAGTGGGTAGAGGTGTAGAGAATACGATCCAGACGCAGCAGACCGGTCTCCTTATCCAGCTCGTACTTGTTCTTAGAGCCCTTCTCGATTTCGATTACGGCCCAGAAATCCTCGGGCTTTACGCGGGACGGGGCAATGTCGTGCCAAATATTCATATAGAGAGTCCTCCTCATTGTACTTATAATTCATTCTACTTATTATACCTTGCCTTTGAAGGCAAAGCAAGGCAGAAAAACAAATTTTCCAAAAGAAAGAAGAAAAATAAAAAATATCTCAAAAATAAGGGTTGACAAAGGGGAGGGGGTATGGTATTATAATTTCTGCCAGAATCCGCCGGTGTGGTGGAATGGTAGACACAGGAGACTTAAAATCTCCAGGTAGCAATACCGTACCGGTTCGAGTCCGGTCACCGGCACCAATCCGGGAATAAAATATCGCGGGGTAGAGCAGTTGGTAGCTCGTCGGGCTCATAACCCGGAGGCCGGAGGTTCGAGTCCTCCTCCCGCAACCAACAAAAACGTCTGATTTCGAAAGAAATCAGACGTTTTTCTTTTGCGCTTACTCTCAAAGAGTTGCGACGGGAAATTTATGCGCACATTCTGATCTAAAACAAAGATTCGATGCTCTAAGCCGGAGTAGAAAGAATTTGTTGGAAGATTTTCTCGCAGACAGTTGGCCGGCACATCGTCCACGGTATTGAGCGCAGTGATTCAGACGCTGCAAAAAATGATAACGGCCATTGGCGGCAGGGTAAATCCGCACCAACGTATAAAAGCCCCCGGAGAGGAGCGACCGTTTGACGGTGCTTCTCTCGGGGGGCTTTCAGTCTACAGAGAATCCATGCAGAGGGAAGTCTGCACGGGGAGGAGATTACTCCTCCTTCATGGAGTCCAGAATGGCGTCAGCCAGAGCGTCCAGCTCCGCAGCTTTGCTATCGCTGAGGGAGGAGGCCAGGCTCAGGCGCTCGTTGAGCACCGTCATGTTTTTCATCTCGTTATCCACAAACTTCTGGATCAGATCGCCGGAGCGGCAGGCCCAGGAACCGTTTTCAATGATGGCCATGGTGCGGTTCTGGAGGTTCAGCCCCTTCATGTGGCAGAGATAGTCGTACATGACGGGATAGATCTCCAGATTATAGGTGACGCTGGCCAGCACGATGTGGCTGAGACGGAAGGACTCGGAAATCAGCTGAGAGACGTGGGTGTTGGATACGTCGTAGACCCAGACATTGCTCATGCCCTTCTCACAGAGCTTGGCGGCCAGAGCCTGTGCGGCGGCCTCGGTATTGCCGTACATGGAGGCGTAGGCGATCAGGACGCCCTTCTCCTCCGGCTCGTACCGGCTCCACTTGTCGTACTTGTCGATGAAGTACATCAGATCCTTGCGCCACACAGGACCGTGGAGGGGGCAGATGAACTTAATCTGGTCCAAGATGCCGGAGGCCTTTTTCAGCAGGAGCTGGACGTGGGGGCCATACTTGCCCACGATGTTGGTGAGATAGCGGCGGGCGTCATCCAGCCAGTCACGCTCAAAATCCACCTCGTCGGCAAAGAGCTTACCGTCCAGAGCGCCAAAGGTACCGAAGGCATCGGCAGAGAAGAGGGCACCGTTGGTGGTGTCGAAGGTCACCATGGCCTCCGGCCAGTGAACCATGGGAGCGGCCACGAAGGTGACGTTGTGCTTGCCGAAGCTGAAGGTGTCGCCCTCTTTGACCTCCAGCAGCTCGTGCCCGTCTACATGGAAGCCGAATTGACGCATCAGCATGAAGGCCTTCTCGGTGGAGATGATGGTCACATTAGGCCAGCGGAGCAGGATTTCCTCGATGGAAGCGCCGTGGTCGGGCTCCATGTGGTTGATGACCAGATAGTCCAGAGGACGCTCACCCAGCAGGTACTCCATGTTTTCCAGCAGCTGGCGGCAGACAGACCAGTCCACCGTGTCGAAGAGGACGGTCTTTTCGTCCAGAAGCAGGTAGGCATTATAGCTTACGCCGCGGGGGATGGGATGGATATTCTCAAACAGGTGCAGTCGATGGTCGTTGGCACCCACCCAGTAGAGGTCCTCTGTTACATTACGCACACAATACATCGTCATTTCCTCCTTTACGCTTCAATAAACATTTCTTTGCCTTCGGCGCACTCGGGGCAGACCCACTCTTCGGGCAGCTTCTCAAACAGGGTGCCGGGGGCAATCTCGGAATCCGCATCGCCCAGCTCGGGGACATACTCGTAGCCGCATCCACCGCAGACATAGCGCTTGCCGATGGGCTCGGGCTTGGGGGGCGCAGGCCGCGTCATCTTCACCATGGGGGGAGCGGGCAGCTTCTCGCCGGTGTCCAGCGCCTTGATGAGCAGGGGCAGGATCTCGTTCACATCTCCCACGATGCCGTAGTCGCAGTTTTTGAAAATGGGGGCGTTGCCGTTCTTGTTGATGGCAACGATAGTGGCGGCATCCTTGATACCCTTTAGGTGTTGGACTGCACCGGAAATGCCGCAGGCAATATACAGGTTGCCGGTGAACTTCTGACCCGACATACCCACATAGCGGTCCAGAGGGACATACTTGAGGGTTTCAGCCACGGGGCGGGAGGAGCCGACGGCGGCACCGACGGCCTTGGCAAGAGCCTCGATCATGGCCATATTCTTCTTGTCCCCAATGCCCTGACCGGCAGAAACCACACGCTCGGCTTGATTGATGGGGGTGTCCATGGGAATCCCGACGGTGAAGTCGTGGCCGTCCTTCTTCAACATGGCCACCAGCTCAGCCACCTGCTCGGCAGCGGTCCCCTCCCGCAGGATGCGCTTTTTGCGCACACCGGTGATGGGAGCGGGCTTCTTGGGACGGCTGGAAGAGCCGCCCTCGCTCTTGGGGGGCTTGCCCAGAATGGCGGAAGAGATGACCACGCGCTGGATCTCGTTGGTACCCTCGTAAATGGTGGTGATCTTGGCGTCGCGATAGGCGCGCTCCACGTCCATGCCCTTCATAAAGCCGGCTCCGCCGTAGATCTGCAGGGCGTCGTTGGTGACCTCCAAAGCGATATCGGAAGCATACATCTTGGCCATGGCAGCCTCCATGGCGTAGGGCTCATGGTTTTCCTTCAGCTCGGCGGCGGAGTAGATCAGGAAGCGGGCACAGCGCAGCTTGGTGGCCATATCCGCCAGCTTGAAGGAGATGGCCTGCTGGAAGCCGATGGGCTTGCCGAACTGAATCCGCTCCTTGGCGTACTCTACGGCAGAGTCGTTGGCGCCCTGAGCGATACCCAGTGCCTGAGAGGCGATGCCGATACGGCCGCCGTCCAGCGTGGACATGGCGATCTTGAAGCCGTCGCCCTCCTTGCCCAGCAGGTTCTCCTTGGGAACGATCACGTCGTTGAAGATCAGCTCGGCAGTGCTGGAGGAGCGGATGCCCATCTTGTCATAGTGATCGCCGAACTCGAAGCCCTTCCAACCCTTCTCCACGATGAAGGCGGAGATGCCGCGGGTGCCGATGTCGGGGGTGGTGACGGCGAAAACAACGTAGGTGTCCGCCTTAGGGGCATTGGTGATGAAGATTTTGCCGCCGTTGAGCACATAGTGGTCGCCCTTACAGACGGCGGTGGTCTCTGTGCCGCCTGCGTCAGAGCCGGCGTTGGGCTCGGTCAGACCGAAGGCGCCGATCTTCTCACCCTTGGCGAGAGGAACCAGATACTTCTGCTTCTGATCCTCGGTGCCGTAGGCGAAGATGGGCCATGCGCCGAGAGAGACGTGGGCGGAGAGAATGACGCCGGTGCCGCCGTCCACGCGGGAGAGCTCTTCCACTGCGATGGCGTAGCTGATGACGTCCAGTCCGGCGCCGCCGTACTCCTTAGGATAGGGGATTCCCATCAGGCCCAGATCGGCCATTTTCTTCACAATTTCGTCGGGGAACTGGTTTTCCTTGTCCAGGAGGAAGGCGATGGGCTTTACCTCAGTTTCAGCGAATGCTCTCACCTTGGCTCGGAACTCCTCATGGATTTGTGTTGTTTTGAAAAGCATGACATTGCCTCCTTCTATTTTTTCAATCAGTGTGGATTTTGAATGATTTGTCAGAGTAACTTTGGTGCACTATGTGCCTAGAATCAGCATCTGGAGGGAATATGCACGAAGCTCCTCGTCCAGACGCTGCTGGATTTGCGCCAAGGTACAGTGAATATTGCATTTCCCGTTTTCAGCCTGCCATTCACAGACGTACCCGGGTTGTGTACAGGCGGTGATGTTGGACTGGTTTTCCAGCGCACGCATTAGATCATACAGGGTGGTTTGGGCCAAATCAGCCGTCAGACGGCATCCGCCGTCCACCCCACGGGTCACCATGACCAGACCAGCCTTGGAGAGCTTTTTCAGAATCTTATAGGCAAACTGCTGGGGGATCAGTTCCTGCTGGCAGATATCACCGACCGTCATCAACTTGCCGTGGACCAGCGACCGGATTATGCGCAGAGCATAGTCTGTTTCACGGGTCATAAGCATAGCAATTCCTCCCTTTGCTGTTGGATGTTTTCTCTACTATATAAAAGTGGACTTAATTTGTCAAGTTTAG
>JAHHSH010000080.1 GCA_020025345.1 Oscillospiraceae bacterium | reverse complement strand
GCCATTTCTCGGGGTGATTTTCGAGGGTGTATGTTTCTTTCCGGGGTGGAAAGGTGGCATGGTTTTTGTTTCTCTTTTCGCTGCCGCAGTGCTCTAAAAATATAGGAGCAGGCAGATCTACTGCCCACCGCAGTAAGCGGCTAAGTGGGTTAAAAACAAGAAAAGGCGGCTGGCGCTATGCACCAGCCGCCTTTAAACAGCCTTTATTCCTCATCTTCCGGCATGGTGTCGATGATGGTGCGACGCATCCGGCGATAGAAAAGCAGTGTCATCACCAGCGAAGCCGTCTCGGAGATGGGGAAAGACCACCAAACCAGATCGGCATTGCCAACGCTGCGCCCGATGAGAGCCAGCACCAACGCCGCAGGCAGCAGCACCAGCAGCTGGCGCACGATGGAAGTCAGCATGGAATAGATCGACTTGCCCACGGCTTGAAAAGCGCCGCTGAGCAGGATGCCCATTCCGGCAAAGGGGAAGCTCAGACCGATGATGCGCAGAGCGGGAATACCCACTTGCAGCATGATATCGTTGGCCTTAAACATCCCCAGCAGCACAGCCGGTATGGTTTCGAAAATGATCGTACCCACGGCCATAACGATGACGGCGTAGAGGGTGCTGCGGTGGATGGTCTCCAGCATACGCTTACGCTTACCGGCACCGTAGTTATAGGAAATAATAGAGATAATACCGGTATTCAGACCGAAAATCGGCATAAATATAAAGCTGTTGAGCTTAAAATACACACCGAACATGGTGGCGGCTGTTTCCTTGGCGCTGTGGAGGGCGATGAGAATCTTGTTCATCACAAACACCATCACGGAGCTGATGGCCATCATAATGATGGAGGGAATACCGATGACGTAGATGTTTCCGATGAGCTGCCAGTTGGGGCGGAAGCCGCGGAAGGAGATATGGATCTCCTTATTTTTGGTGCGGCACAAATAAATGGCCAGCGCCGCAGAGCACAACTGTCCGGTGATGGTCGCCACAGCGGCACCTACCACGCCCAGATCCAGCACGAAAATACAGATGGGGTCCAGAATGATGTTGATGATGGTGCCCACACCCTGGGTGTACATGGAGAGAATACTGCGCCCGGTGGCTTGCAGCAGCCGCTCAAAGGTGATCTCCAGGAAAATGCCCACAGAGCCGCAGCAGACGATCAGCAGATAGAGATTCCCCTGCTCCACGATCTCCGGCACCGTGGTCTGGGCGGTGAAAAAGACATGGGAGAAGCAAAGGGTCAGGATACAAAAAACCACAGCACTGGCCACAGCCAGAAAAATACCGTTGCGTGCTACCTCGTTGGCCCGGCGCTGATTGCCTGCACCTAAGGCGCGGCCGATCAGGGCGCTGATACCCACGCCGGTACCGGCAGCCACCGCAATGATCAGCTGCTGGGCGGGGAAGGTGAGGGATACTGCCGTCAGCGCCGATTCGCTGATACGGGAGACAAAGATGCTGTCTACAATATTGTAGAGTGCCTGTACCAGCATGGAGGCGATGATGGGCAGCGACATATTCCAAATGAGTTTGGAGATGGGCATAGTACCCAACTTGTTTTGATTGGTCAAGAATGGACACTTCCTTTCTATAGAATTACAGTTTAAACATATATTATAGCATATTTTTCGACATTAGAAAAGAAATTTCCATAGTTTACAGAGAAAAAGAGAGCGGATGCAAAAGCATCCGCTCTCTTAAGATGGGGAAGAGATGGTTCCATTAAAATTCCGGATTCTGTACACGCTGTTCGAGGGGAGCCAGTCGGTAGAGTCTGCCTTGGATCTTCCGGTTCTTGATAGTGCTGATGATGGTAGGCGCAGCACCCAGCACGGTGAAAAGATAGAGTATGACGAGATTTGCGTAATAAGTGCTCTTTTCAATGATGCCATACTTCACCAGATCGGGGACGAGCCGGAAGCTTTTGACGAGGTCCATATCCATCTGCTGGGATGCCACGATGGCCCAGTCCAGACGGTCACCCAGCCACGTCATCACCAGCATCAGAACAGAGCCGATGATGATGCCCCTGTTGCTCAGCTTGCCGCCCAGCAGCTCGTAGCCCTTCAGCGTACACACGGCCAGAATCACGCCGCTGATGGCCGCGACGTAGCCCAAACGGCTGAGAATAACGATGGCAGCCACACCGATGAGGGAGCCCAGTAGAGCGCCCACAATGCCGCCCACGATGTTTTCGTGCTTACCCTTCTTCTGGGAGTCGAGAGCGGTACGATCCTGCTGCAGCCGTGTAAAGCAGTCACGGCAGAGCATGGCATAGGAGCCGGCGATAAAGCAGGGATCTACGTCGGGTGCACTGCAGGACTGGCAGCACTCGGTAAAGCCCTCACTCTGGAGGTAGCGCACCAGTGCGGAGATGCTGCTGCGCAGACCCTCCTGCATTCCATCCAGACCCCGCAGCTTTTTCAGCGTCATGACGATGGTGGTTCCATTCTGGGTGAGAGACTTTACCTGCGAATGTTCCTGCTTGAACTGCTTGCAATCTGCCTTGGTGAGGGGACCGGTGGAACGATGGGCAGAGATGTCTACCGCCACCATATAGGGATTGTTGGCCACGGTGGGGCTTACCAGCACATGGAAGCCGCCGAAGGTGCCATACATAGCGCCGCCTTCTGTATCCAGACGCATACCCAGGCTCTGTGCTACTTTAGAGTACAGGTCGATTGTTGGGTTCTTACTCATGATTCACTCCTCCTGATTGTACACATAACACTGCATTTGCCGAGGGGGGATGCGCTGGTGCCTTCCTGGGGAAGGCGGATACGGCGGTAAAGTGTTAATTTTGGGTATATTTTATCACGTTGCTGTAGCGTGCGCAAGATAGGAAATCTCTGGAAAATCAGAAAAAATAGCCCTCCGCGGGATGTTTGACCATCCTGCGAAGGGCATGGAGATGAGGGGAAAATCCTTATTCCTCCTCGCTTGCCTCCAGTGTTTCGATGAAAAGATTGAAAACGGCTTCCGTGACCGCTTCGTCCTCCACAAATTCCAGAGAATTGCCGCCGACGCTCTCCATGATCACAAGGCCGACCTCGGCGTCGTCCTCGATCTCTACAGGGCAGAGAACGGCGAAATCCCGCTCCTGATAGGTTTGAAAGCCCAGGACCTGAAAGGCCTCCTCCGTGCCGTCCTCATCGGTGAGCATAATGGTGGGTACTTTCTCCTCGTCGGGGGTGTTCATTTCCAGTTCCAGATCGCTCATAATAGTGCCTCCTTATGTGTATTTATCCCTTTGATTGGTAATGAATTAAGCAAAAAAGCTGCGGATCTCGTCCTCGGCAGCCTGTACGCTGCCTTGGGCAAAGCCGTCCCGGCCGCCGCCCCGTCCGTGGAGAGCGGTGTTCATGTCCTTGATGAAGGCGCGGATGTCCTGCCCGGGGTGGATGACGGCGTAGCGGTAGGTATTCGCCTCGCCGGAAAAAACGGCGCAGCGGCCGCCACAGGTGGCGCTGACGGCATCGCAAAGGCGCCGTGCGCCGTCCCCGTGGAGGGGCGGCGTGATGAGCAGCACATTGCCGCGGCCTGCGTATTCCTCTGCTGTGCGGCGGAAGGACTCCTCCTCCAGCGCAGCGACACGCTCCTTGGTGTCCAGCAGTTCGGCCTGCAGACGGCGCAGGGCGGCGAAGGTGTCCGCATCCTTCACAGAGAGGGATTGGGCGATGAGATGGTTTTGCTCCCAGCTCTGGGAGAGATAGCGCACAGCACGGCCACCGCACAGCAGCTCCAAGCGGACGCCGCCGCGGAATTTCTGGCAGGAGAGGAATTTCACCAGTCCCACCTCACCGCTGCGGAGAACATGAGTCCCGCAGCAGGCGCAGCGGTCGGCGCCGGGAAATTCGGTGATGCGCACCACGCCGTGGAGTTCCTTTTTGCTGCGATAGTCCAGCTCGGCCAGCTCCTCCGGCGTGGGGTAGGTGATTTGGATGGGATGATTTTCCCAGATGTAGCGGTTGGCCTCGGCCTCGATCGCGAGCACCTGTTCCCAAGTGATGTCGGCGTTGTAGTCGATGGTGACGCTGTCCACACCCATGTGGAAACCCACATTGTCGCAGTGAAAGGCGGAGCAGAGCATCCCGCTGACGATGTGCTCGCCGGAGTGCTGCTGCATGTGGTCAAAGCGCCGTTCCCAGTCGATAGCGCCGCTGACTTTTTCGCCTACGGGGAGGGGAGCGGAGCAGGTGTGGAGGACACAGCCGTCCTTGTCGTGGACATCGGTGACCTGCGCCGTGCCCAGAGTGCCGTGATCGGCAGGCTGACCGCCGCCCTCGGGGTAGAAGGCCGTGCGGTCTAACATAACGGTGAAGCCGCCCTTGCCCGGCTCACAGGAGAGTACCGTGGCGGTGAACTCCCGGCAGTAGGGGTCGGCGTAGTAGAGTTTTTCTGTTTCCATGGGGGACACACTCCTTTGAACATAGTGTGCCATAGATGTGGAAAAAACACAAGAGTGAATTATGGGAAGGGGGGCACAAGAGGAAGGCGTGTGTACGAGAAGAGAGAGAATGCTGCCTTAGCAGATTTCTGAAAGGAAATGTTTCGTGTCTTTGGACACGAGGCCTCTTTTCCCGTGGCGGCAAAGAGGCCGGAAAGCAGGAGACACCCTCGAAAATCACCGCGGGAAGAGGCTATCTCTATATAGAGCGCCTGTCGCGTAAGGAAGATTTGAAACCATGGGTTTCAAACGGCGTTCTTTGGTCACTTTCTGGGGTTGAAGCCAGAAAGTGACCCTAAGCGGAGCGGTCAGGGGCAGCAAGCGGCAATAGAACTTTGAACCAATTTCTTCCGCAAGCCTTTCTTAATCCTGTACGGACGGGATGGTCGCTTGCCGGTCTGCGCTTTTATTCCTCCGGAGGGGTGATTTCTTGCTGTGCGGCAAGAAACCACCAAAAGAAACGCACTGAAAACCAAGGTTTTCAGAAATCCTTTTTCGCGCGCAGGAGGGACTTTCGAATTCTTTGGCCGGGCACCCGCGGTGCAGAGCCTTCTGCTGCTTTACAGCTGCTACCGGGTGGAAATGTAGCATTGCCTCCCGTTCTCTTTTCGCTGCCGCATCTGTGCAAAATGTAGGGGTACGCTGTTCTGTTGTGCGATTATAGGGGGGCACATCCTTCGGTGTGAGGGCTTCTACATTTGAGAGCAGTAAGCGGACGAGCGAGGGAGAAATACGTCCATACCTGTCTTAGCGAAAGCAATGCGTTTGCTGAATTGCGGGTAGACAGTGTCCTATTCACACAGGTTCAGCGTGCCAAGGAATTCTTAAAACCATACGGTTTTAAGTGGCGCTTTGGGACACCTTTGTCGCCACGAACAAAGGTGTCTCGTGCCGCAGCACGAAATAATCCTCTTTCCGTATTTTACAAAGAAAAAGGTACCCCTCGGAGAGAATAAAGAATATTTGAAAATAGGAGAAAGGCTACATCCACATTCCTGTGGAAAATAGCACGAAAAAAAGCGGCGGACGGAGCAACCGTCCACCGCTTTTGTATGCAAATTTGGAGAAGAATTACTCCTCTTCCACGCCCACCACGGCGATGTGCAGCTCGTCCAGCTGCGCCTGCGTCACGGTGGAGGGGGCATCCATCATCACATCCTGTGCGTTCTTGTTCATGGGGAAGGGGATGATCTCACGGATGGAGTTCTCACCGGCCAGCAGCATCACCATGCGGTCTACGCCGGGGGCAATACCTGCATGGGGAGGTGCACCGTAAGTGAAGGCGTTATACATGGCGGGGAACTTCTTCTTCACGTCCTCCTCGCCCAGACGCACCATCTCGAAGGCCTTGATCATGATCTCCGGGTCGTGGTTACGCACAGCGCCGCTGCTGAGCTCCACGCCATTGCACACCAGATCGTACTGGTCGGCGGTGA
This sequence comes from Oscillospiraceae bacterium, assembly GCA_020025345.1. Lineage (GTDB taxonomy): Bacteria > Bacillota > Clostridia > Oscillospirales > Oscillospiraceae > Vescimonas. The sequence goes on along the minus strand of JAHHSH010000080.1, from coordinate 829 downwards.
TGTCCAGAGGATCGATCTCGCCGCGCTCGGCCTTCAGCAGGGTGTCCATGCCGCCGCTGGGCATGGAGAAGGGGTTGTGGCAGAATTCCAGCTCGCCGGACTCCTCGCCAATCTCGTACATGGGGAAGTCCACGATCCAGCAGAACTCGTAGCGCTCGGCGTCCATGTGCTCGGGGCAGGCAACGCCCAGCTTGTTGCGCAGCACGCCTGCGGTCTTCTGGGCAGCCAGCTTTTTGCCGGCGGTAACACCCACGAAGCAGCCGGGCTCAAGACCCAGCTTCTCGACCAGAGCGTCTTTGCTGCCGGCCATGAACTTGGCGATGCCGCCAGCCAGCTCACCCTTCTCGTCCATCTTGAACCAGTAGGCCTTGTTGCCGGCCTGCACTTCCACCTCGGCGCACAGCTTGTCGATGGCCTTGCGGGCCAGCTTGCAGTCGGAGACAACGATGGCCTTCACGGTCTGGCCGTCCAGCGGCTCGAAGCCGCAGCCTGCCACCTCGGCGCTGATGTCCTGCACCTTCAGATCGATACGCAGGTCGGGCTTATCGGAGCCGTAGATCTCCATGGACTCGTTGTAGGGGATGCGCTTGAAGGGGGCGGTGGAGGCGATATTGTAGGTGCCGTACTTGGCAAAGATGGGGGGCAGCACGTCCTCCAGAACGGCGAACACATCCTCCTGGGTGGCGAACGCCATCTCCATATCCATCTGATAGAACTCGCCGGGGGAACGGTCGCCGCGGGCATCCTCATCGCGGAAGCAGGGGGCAATCTGGAAATAACGGTCAAAGCCGGAGGTCATCAGCAGCTGCTTGAACTGCTGGGGAGCCTG
>JAHHSH010000008.1 GCA_020025345.1 Oscillospiraceae bacterium | reverse complement strand
TCGAGGACGGCAAATGCCCGGTGCAGCTCATGGTAACGGGATGCAGCAGCTTTGAGGGGGAGAGCTTTGATCCGTTCCTCACGAGCCAGATGTGGGACTGTCAGGAGGATCGGGAACGGATCTTCCGGGAGTGCCAATATCAGGTGGTGGCGATCGATATGCTGGCCTCGGCGCTCCCGGCACGGCAGCGTGCCAATCTAGATATGGACTTTTTGGATGCGCTGGCAGAGTTGTATCCCACCTGCGAGGCGTTCTACTTCCAGAACTGTGGAAAACTGTTTTTGGCAGAAGATGTGCGTACCCATCAAATTGAGGGGGCTGACCGCTTTATCCGCTTTGGCGTCAATGTCCGCTTTTTCAACATCCAAGAGACGGAGGATATGCTGGTGGACACGGTGGGTATGAGCACACTTTTCCTGCCGGATCTTCAGTACCACTTTCACGGCATGGATCCCAATTGGGTGGTCAATCACGCCTACAATGTTGCTTCCTACATTCTGGAAAAGGACAATCCGATTGAGGATGGGGAGACCATTGACGGTGTAGAAGAGGGAGAATTGAGTCGGGAGGTCCGGTGGAAGTGCCAGTATGAGGATGCACTGATCCAGCCGCCCAGAGGGGTGCTGGACATCCACATGGGAGCGTATGCTTCCGGCAACCGATGAGTACATGGTTCTCATCATGCAATTTGCTAATATATTGAAAGAATTAGATGATATATTATAAAAAATCTCGATCCATAACGGAATCAGCGGGTGTGTACCGCTCTTGCTTTCAAAGAACATGGGGAGTATAATATAGAAAAAATCAGCCTTTTGCAGTAGTGTACAGCTTAGAATGTCGTGTTCTGAGAAGGGGCAGCGAGTCGCTGTCCCGGTTTCCTGAGAGGGAACTCGCTGAAGCGAGGTGCCTAATAACGCTCCGACGAACTAAAGAATCACTGCGTGATTAACGGTTCGCCTCCGCTTATATTAGGTGAATTTGTACTGCAAAAGGCTGATTTCTGTTTTAAGGAGGGGGAATCTATGAAAGTCAAAAATGACAGGGTTTTCTTTGACGATTGCGACGCGCATTTTGTGACTCGATTCGGTGAGCGGGCGGCTGCGGACATGGTGCTGGACTTTCGTACCGTCAATGCTCTGCCCTTCCTGTATGATACATGGCAGCTGGCGGATTTCCTGCACATCGGCAGAAGGAATTTATTTTACTATACGAAGCATGCAGACCGTGCTTACAGGGCGTTGGAAATACCGAAACGCTCCGGCGGCGTGCGGCGGCTGTATGTACCCTGCAAAGAGCTGCGAAGATTTCAGAATATTATCCGGCGGAACATTCTTGCAAAGCTGCCGGTTTCTCCGTATGCCATGGCCTATTGCAGAGGCAGACATATTGCGCAGAATGCGCAACCGCATGTGGGAAAGCGCTACCTTCTGAAACTGGACATTACGGATTTTTTCGGCAGCATCCGGTTCGACCAGGTGTATAGGGCGGCGTTTCATACGCGCTATTTTCCCGCGCAGATCGGCATAATGCTGACAGAGCTTTGCTGCCGGAAGGAGTCCCTGCCGCAAGGGGCGTCCACTTCGCCGGCACTTTCCAACCTTGTGATGCGCAACTTTGACAACAATATCGGACGCTGGTGCAAGGCGCGAGGGATCGCCTATACACGCTATTGCGATGATATGACATTTTCTGCGGATCGGCCGCTGTACGATGTGTATCTGAAGGTCAAACGGATGCTGGAGCAGGAGGGCTTTGACTTAAATGAGGATAAGACGCATTTTATTACGAATGCCAGCCGACAGAGTGTGACCGGACTGACCGTGAATGAGAAGGTGAATGTATCCTCTGCCTATAAACGTCGCTTGCGGCAAGAGATTTACTATGCGCTGAAATTCGGGCCGGGGGAGAGCATTATGCGTGGCGAACACAGGGATTTCATAGTGGATGGCAAGCCCGATGAGGAGAGATACCTGCAGCACCTGTTAGGCAGGACGCAGTATGTTTTACAGATTGAGCCGGAGAACCAGTGGTTCCGCGAGGCGAAGCAAAAGCTGGCGGCGAGTGGCCGCTGAAAAGGGCAGAGGAAAAAACAAATTGAAAACGGGCTGCGTGTGTGTTATCATTTAGTTAGTTGACGCTAACTAAATAGTGACGAGGTAATATGATGGAAGATAAAAAGCCCTTATCCCAATATGGCATTGGACCTTATTATGCGGCGCTGATGTTTGCGCTGACCCTTGCGGCCCTTCTTTTGAATCAATTTGGCATGCTCCCGGTTCTGCATTTTCCACCTGTGGTGCTTCCTTTGAAGCTGCTGGCGGCTGCCTGCATCATCGCAGCAGCGCTTTTATGGGTCAATGCAGTGATTACTACGAAAATCGCGCAGCATATCCGGCGCAACGAACTGGTTACCTCCGGCGCCTATGCCTGGGTGCGCAATCCAATCTATTCGGCCATCATGTTTTTGATGTGGGGGCTGCTGCTTTGGAGCGGTAATCTGCTTTTGCTGCTTTTGTGCCCTGTTTATCATCTTTTGATGATGGTGATGGTGAAACGCACCGAGGAAAAATGGCTGGCGGCGCTGTACGGGAAGGCGTATCTTGACTACTGCAAAAAGGTGAACCGCTGCATCCCGTGGATCCCCCGAAGAAAAGAGGGCGAGAGCTGATATGCTGTTTATACTGGAAACGATTTGCCTGTGTCTGGCTTTCTGGGGCATCTGCTATCTTGGAACCGGCACAGACGAGAAGAATCTGAAAGGATTGTCGGCTTATCCGGACGAGATACAAGGGCAAGTAAAGGCTGATCCGGTGCTCGGTGCGCAGGTCAAAACGGTATCTCCGGCGGCCAGATTCCTTTCCAATCTCCTGCTCTATACGGTTTTGCTGCTGCTCTTGTGTTTCTTTGTGCGGGAGGACGGTTTCCTGCCAAATTTCCGAAATGTGCTGGTGATGGGTGAAATCCTAAACGCGTTCGATTTTTTGGTTATAGATCTGCTGTGGTGGCGGCACACAAAGCGTGTCCGTTTCTCTGGTACGAAAAACCGACCGAAGTTGTACCGCAACCCTAAAAATCACTTGCTCTCCTTTGTAAAAGGAATCTTGATGTTTTTCATTGCTGCGGTGATGGACGGCCTGATTTTGTCGCTTATGTGACGTCGGGTCAGTGTTGAGAGAAGGCGTGGGGAGCGTTGGAAGCTGCCCGGGTTCGATGGCAGTATAAAAATCGAGAACTTGCGGGATTTTGACGGAGATTTTTCTATAGTTAGGGCGGTGCAGTTTCTGCGCCGCCCTTTTCTTTGCTTGCGGCGGTATGAAATTTGAGCGGGCGTCCTTTATTTTGGGCAGCACCTGTGCTATGCTGTAAATAAACAAAAGAAAGCCGAACGCTATGCACATAGAAGCGTCGGACAATGTAAAAGCGATTTTAAGGAGACGAAGCATGGACTACAACAAGTTGATTTGCGATATGAACACAGGTGATCAGGTGGAGGGCTTTTATATTTTGAAGGGCGTTTATCCCAAAACGGCGGCAAACGGAAAGCCCTTTCTGAATGCGACACTTGCCGATAAGAGCGGAACGATCGAGGCCAGAGTTTGGAACTATTCCGGCCCCATCGGCACGGGCGATGAGGGGAAGGTTGTCAAGATCCGGGGCGAGGTTTCTGAGTTCAGAGGTGCTTCCCAAGTCGTCATTGAGAAGATTCGTCTGGCAGAGCAGGATGACCCGTATAACGTCTCTGATTTGGTTCCTGTGGCGCCGATTGATGTGGATGGCACCATGCAGGAGGTGGAGCAGCTGATCCGCACCATTGCCGATTCGGACTATCAGAAGATCTGTCTTCAAATGATGCAGGAACACTACGCCGCGCTGCGCAGTATCCCTGCGGCAAAGAGCGTTCACCACAGTTTTGTCTCGGGACTTTTGATGCACACTGCCAATATGTTGAAAATCGCAAACTTCCTGGCGGGGGTTTACGCAGATGTAGTCGACCGAAGCCTGCTGCTGGCAGGGACCTTTTTGCACGACTTTGCAAAGGAGAAGGAGTTTACCTTCTCACAGCTGGGGCTGGCGACGAATTATTCGGTGAAAGGGCAACTGCTCGGCCATTTGGTCATGGGGGCGCAGGAAGTGGCAGAGGTTGCCAAACGGCTTGGCGTGCCGGAGGACAAATCGGTGCTGCTGCAGCATATGATCCTCTCGCACCACGGTGAGCCTGAATTTGGCGCGGCAGTGGTGCCTGTCTGCGCGGAAAGTGAGCTGCTCTCCGAGATCGACAAGATCGACAGCCGCATGGAAATCTACCGTGAGTCCATGGAAGGGCTTGAGGTGGGAGAATTCAGCGGCCGCATCTTTGCGCTGGAAAAGCGCATCTATCGGCATCAATGAGCCTGCTCAACGCCGAAAAGAACATATATCCCCGGCAGCCGGAAGAGCCGGCCGAGACGTTTTGCCTGTGGCGGGCATCATGCGTTTTCGGCCCCTTCGGCTGCCTCTCTCGTTGTGGGGAGCGTTCCCGAGGGGTGCGGGGCACAGACGGCATACAGTTTCAGCGGGATGTTTCCCTCGTTGATGATCTTGCAGTATGTGCCTGCGGGAAGCATTAAGGCGTAGCCCGGGCTGATTCTCTGCTGATAGTGCAAACGCAGCGCCCAGTTTTCCACCAAGGCAAGACCACAGCCGTCTTCAATGCGGATCAGTTGGTCAAAATCGGTATGGACTTCGAGTCCGATATCTCCGTGGACAGGGATGCTCATAAGTGTTACTTGCAGCTGCGCTCCTGTCCACAGTGTGGTTCGCTCGTACGGATTCTGTTTTGCAAAGCTGCCGATGTTCACAATGAGCGGATTCGGTCCGTAATCCCTCGTGCCGGAAGAAGGAATGTCATAGTTGTTTCGATTCACCTGCATTACCTCCGTTAAAAAACATCTTCAGTTTTAGTGTATGAGTACAGCGGAAAACCTGTGCAACGATATGATTTCCAGATGACGCAGAAAGGGGGGCGCGTTTTTGGCAGAGAATCTGCCCAAGCGGAAAACATGGCTTGAAGGTTAGAATCTCTGCGGCCATAAAGGGATCTGTCCATTTCCTCGTGGATAAAAAGAGGTGCATCCAGTGAAACGGGTGCGGATGTCCGGCAGCATAAATTTGCACTTTTGCGCAGGATCTTGCCGGTTGTTCTTGCAATTCGGGCAAAATATCGGTATGATGGGTATCGAAATTACAAAGGATCTGAGGATAGACTATGATTAAAGCAGAAAATCTCTCCTGCGGGTTCCCGCAAAAGGACCTGTATGAAAAAATATCCTTCACGCTGGAGGAGGGGCGCCACTGCGCGCTCATCGGCAGCAATGGAACCGGAAAGACCACACTGGCAGAGCTGATTCGTGACCCCGAGAGCTTTCTCTTTGATGGGAAGCTGCAGCGGGAAGATGTGGGCCGCATCGGCTATGTCACCCAGTTTGCCAGCCGCGATAAGAACCAGTCTGTGACCGTGATGGAGTATCTCCTGTCGGATTTCCGGGCGCTGGACGAGGAGATCGCCCATATTTGCACCCAGATGGAGACGGCGGAGGATCTGGAGCCCCTGTTGGAGCAGTATCAGCAGCTGCTGGATGAGCAGTTCGCGATGGACGGTGATCACTGCGACATCAACATCCGACGTCAGTTGCAGCTGGCAGAGCTGGAGGACAAGGCAGACTTGCAGCTGGCGCTGCTCAGCGGCGGTGAATATAAGCTCATTCAGGTGATCCGGCAGATGCTGCGGCGTCCGGGCTTACTGATTATGGACGAGCCAGATGTTTTTCTGGACTTTGAAAATCTCAATGGCCTGCGGGATCTGATCAACGCCTATCAAGGGACATTGCTGGTGGTCACTCACAGCCGGTATTTGCTCAGCCATTGCTTTGACCAAATCTGGCATCTGGAAAACGGCGATTTGCAGGAATTCGACGGCAGCTTCCGGGCATATCAGTTTGCCCTGCTGCAGCGAAAAGTGGAGCTGCAGGAGCAATCTGCGCTGGAAACCTCCGAGATCCAGCGTGTGGAGGCGCTGGTGGAGCGGCTGCGGGATGAGGCTACCGAGGTCATTGATCCCATGCGCGGACGGGTGCTCAAGGGCAAGGCTACCTACCTCAAGCGCCTGCAGGCGCGGCAGATCAAGCCGCCCTTTGTGGAGATCCAGCGCCCCGATATTCGTCTGCCCGCGGCAGGTGCTACGACGGAGGATGCTGTCCTTTTGCAGGTGGAGGATTATCGTCTCGCCTTTGAAAAAGAACTCCTCGCCCATGTCAGCTTTGCAATTCGTGCCAAACAGAAAGTGGCCATCGTTGGCCCCAACGGCACGGGCAAAACCTCTCTTTTGCGGGAAATTCGGCAGGGGACAAATCCCGCCATTCGGTATGGCGAGGAGGCGGAGGTTGGCTTCTTTTCCCAGCTGCAGGAAGAATCCCTGTGCGAAGCACATACCATTTTAGAGGAGTTCTATGACGCTGGGTTGGATACCCGGTCGGAGGTAGAGACGTATCTGGCACAGTATTGCTTTGCACCCGATGGACTGGAACGGAAAATCGCCCAGCTCTCCGGCGGCGAGAAGAACCTGCTGCAGCTGGCGAAGCTGGCACTGGGGGAGAAGAACCTCCTTTTGCTGGATGAGCCGTCCAGCCATCTGGACACCTTTGCGCAGATGGCGCTGGAGGAGGCTATCTCCGACTATGAAGGCGCGGTGCTGATGGTATCCCATGACTTCTACACCATTGCCAATTGCATGGACAGCGTTCTGCTGGTGGAAAATGGAACCATCCGGCCTATGAGTATCCGTGCGTTCCGTAAGATGATCTATAAGCACCACTTCAGCAAGGAGTATGTGGAGCTGGAGACACGGAAAAAGGAACTGGAAACCCGGATTGCCCGTTGTTTGGAAAAGGGCGCTACCGAGGAGGCGAAAGTCCTGCTGGACGAGATGGAACCCATCGTGGATGCGATGGAGTAAACAGAAATAAAAAAGCCCGAGAGTGCGGTACCGCGCTCTCGGACTTTTTACATATTGAGATGTCCACATTACACAGGGGAAAATAAATGGAGTGGGAAATTTAAGCGGCTGCCAGTGTTTTGTAGGGATGGCGAATAAATTGGACATAAAACCAGATGCCCACAAGGGTGGTCAGCAGCTCGGTGACCGGGAAGGTCAACCAGAACCAATCCAGTCCGAAACGGGAGAAGAGAAATCCCAGCGGCACAAAGAGAACCAGCGTTCTTGTAAGTGTCAGCGAAGAACTTTTGAGGCCGGCGCCTACTGCCTGGAAAAATACGGGGTAAATCAGTGCCGTTACCTGGGGAATAAAGCTGATGCCGATGATCCGGAAGCCTACAATACCGATTTGGATGACTGCAGCATTGTCCGTAAACAGGCGCAGCATGGGGCCGGGAATCAACGCAAAGCAGAGGGTGCCCAGCGCCATGAAGATAAATCCGAACACCATGGCCACAGAAAGCGTCTTTTTACACCGGGCGATATTTCTGGCGGCATAGTTATAGCTGATAATGGGAACGATACAGGTCTGCATAGCGCCCAGCGGAATAAAGAAGAAGGTTTGCCATTTGTAGTAAAGCCCCAGCGCTGTCACAGCCTGATCAGAGAAGGCTGCGAGGATCAGATTGAGACCGAAGATGTAAAAGGTGTAGGCCGACTGCATTAAAATGTTGGGCAGGCCCAGCCGGAAAATTTGGGAAATGTGGTGTCGATAGACGCTGCGTGCGGGAGATTTCCGAAAGCCACGGCGCGCGACCACAGCCGCTGCCACGATTTGCCCGGATACGGTGGCAATCGCCGCGCCGACGATGCCCAGCTGGGGAAAACCTGCCAGACCGAAGATCAGCAGCGGGTCGAGAATAATATTGGTGAGTGCGCCGATAATCTGGGCGTACATGGGCAGCTTCATATTGCCTTCGGCCTGCAGTACCTTTGTCCAGATGCTTTCTAAAAACAGACCAAAGCTGAAGACGCAAACGATCCGCCCGTAGACGATCACGTCGTGAATCACCAGCGCGGAGTCCGAGGACATTCTGGCATAGGCGGGCATAATGGCCCAGCAGAGTCCGGCAAACAACAGCCAGACGGCGAGAATCAACGGCGTTCCCACACCGGCATAAGCGTTGGCAGCCTCCGGTTTGCCTATGCCCAGCTTGGCAGACATCACGGTGTTGATGCCAACGCCCAGGCCCACGGCCAAAGCGATCATCAACAGCTGGATGGGATAAACGATGGACAGTGCCGTTAGACCCGTTTCCGCGTACCGCCCGACAAAAAGGCTGTCCACAATATTATATAGGGCCTGGATCATCTGCGCCAGCATGACCGGCGGAGCGATTCGCAATAGAATCTTGCTGATTTTTTCGGTTCCGAAAGCTTGGGAAGTATCTGTCATTTTGCGTGTCCGGCAGGAGACCACGGTGTTTATGCGGGGCGGCTGCCAGTTTCCTCTCTCTTATAATGGGGCGCTTTATAAAAAGGCCAACAGCCATTTTACTCCGAAGTTTCGTTTTGTCAATAGGAATTCTATCTCTTTTTTTCGCAGACTTCCGACTGGCCTTTCATGCAAAGAAAAAAGGCAGGAAGGTAGAACCTTCCTGCCTTTTTTACAGTGCAGTTATTGCGCATTTTCAAGGAGAATAGTGGTAGTCCTCTCGTGTGCACAGTGGAAATAGTCGCCGCGCTCCATTAAAGAGGCATCCAGCTGCCGCTGCCAGTGGCCAGCAGTTTGCCGGTGGCGGCGTCGGTCAGCTCTGCGCGCTGGCGGATGAGGCTGCGGCCGGCCTTGACGATGTAGACTTTCATGTGTACGGTCATGCCAAATTCCACGCCGCGCAAAAAGGAAATGGTCATGTCGGTGGTTGTGGCTTCGTTCTCTCCGGCGGTGAAGTTGGCAACCACGCCGAAAGCCGTATCAAACATACCGGCGATGGCACCGCCGTGAATACCGCCCTTTTCATTGATCTGCCAGGTCTGCGTCTCAAAGGCGTAGGTCACCGACTGCTCCTCGTAGTTGCACTCCAGCAGATGTGCCTTCATGCGCTCATCAAAGCCACCATCGCCCAAGTTCAGATAATGACGGGATTTTTCCTCGACCATCTGGATCCATGCCTGTTTCTTATCCATGTTGTGTCCTCCGGATGTGAATAAAATAGGGGGGAATTTACGCTTTAAATATTACTTTTAATTATATCAGATTATCGGAGCCAGTCAAGTGAGCCTGTTTCCTTATAGCTTTCAGCGGATAGCGCCGCGGCAGAGGCGATATAAAAATGAAAAAGCTGCTCATTTGAGCAGCTTTCCCATTTTTGAGGTAAACATAGTAGATTGTAAAGTAATATATTTTAGGCCTTGGTTCTCGAATTCAGCTGGAAAGCCTTCCAGGGACTGCCCTGCCACAGGGAGTCACGAACCGATGCCGTCAGTACATAGGGATAACCGTCCGGAACATGCACAGGGTTCACGCTACGACCCATATTTTTCCACATATCATACAGCTTTTTCATAAGCACACGTCCTTTCTCATCTCATCATTCTTTTTCTTACACATTTAGGATACTATATTGCTATCAAGAAGTAAAGAGAAACTATTGCACAGTAACCATGCGTAATAGGAATGGCTATTTTGAGGTAAAGGAAAATCGTTTGTGCAATATTTCTTCGTGGAGATTGCACATGGACAATAGATCCTGTATCGAGAAAAGCAAGTAAATGTCGAGTATCTGGCAACTTGCTATTTGGACCACAGGGGCACAAAAGGGAAATAATGGCTCTTGTGGGATGCGGCTTTCGTCAAAAAGACAAATATTCTATAAATGAAATATGCTTATCGTAGTTATGAATAAAAGGAATGTAAACGAAAGGAGGGCAATTTATGCCCTATTGCATTTAGCGGAGAGTAGCGATAAAATATATATAAAATGATAGGAAAAAGTCTGTGGAATCTTTTCTCCTGCGGAGGAGAAATGATTTCCATAAGACAGGGAAAGGAGTGCACGATGAAGGTACAAGTGATTTATACGAGCATTACCGGCTGTACAAAAAGAGTGGCAGAGGCAATTTTTAACGGGATCACCTGCGAGGAAAAGAGTATTCACGATCTGCGCGATGGTGCCCCGGTGCTGGACGGCGACATTATTCTGATTGGCTATTGGGGAATTGTTGGCCATCCCTGCGAGGAGATGGAGGCGTTTATGAAGACGATCCGCGGCAAGGCAGTGGGTGTGTTTTGCACCTTGGGCTACTATGCCGACAGCCATCATGCCTGGGATACCGTGGCCTACGGGGTCAACCTTTTGCAGGAGCATAACGAGGTCATCGGCTCCTATGTCTGCAACGGCGCCGTGTCTCATGCGCTGAAAGAGGGGCAGGGTCTGGGGAAACCCCATACGCCTACAGAGCAGAAGGAGATCCGTTGGGAGATGGTTGCCAATCATCCTACCGACGCTGAGTGTGCGCTGGCTGCCGAACGATTCCGGGAGCGCATCGCTTTCTATCGTCGGTGTAAAGAGCTGCAGATTCCCTTTCAATCTGTTTTATAATTATAAGAGGAAGATCCCCCGCCTGCAAAAGAACAGGCGGGGGATTTTGGCACAGAGGGGGGATTTCCGGCTTTCAAAAGGGGGCTGTGTGAATTATAATGAAGCAGCAAGCGGGATTTTACGGGCGTACTTTGCGGAGAAATGCTTGCGAAACCGCACAAAGCCGTGCAGTGTCCTTTCTGCGGGACAGCGGAAATGGTAAAGTGGCAGCATCTGAAGAGCACGAATAGCCGGGGGAGGGATTCGATGGCGTACAGCGAGCTGATCAAGGACTATGAGCGTGTCCGGGACTATATGCGTGAGTTTTACATATACGGCTTCAAAAGCCGGGAGGAGTATGACAGCAAGAGCGCTCGCAGCTATGATAATGAGCGCCGCAGGATCGAGAGCTGGCTGGGAGAGTATATGTCCTTTCGGCAGGATGCGGGCGGTAAGCAGGTGTTCCTCTCGGTGGACAGCCGACGGATCGACCACAATCCCCTCTATCAATCCTTCAAGGCCAAGAGTTTCACTGACAAGGACATCACACTCCACTTCTACCTGCTGGACATTTTTGCAGACGGTGGGGCGTACACCACAAAAGAGGTGGTGGAGCGCATGGATAAGGACTATCTCTCCCAGTTCGACAGTACGTTCAGCGTTGATATGTCTACCGTCCGTAAAAAGTTAAAGGAGTACGAGGCTATAGGTCTCCTTAAAAGCGGAAAACGGGGGCGGGAGACCTGTTACCAGCGCCCGAAGGAACAGGTGCGTCTGGACGCTTGGACGGATGCAGTTTCGTTCTATGCAGAGGCGGCGCCGTTGGGTGTTATTGGTTCTTTTCTGCTGGATCGGCTGGGGAACCCCGATCAGCCCTTCGGCTTCAAGCACCACTATATTCTCCATGCCATGGACAGTCAGATTCTGGAGGAACTGCTGTGTGCCATGGGGCAGCATCTCCGTGTGAAACTGACGGTGAAAAGGAGAAACTCCTCTAAGACCCGAGAGCGCTGGGTATATCCGCTGAAGCTCTATGTCAGCTCCCAGACCGGGCGGCAGTATCTGCTCTTCTATGAGTACAGCAGCTGCAGCTTTGCGTTTTGCCGTGTGGACAGGATCGTGGAAACAGAGACGGGCGGGGAGGATGCGTCTTACCCAGACTATGAGGAATGGTATCGGGAGAACGCAGGGCATTTCTGGGGCGTTTCGGCGAACGGCAGCCGTGCCACGGAGCATCTGGAGATGACCGTCCGTGTGGAGGAGGACGAGGCGTTTATTGTCCGCCGTCTGGAGCGAGAAAAGCGCCACGGAACCGTGGAGCGGCTGGATGAGCACACCTATCGTTTTACGGCGGATGTGTTCGATGCATCTGAAATGCTGCCGTGGCTGCGGACGTTTATCGGGCGGATCGTGTCGCTCAAGTGCAGCAATCCGGCGGTGGTGCAGACATTTTATAAGGATCTGGAGCAGATGACGGCGATGTACGGAGGTGAGAGGGATGGTGTTCAGTGAGGTCTACGGCAGCTACTTCCGCGTGGTAGCGGAGGTGCTGGGCGAGGCGGTGGCGCATCGGCTCACCGGGGAACGGCTCCGTGAGATCGTGCAGGAGAAGGCCTTTGCAGAGAGCGTGCTGACGATTCCCGCCGCACTGCGGGAAAACTGGCCGCTTTTGCGGGAGGATCTGACCACGCCGCTGCACCATGCGCCGTCCATGCCATTGACGACGCTGGAAAAGCGGTGGCTCAAGACGTTGCTGCAAGACCCGCGCATTGCGCTCTTTGCGCCCGATGCGGCAGGACTTGCGGATGTGGAGCCCCTCTTTCGCTGGGAGGACGTGGTGTATTTCGACCGTTACAACGACGGAGATCCCTATGATGATGCCGTGTATGTGCAAAACTTCCGCACGACACTGCAAGCCATCCGGCAGCATCGGAAGGTGCGGTTTATCTACCGGGATTCCCATGGTCGGCGGCGGGTGGCCTGCGGCGTACCCAACCAAATGGAGTATTCGGAAAAAGACGATAAGTTCCGGGTGCTGGTCAAGGGAAAGCGGGCGGGCCATATCTTCAACATGGCGCGGATCAAGCGGTGTGAACTGCTGGAAACGGTGGATCGGGGATTTTACCACGCCCCCAATCCCCGCCTCCGTTCGATCACGTTCCGGCTGCGGGATGAGCGAAACGCCCTCGACCGGGTGCTGCTGCACTTTTCCCATCTGGAAAAGGAGACGGTCAGACTGGACGATGGGGAATACGAGGTGACAGTGCGCTATGACCGGGACGATGAGACGGAAATGCTGATCCGGATGCTGTCCTTTGGGCCGGTGGTACAGGTGACCGAGCCGGAGGATTTTATTGAAAAGATGCGCCAACGGCTACAAAAGCAGCAGCTGTATGCCATAAAAACATAAAAAGAAGCTCCATCAAGGAGCTTCTTTTTTGATGTTATGGGGAGAAATGGGAGAGTTCGCAACTTTTTTTCCATGATACAGAGAAGAAAATCTGATAGGATAACCTTACGAAATGACCCGAGGCTTGTGGGTTATACCACGGCGGTGCGCGAGGAGGTTACGCAGCGTATGCCGGTCATTGGTGTTCTGGTCAGAAAGCTAAGGTTTGCTTTTTGAACGCTAAAACAGAAATATTGCGCCCGAAAGGGCGCCAATAATGAAAACGAAACAAATCCGCTCTCCCCCGCCATGTCGTTGGAAGCGCCGCCGGCATTTCCAGCGAAAGAAAATACCGCATCGGCCCTGCCCGGGGATGGATACCGTGCCCGCAGAACACAGGCCAGAAGCAGCGCTTTCCGCCTGTGCCATGGGGCACTCAAGTCTCCGGCCGCCGTACGGTATGGGGGAGAGCACCCGAACATTTTACCTTTGAGGAGGATTTTCATATGAAGAAAGTGATGATCAACGAGCTGCAGCGAGGTCTCTATTTCTGCAACGGGAAATTCGTAAAGCTGCTGCGGCCCGGCAAATACCGCACGTTCGGAGATCGGCGCATTGAGGTGCTGGCGCTGGATCAGCCGATTGCATCTGCGTCCTGTTCACTGAACACCCTGCTCTGCCATCCGGAGATTGCCAAGGAGACGGTGGTGGCAGAGGTGGGCGACCAGCAGCTGGCGCTCCACTTCGTGGACGGTAAATTTGCGGAGGTGCTGCGTAAAGGGAAGTACGCCTTCTGGACGGCGCAGCATAGCCACGAGTTCCGCATGGTGGATACGGCAGACCCCGTGGTGGGCGGGGAGGTGCCTTTGTACATCTTCGAGACGCTGGAACCGTGGTTCTATACCCGTTTTGAGGTGGGGGAGCATCAGAAGGGCTGTCTCTTTATTGACCAGAAATTTGCGAAAGTGCTGGATTGCGGCACCTACTACTTCTGGAAGACGGAGAAGCAGGTAGATGTGCGCTGTGTGGATATGCACTTGACACAGATGGATATCCGGGGACAGGAGATCCTGACCCGGGATAAGGTGTCTTTGCGCATTAACTTCTATATCAACTACCGGATTACCGACTGCGTCAAGGTGCTGACGGAGATCGACAATTACATCGAGCAGCTCCATGTGGCAGCCCAGCTGGTGCTGCGGGAGTATGTGGGGCGGTATAAGCTGGATGAGATTTTAGAGAACAAGGCGGAGATCTCACAGTTTGTCACGGAGCAGCTGCGCGAAAAAGCGGCGGCGCTCTTCGTGGCGATCGTGGATGGCGGGGTGAAGGACATCATTCTCCCCGGCGAGATTCGAGATATCATGAATACCGTGCTGGTGGCGGAAAAACGGGCGCAGGCCAATGTAATCACCCGCCGCGAGGAGGTAGCCTCCACCCGTTCTTTGCTGAACACAGCGAAGCTGATGGAGGAGAACGAGACGCTCTACCGGCTCAAGGAGCTGGAGTACATTGAGCGCATCTGCGACAACGTGGGGAACATCAATCTCAATGGCTCCGGCGATTTGCTGGTGCAGCTGGGGGAGATCCTCCGCGGACGATCCTCCTAAGATACATATGCCGAGAGCCTTATGGCACCGGAAAACAAAGAAAAAGAGCGCAGAACGAGCTGTTCTGCGCTCTTTTGATGCAGTTGATGCGCCCTTTTGCCTTGCGAGGCGAAGAACCGCAAGAATTAAAATCGGTTACTTTCCGGCAGTTTCCTGCTTTCTGACCTTCTCCATGCCGAAGAACTTGGGCAGAACGATCAGAGCAACAACGAGCACGCCGATGGAGACGGCCAGCGTTGCGATGACATTTCCGCCGGTAAAGCCGGCAACGAAATAGCCGATGAAGCAGCACACGGCCACAGTAAGTGCATAAGGCACCTGCGTCCTGACGTGTTCGATGTGGTTGCAGGCGGCACCGGTAGAGGCAAGAATAGTGGTGTCGGAGATGGGGGAGCAGTGGTCACCAAACACAGAACCGGCCAAGGTGGCGGCTAGGCAGGTGATCAGCAGCTCAGGTGCAGACTTGATGCACAGGTCGGTGACAATGGGGATCAGAATACTGAACGTACCCCAGGCAGTACCAGTGGCAAAGGAAAGGCCGCAGCCGAAGACGAAAATGATGGGGGCGAGGAGCTGCACGGGGATGCCCAGCGTTTCCACAACGTAGGAGACATAGCCGCCGGTGTTCAGCAGATCACGGCACACGCCGCCGATGGCCCACGCCATAGCAAGGATCACACAGGCGGGGATCATGGATGCAACGCCCTCGTTGATGCAGCCAAAGAACTCCTTGAACGTGAGCACACGTCTGGAGATATAGAAAATAAAGGTGAACAGCAGAGCAAAGAAACCGCCCATAGACAGGGCCTTTGCGGAGTTGGTGTTTCCGAAAGCCTCAAACAGGCTGTGTGCTTCGCCGGAGAACAGACCGCCGAAATACAGCATGGAAATCACTGCGGAGACAACAAGAACCAGAATCGGCAGGACAAGATCGACCACCTTACCCTTGGCGTCGGCCTTGGTGTGCTTCTTCATTTCCTCTTCTGCCTCGGCGCCGTCCGTGCCGTTGATGATGCCGCGCTCGGCAGCCACCTGCGCCTTGGCCATGGGGCCGAAGTCAGCATCGCGTCTTGCACCCATGCTGATGACCATGATCAGAGTCAAAATAGCATAGAGGTTCAACGGAATGGCGGAGATAAAGACGCTCATGCCGTTACCGGCGTTTGCCGGCAGATTGGAGATGACAGAGGCGGCCCAAGTGGAAATCGGGGCAATGATGCAGATAGGTGCAGCGGTTGCATCGATCATATAGGCCAGCTTTTCTCTGGAGATCTTGAACTTGTCTGTGACGGGACGCATGACGGTACCAACGGTCAGGCAGTTGAAGTAGTCGTCGATGAAAAACACAAGGTCGAGGGCGGAGGTGGCAAGGGAAGCACTTCTCTTGCCCTTCAGCTTTTTGCCGGCCCAATCGCCGTATGCCTTTGAGCCGCCGGCCTTGGCTACCAGCGTAACCAGAATGCCCAGCAGGCACAAGAACAGGATAATGTACACGTTATCCGCGATTTTATCACCGATAAGGGATACCGTATGATCGAAAACTGCCAGAAAGCCCAGACCCTGCAGATTAGCATAGATAATGGTTCCGGAAAGTACGCCCAGAATTAAGGAGAAGACGACCTCCTTCGTAATAAGCGCGCACGCGATGGCGAGAATTGGTGGTACTAGAGATAAGAATCCTGCATTCCAATCCATTAAAAAACCTCCTGTTTCTTTGAAAGTAATCCTGCATTCTGACAAAAACTGATAAAATTCATCAAAAATGCGGCAATGAGTGCATTATATACTGACGGATCATTTACTGTCAAATGATTTTATTTGATTGCATAGAGAAAAAAAGAAGCCATTTATGCTGAAAAAGTCCTTGAAAAAGTGCGGATAGACGCCATGAAGCCGCGTGGGATGGGACTTGCCGCGTTTTGTGTAGTTTGCCCAAAGTGGAGTCAAATATATGCAGGATTTCTTTCAAATACTGCGTTTTTGCGGAATCTTTGCGTGACAGCGAAAGGATATGTGCTGCAGTGAATCGAATCGGCACGAGAGGGAAGGTGCTGCGGAAAAGTTCTCCTTGCAAATCGAAGGGTTCTATGCTATGCTACTTTGTGGTTAGCGTGCACTAACTATTGCTGCCAATAAGGGAACCGCAGGGAAGGGAGGGAAACCTTGTGCTGATGGATTATCTGGAAGAAGGCTGCTGGCGTTTGGTGGCAGACGGTGTTCAGATGTGCAAGATTACCGCCGGTCAGCTGACACCGGGGTTGTACCCTGTGGAATCCGGTCGGGCGGAACAGTCCGGGTATGAGCTTTTTTTCTGCCTAAGTGGTTCCTTGGCACTGGAGCGTAAAGACGATCCGGTGATGGAAATCGGCACGCAGGAGATCCTGTTTACGTCGGACACATCGGATGTACGGACCATGGTGGTGCGTGAAGCCTTGACAGGATACTGTATTGCCATTGATCCTGCGGAGGCGCGAGCCACCTTTGAAACCATTTACCGTGTCCTGGGGCACGGGGATCTGTGCGATGGGTGGACAGCGCACATGCTCAGGGCGCATGACGGCTGCATACATATTCCGGACTGCAACTGGAGCCGGGCTGCTTTTTCTGCGCTGTGCAGTCTTCCCTGTCAGGAGCAGGGACATTACTGCGTATTTAAGATTGCGGAGCTGATCTATCTGCTGCACACCCATCCGGCCCTGCTGGAGAATACCTCTGTGTACCTACCGGAGCAAGCCTATTCCGCCAACAATATCCATCGTGTTTGCGTCTATATGGAAGAGCACATGGATGAAAAACTGACGATTTCCGAGCTGAGCCGACAGTTCCATCTATCGCCCACAGCCTTGAAAAACCGTTTCCGGGAGATGTACGGACAACCGATCCACAGCTGGCTGCTGCATCGCCGGGTGCAGAAGGCTGCGGCGCTGCTGCAGTTTTCGAAGATGACAGTGCTGCAGATTGCGCAAAGTGTGGGCTATGAGAGCGTGAGCCAGTTTAATGTGGTTTTCAAAAGAGTTTATGGTATGTCGCCCAGTAACTATAGAAAAATGTCTGATACCAGAATCATTTGACCAATTCCATGAGAATTGGTCTTTTGTTTTCTCTATAATAAAGATTCAAGCAAAGGGAAAATTTCATTTGTAACATGGAGGATCGATTATGAAAGCGCATAAGTTTTGGGCATGGGGGGCTGTTATCTGCATGGTAATGGTCATGATCACAGGTTACAAGCGTAAGTAAATGAAGAAATGAAGAAAGGAAGTATCCAATATGAACAATTATTCTAAGGCGGCACTGTTTGTTGGCGGTACCCTGTTTGGTTCCGTGGGTTTGAAGATTCTCGCTTCTCGTGAGGCAAAGAAGGCCTATGTATATGCTACAGCAGCTGGCCTGCGTGCCAAGGACTGCGTGATGGAAACGGTTACCTCTGTGCAGGAGAACGCTGCTGACATTCTGGCGGAGGCCAAGGAACTGAACGAGACGCGCGCCGCTAAGATGGCTGCGGAACAGGCCAAGGCTGACATTCAGGATGAGGCTGAGTGAGACAGACGGCTTAGCTTAAATTCTCGCGGGAGCCGTGCTTACGGCTCCCGTTTTTCGTGAGGGTAAGATAAATGAAGGCTAAAATTTTACATGAAAGCAAAGGGCGTATGCGTGTTTCGCTGCCGATGAAGCAGATGTCTTTAGAACAGGCAGATCTTCTGGAACAGTGGCTGCAGCAGCAGCCTTGGGCGATGGAGGTCAAGGTGCATGAGCGTACCCGCTGCGTCATTATGACTTATCGCGGCACCCGCGACGAGGTGATCCGCTCCATCGCGGCTTTCTCCTGGGAGCGTGCCGAGAAGAGCACGGTACTGCCCGACCACAGTTCCCGCCTTTTGAACCGGGAATATGAGGAAAAGCTGACTATGCTGGTGGGGAAGAAACTCTTCTTCAGCCTTTTCATGCCGGCACCCATTTGTACCTTGCGGGTGTGCTGGCACATGATTCCCTTCCTGCGCCGGGGGGTACAGTGCCTGCTTCATCGCCAGATGAAGGTGGAGCTGCTGGATGCGCTGTCCGTGGGTATTTCTGCCTGCCGGAGAGATTTCGATACGGCCGGTATGGTTATGTTCCTGCTGGAAATCGGCGAACTGCTGGAGGAGTGGACCCACAAGCGCTCTGTGGATGATTTGGCGCGGTGTATGTCTCTCAACGTGGATCGCGTTTGGGTGCGCACGGAGAGCGGCGAGGTACTGGTGCCGATCTCTCAGGTGATGCCCGGCGACCATGTGGTGGTTCGGGTGGGCAGTACCATTCCTATGGACGGCACCGTGGCAGAGGGCGAGGTCATGGTCAATCAGGCTTCCCTTACCGGCGAGTCGATCCCCGTGGCACGCCGCCCCGGCAGCACCGTTTATGCCGGTACGATCGTGGAAGAGGGCGAGTGTGTTGTAGAGGTCACACAGGTCAGCGGCCAAAGCCGCTACGACCAGATCGTGTCCATGATCGAGGATTCGCAGCAGCTGAAGTCTGCTGCCGAGGCAAATGCGTCCAATCTGGCGGATAAGCTGGTGCCGTATACGCTGGGGGCCAGCCTGTTGGGGCTGTGCTTTACGGGCAATATTACCCGCGCCCTGTCCGTGCTGATGGTAGACTTTTCCTGTGCCTTGAAGCTGGCCATGCCGCTGGCGGTGCTCTCCGCCATGCGTGAATCCGGCAAGCGGCACATCACTGTCAAGGGCGGCAAATTTTTGGAGGCTGTGGCACAGGCCGATACCATTGTTTTTGATAAGACCGGTACGTTGACCCATGCCTGCCCCCGTGTTGCCAGAGTGATTCCGTTCTGTGATCAGAATGAGCGAGAGATCCTGCGGCTGGCGGCCTGTTTGGAGGAGCATTTCCCACACTCCCTGGCCAATGCCGTTGTGGAAGAGGCTGTACGGCAGGGGATCGATCATCAGGAATTCCACACCAAGGTGGAATATCTGGTGGCCCACGGAATTGCCAGCACGGTGAACGGTGTGCGTGTGCTGATTGGCAGCGCCCACTTTATCTTTGAGGATGAGCAGTGTGTTGTTTGCCCAGAGTATCAGCAAAAATTTGATGAGCTTCCCAGTGAGTATTCGCATCTTTACATGGCGGCTGGCGGCAAGCTGATCGCCGTGATCTGCATTGCCGATCCGCTGCGCCGGGAGGCTGTAGCTGTACTGCAGGCGCTGAAAGGTCTGGGCGTGGAGAAGCGCGTAATGCTCACCGGCGACAGCTATCGCACGGCGCAGGCCATTGCCGAACAGTTAGGCGTGGATGATTTCCGTGCCGAGGTGCTTCCCTCCGATAAGGCGGGCTACATTTCCGCACTGCGCGCTGAGGGACACACGGTAATCATGGTGGGTGACGGAATCAATGACTCCCCGGCTCTGTCGGAGGCTGATGTGGGTGTATCCATCAGCGATGGTGCTGCTTTGGCACGGGAGATCTCCGATATTACTATTGCTGCGGACGATCTGTGGGAGTTGGTGGAGCTACGCCTGATTGCACAGGGACTGATGCGGCGCATCGACTCCAATTACCGCTTTATCATCGGCTTCAACGGCGGATTGATTGCGCTGGGACTTCTGGGCGTGCTGCCGCCTGCTACCTCTGCTGCACTGCACAATATATCTACGCTGGCGATTAGCCTGCGCAGTATGAGTTCGCTGCCGGAGACGAAAAACTTCCCGCAGCTGCGTGCTCCGCAGAATCCGGCGGAGGCGTAAGTTTCCGTAAAATAAAAACCGGTTTCGATGAAAACATCGAAGCCGGTTTTTTGTATGCCACTTTAAAAAATTTTCATCAGAGAAATAGATGACTACAGGAAAAGGATCGCAAGTGGCCGCCCGAAGAGGGCGGCGCACAATCCTTTTTTGAAAAGCAAGGGGCTTTTTAGTATGTGCCGGTGTGCGCAAAAATAGGTATTGACAATGGTCTGATTTGGGACTATACTGGCATAGTCCAATTTAGGACTATAATAAAGTCAACGATTGCAATCAATATAAGGAGGTTTTCCTATGGCTTCAAAGACAAATGCGATGCGGATATTGGACCGGGAAAAGGTGGCCTACACCATCCGGGAATATCCTCTCAACGGGCCGGTGGCGGCGGTGGATGTTGCTGCCTACTTCGGACAGCCTGCCAATCGGCTCTTCAAAACGCTGGTGACCACGGACAACAACCGGGGCTATTATGTATTCTGCCTGCCCGGAGACCATGAGCTGGATCTCAAGAAGGGGGCTGCCCTTGTGGGGGCCAAGAAAATCGAGATGCTCAAGCAGAAGGATCTGCTGGGACTCACCGGCTATGTCCACGGCGGCTGCTCGCCGGTGGGCATGAAGAAGGTGTTCCCCACGGTGGTGGATGAGAGCGCCTTGGAGTGGGAGACCATCTACGTTTCCGGCGGCAAGATCGGAATGCAGGTGGAGATCGATCCGAGGTCACTGGAGAAATTGGTGGATGCAAAATTTGCTTCTGTCACCAAAGAGTAAAAATAGACAGGAAAGGAAACACAATATGAATTTTTATGAGCTGGCGCAAAAGCGCTATTCCTGCAGAAAGTTTTCTGATCGGAAGGTCGAAAGAGAGCTGATCGACCAGATTGTGGCTGCGGCCAATGCGGCACCTACCGCAGTGAACAAGCAGCCCTTCCAGATCTTCCTGGTGGATACCCCGGAGGCACGGGAAAAGCTGGTTAAGACGAGCCGTTACACCTATGGCGCAAAGACGTTCCTGGTGGTTGGCTACCGCAAGGAGGACGGCTGGGTGCGTGGTTATGACGGCAGAAATTTTGCCGACGTGGATGCCGCCATTGCAGCGACCCATGCCATGATGGAGATCTGCGAGCTGGGTCTTGGTACCACTTGGGTGGGGGATTTTGATGCAGCCCTCCTCAAGGAAATGTTCCCGGAAATGGCAGGCCATGAGCTGATTGCTATTTTCCCCATCGGCTATCCTGCAGAGGATGACCAGCCGAACCCCACGCACTTTAAGCGCAAGACGGCGGAGGAGATCCTGACGGTTCTCTAAGGAGGAATAGGGATGAATGCAGAGCTTTCAAGAGTCAACAGACTGGTCAAAAAGCAGGAGGAAATCTACCACCAGTGCGCGAAACGGGCGGGGCTGACCGATACCCAGTTCTGGGTGCTCTACGCTCTTTGTGAAGCAGATGCGCCCCTTTGCCAGAACTCGTTTTGCGAAAACTGGTGCTATTCCAAGCAGACGGTCAATGCGTCGGTGGCGTCTTTGGAAAAGATGGGGCTGCTGCGGCTTACCTATGCCGAGGGTTCCCGCAAGCAAAAGGATATTACCCTCACGGAGGAGGGCGAGTGCTTTTGTGAGAAGCATATCCGGCGATTGCTGCGGGCGGAGAGTGCGGCTCTCATGCACCTGCCGACAGAGGAGCGGGAGACATTTTTGGCGACATTGGAACGGCTTTTGAGCTGTTTGGAAAAAGAACTGGTATAAAGAAAAAACGGTGGCGGAGAATTCTCCGTCACCGTTTTTGACTTTTGTTGGTGCGTTCTTATTGCAGGCTGCGCAGTTCGTCGATCAGCTCGCCGAAGAGCTGCAGCGCCGAGTTGACAGGCTCGGGGCTGCTCATGTCCACACCGGCCAGCTTCAAAAGGGAGATGGGGTCGGTGCTGCTGCCGCCGGAGAGGAATTTCTTGTAGTCCCGGACGGCCTCGTCACCCAGAGTGAGGATGCGGTTGGCGATGGCGACAGCGGCAGAAAAGCCGGTGGCGTACTGGAACACATAGTAATTGTAATAGAAGTGGGGGATGCGGGCCCATTCCAGTGCGATCTGGGGATCGGAGACCATGTCTGGGCCATAGTAGAGCTTGTTGAGGGCCAGATACTTCTCACTGAGTGCGTCGGCGGTCAGTGTCATGCCCGCCTCGGACATCCGTCCCATCTCCAGCTCAAACTCTGCAAACATGGTCTGGCGGTAGACGGTGGTGCGGAACTGATCCAGGAAGTAGTTGAGAAGATAGGCGCGCTTCTTGGGATCGGTGGTCTTTTTGAGCAGGTGGCGCATCAGCAGGACTTCGTTGCAGGTGGAGGCCACCTCTGCCACGAAGATCACATAGTCAGAGGTGCTGACGGGCTGATATTTGCAGCTGTGATAGCTGTGGAGGGCGTGACCCATCTCGTGGGCCAGCGTGAACATACTGTCCAGTGTGTCTTTCTGGTTCAGCAGCACATAGGGGTGGGGACGGGAGCTGCCGGAGGAGTAGGCGCCGCTGCGCTTGCCCACGTTGGAGTAGACGTCGATCCAGCGGTGGGAAAAGCCCTCCTTCAAAAGATCGGTGTAGTCCTTACCCAGTACGGAGAGGGCCTCCAGCACTGTCTCCTTGGCCTCGTTGAAGTCGATCTTCTCATCGGCGTCGGAGACAATGGGGGTGTAGATATCATACATATGGAGCTCGTCTACGCCAAGACGCTCCTTGCGCAGTGCCACATAGTCGTACATCTTATCCAGATTGGCGTGGACGGCTTCGATGAGGTTGGTATAGACCTCTGTGGGCACCTCCGTGCGGTGCAGGGCGGCGCTGAGAGTGCTGTCATATTTTCGTGCCTCGGCAAAGAAGCGCAGCTGGCGGAACTGAGCATCCAGCAGGGCGGCGTTGGTATTGCGGAACTGTCCCAGAGCGCTGTAATACGTTTCAAAAGCATTGCGGCGCAGCACACGATCCTTGCTCTGGAGCAGCAGGGTATAGCCGGCGTCGGTCAGCGGGTGCTCCACCCCGTTGCCGTCCTTGACGGAGGGGTACTTCATGTCGGCGTTGTGGAAGATGCCGGAGATGCTGTCGGGGGAATCGGCCATCTCACCGGCGGCAGCCAACAGCTTTTCCTCGGCGGGGGAGAGGATGTGTTCGCGCCGACGGCGGATCTGATAGAGGCTGCGGCGATACTCCTCCAACTGGGGCTCGTCGTGGTAAAAGCGTTCCAGCGTCTCGTCGGGAATGGCCATGATCTCCGCGGCAGAGAAGGCAGAAGCGCCGGAGAAGGCCACGCAGGTGGCCAGCGCCTTGCCCTTCATATCCTGATAGAAGCTGTCGGCGGTGTCCTGATCGCTTTTGCAGTTGGCGTAGCCGTAGAGCTTTTCCAGCCGCACGCCGATCTCATCCTCCAGACGGAAGTAGTTAAGGAGTGTCCGGGCATCTTGTCCCAGCTTTCCCTGATAAGGGGCGAAGCGGGCGACATCGGCCTTGAGGGATTCATTTTCCTGTTCCCAGGCGGCATCCGTGGGGAAAAGATCCCGAAGATCCCACGTATATTCCTCCGGGATTTCATTACGCTGTAAGGTTTTTGTGTTTTGCATGTTGAAAATTCCTCCATTTTTAGGAAATGTGTATCCACTTCCAAGGATACCACACTTTGCCGCTTTCGTATACCCGGCAAAAGGAAAAAGCGCTGTGGTGCGAGTGATGGTGATTTTTGCCGGCAATATGGGGAAAAGAAACTTGACTTTTCTTAGTTCTGCGCATAAAATAGCACTGTTGGGAATGAAGTTCTCCCAAGGGAAACCTAAACCGCTTGCGTGTAAGCTGATGACTTCTGTGATTTTATCGCAGGGAGCATCGGCTTTTTTTGCACCTGCGGAAGGAGAAATGTATGTTAACATCCCTTGCTTTGATTTTTCTTGTGGGCCTGAGTTTGGCCGCTATCTGTCAGCGCATCCGTCTGCCGCGGATCATCGGTATGCTGTTGACCGGCATTGTGCTGGGGCCGTATGTGCTGGATTTTTTAGATCCGAAGATCCTGGGCATCTCCGCCGAGCTGCGGCAGATGGCACTGGTGATGATCCTCATTAAGGCGGGATTGTCGCTGGATCTGAGCGATCTTAAAAAAGTGGGACGTCCGGCAGTGCTGATGTCCTTCCTGCCTGCTGTTTTTGAGATTTTGGCCTTTGTACTGCTGGCACCTATCGTGCTGGGCATCAATCACATCGAGGCCGCTGTTATGGGCGCGGTGCTGGGTGCCGTGTCACCGGCAGTGGTGGTGCCACGAATGGTGCAGCTGATGGAGGAGGGCTACGGCACGCAGCGGCGGATCCCGCAGCTGATTCTGGCGGGGGCTTCGCTGGACGATGTGTTCGTCATTGTGCTCTTCACCGCTTTTGTGGGGATGGCACAGGGTGGGGAGCTCCATCTACTGGACTTTGCGGACATTCCCATATCCATTGTGCTGGGGATTGTACTGGGCGCTTTGAGCGGCTGGTTCCTCGCATGGCTCTTTGAGACAAGCTACGCCCACCATCATCTCATACGCAACAGCATGAAAACCATCGTTGTGCTGGGAGTTTCCTTTGTGCTGCTGGCCGTGGAGGACTGGCTGGAGGGTATCGTGGCGGTGTCGGGACTGCTGGGCGTGATGAGCATGGCCATGGTGCTGGCAATGCGCAGCGTACCGGAGGTGCGCCGCCGTTTACAAGAGAAGTACGGTAAGCTGTGGCTGGCGGCGGAGGTGCTCCTCTTTGTGCTGGTGGGCGCGGCGGTAGATATTCGCTACACGCTGCAGGCTGGCTTAGGCGCCGTGGCAATGATCTTGATTGGTCTTGTTTTCCGTTCCGTAGGTGTGGTATTATGCACGCTGGGAACAGATTTGAATATAAAAGAGCGGCTCTACTGTGTGATCGCTTACCTGCCCAAAGCAACGGTGCAGGCGGCCATCGGCTCGGTGCCGCTGTCACTGGGACTGCCCTGCGGACAGATAGTGCTGTCGGTGGCGGTGCTCTCTATTTTGATCACAGCGCCGCTGGGAGCCATCGGTATGGATGCCAGCTACCGGCGGCTTTTGCAACGTGAAGCGGAGAAAGGGGAAGAAACGAATGCTGCAATTTGAAAGGAACTTCGCTCTGCGGGGCTCGGACTTTGACCGATACAACCATCTGCGGCCATCCTCTGTGCTGGATCTCTTTCAGGAAGTGGCGGGACGCCACGCTGAGGAGATGGGGGTAGGCTTTTTTGACCTCATCAAAGAGAAGAAGATCTGGGTCATCACCAGAGTTAAATATCAGGTGGTGGGTGAGGTGCATCGCAGCGAGACAGTGACGGTGCGGACTTGGCCCCTGCCGCCCAGCCGTGTCAACTATCGGCGTGAGTATGTGATCTATGGCGAAGACGGACGGCAGATTGTGATTGGCACCTCCGAGTGGGTTATTGCCCACAGCGAGAAGCGCCGTGTGCTGCCGGCGGAGAACTTCTATCCGGAGGGAGAGTTCTGCACGGAAACGCTGTTCCCCGGCCGTATGAGCAGAGTGCCCCGGTTCACTTCTGAAGAGGAAGGCTATGTGGTGTGTCCTGCCTTCACGCATCTGGACCTCAACGGCCATGTGAACAATATCCGCTACGCCGATTTCGTGATGGATGCCCTGCATCCCGACGGGACACGGCAGGTCACGGAATTCCAGATGGACTATCATCGGGAACTTCTGCTGGGCGCGCCGGTAAAGGTGCAGGTGGAGCGCCGGGAGGACTGTATTCTGGCGCAGGGCGTCAGTGAGAGCGGGGAGACCATGTTCTCCTGCCGCATGGAGAGTAAGTAAATAGGAACGCCGGGGCATCGCATCAAGCGGCTGTCTCCGGCGTTTTTTAACGAAACAGGCAGATTGCATTTTCAAAGAGAACTTGGTATGATAAAAAGAAAAATCAGGAGGAACGGATATGGCGAAGTTTGGCTTTATCGGTGTTGGTAATATGGGTGGAGCGCTGGCGACGGCAGCTTCCAAAAAGGTGGCCGGAAACGAGATCCTGGTGTCTGCGCTCCATGCAGAGCGTGCGCAGAAATTTGCGCAGGAACACGGTGTGACGGCATCTACCAACGAGACAATCGCAAAAGAGGCGAAGTTCATTATGCTGGGCGTGAAACCGCAGTATATGGACGAGGTGGTCAAGGATGTGAAAGGGCTGCTGAAAAAGCGCAAGGATGCGGTTCTGGTGTCGATGGCAGCGGGTCTGACCATTGAGCATATCGCCCATCTGGTGGGCAGTGACTATCCTGTGATTCGCATTATGCCCAACACGCCCTCCTCTGTTGGCAGAGGCATGACGCTCTATGAGGCCAATGACCGGGTACAGCAGGCAGATCTGGCGGAGTTTCTGGAGCTGATGAGCGGCGCCGGTGCCTTTGACCGTGTGCCGGAGCATCTGATCGATGCCGGCAGCGTGGTGGCGGGCTGCGGCCCTGCATTCCTCTGTCTGGTGGCCGAAGCACTGGCAGACGGCGGTGTTGCCTGCGGCTTGCCGCGGGATAAGGCTTTGACCTATGCCGTGGAGACCATGGCGGGAACGGCAGAGCTTTTGCGCCAGACCGGGCTGCATCCCGGCCAGCTGAAGGACAATGTTTGCTCCCCCGGCGGCACCACCATTCAGGGTGTGCGTGCGCTGAAAAAAGGCGGGCTGGAGAGCTGCATGATGGAAGCTGTCCTTGCCGCCTATGAAAAGAATAAAGAGTTTATCAAGTGAGAAAAAGACCGGGGAGAACCGCTTTGCGCGGCGCTCCCCGGTCTTGTCTCTTATAGGTTGTATTGGGCGCGGAGTTGCTGAAGAAGTGCCTCACAGCCCTCGTTGACATCCCGCCATGTGGACTCGTAGTCCAGCGTGTAGTAGGGATCGGCCACATCGCCGGGGCGCTGGGTGAAATCCAGCAGACGGTGCATCTTGCCGTCGGGATCGCCGCTGCAGATGCGCTGCATATTCTGCAGATTTCGAGTCTCCATGCCAATGAGCAGGTCGAAATCCGCGTAATCCTGCCGCTGCAGCTGCCGTGCGGCGTGACCGTCACAGGCGATGCCGTGGCTTCGCAGGAGCTTGCGCACCGGGGGATAGACCGGGTTGCCGCGTTCTTCATTGCTGGTGGCGGCGGAGGCCACGGTAATGGCGTGGGACAGCCCTGCTTTGGCAACGAGGTCGCGCATGACGAACTCAGCCATAGGGCTGCGGCAGATATTGCCAAGGCAGACAAACAGTATTTTGATCATAGATTCTCCTTTTCACGGGAAGACTGTATAGAATCTTCCGCGGTGTTATACTGGGCAAAACGGGCGGTGAGATAGAGCCGGTGCGCTACCGTCAAAATAATGCTGCGCAGTACCAGCACTTCCGTGGTTTGCTCCGAGGGGGGCGCGGGAGGCAGGGGAGTGCAGCCGAATACGTACTGGAGCGATTGCTCCAGTTCCCGGCAGAAGTAGTTGTAGGCGCGCTGCATGGGATAGGTGCGCTGCTGTACCTGCAGTACCAGCTGGATCTCCTCAATGGAGAGCACTGTTTTTGCCAGGGTGATAAAAATGAGCTGAGCGATTTGCTCGCGGTTGTATTGCTTGCGGACAGGACTGGTCAGAAGTCCTTTTTTCACATAGTTGCTGATCATCGAGCCGGTGAGCCGCAGACCCGGCAGTTCGCCGAGGCACTGGTCGATATAGGCGCTGGCCTGTTCTAAAAACAGTCCTGCATCCGGCAGCTGCCCATAGCGGGGCAGATGTAGGCTGCGGATGGTATCGGCGCAGCACGGTTTGCGTTCCATATACATACCTCCAATTTTAGTCAGTATAACGCAGATTTACAAAAAGTTCAAGATTGAGGGATAGGATAAAGAAGTAAATTGCTTGACAGTCTGGACTTTATGCTTTAAAATATCAGATAATCGGGTATTGAAAAACCGCTGATGTTTTACGGGTGCACGTGCATCCTATTGGAATAGATCCGTTTTTGATGGAAAGGAACATGGAATGAACTATAAAATCGTAGCTGACTCCTCCTCCAATCTCTTCCGCTTGGAGGGTGTCCCCTATGCCTGTGCACCGTTGAAGGTGATTACCGAAACCAAGGAATATGTGGATGCGCCGGAGTTGGATGTATTTCAGATGCTGGAAGAACTGAAGGCTGATAAGAAGCCTGCTACCACCTCCTGCCCCAATGTATATGAGTGGAAAGAGGCTTTTGAGGGTGCCGACGGTGTGTTTGCCGTTACCATTACCAGCGGCCTTTCCGGCTCCTGCACCGCTGCCAAGCAGGCGGCGGCCGACTATGAAGAGGAGCATCCGGGTGCCAGAGTCTGTGTGCTGGATACGCTGTCTGTCGGCCCGGAGATGGTGCTCATTATGGAAAAGCTGCGGGATTTGATCAACGAGGGCAAGAGCTTTGACGAGATCGAGACGGAGATCCGCGACTATATGGAAAACCACTCCCGGCTCCTCTTCTTCTGTGAGTCTCTGGAGAACATGGCGCGCAACGGCCGTGTCAGCCATACGGTGGCAAAGCTGGTGGGCGTGCTGGGGATCCGCATTGTCGGTACGGCCAGCGCCGAAGGCAGACTGGAGCCGCTGCACAAATGTCGCGGCCAGAAAAAGACGCTGACCACCATCTGGGACGAGATGAAGAAGAACGGCTACAAGGGTGGCAAGGTGCGTCTGGATCACTGCCTGAACCTGCAGGCAGCGGTAGATCTGAAGGAAATCATTCGCCGGGAGTTCCCGGAGGCCAATGTGGCCATTGGCACTTGCACGGCTCTGTGCAGCTACTATGCCGAGCAGGGCGGCATGATCCTCAGCTACGAGGTATAAAATGGAAAACTGAGGGGGCTGCTTTCCGCCGGGAGAGCAGCCCCTTTTTTTACCGGGCGGGCAGGAGAGGGGAATTGACTTGGACTGTGCCGCGTGGTATGTTTTACGGGGAAGATACAGCAAAGGAAGCGACATGATATGAGTGAAAAAATCAAAATGATCTTGGATTGCGACCCCGGTCACGACGATGCGGTGGCGCTGATGGTGGCGGGCAGCAGCCCCAAGCTGGAGCTGCTGGGCGTGACGGTGGTAGCGGGGAACCAGACCATTGACAATACGGTGCGCAATGCCCTGCATCTGGTGGAATATCTGGGGTTGGATGTGCCGGTGTACGCCGGATGCCCTCTGCCCATGGTGCGTGAGCGGAAGATCGCCGATGACATTCACGGCGAGAGCGGCTTGGACGGCCCGGTGTTTCCGCCCTTGCAGCGCAAGGCAGAGACGGAGCACGCCGTCAACTATCTGGTGCGGACGCTGATGGAATCGGAGGGTGATATTGTGGTGGTGACCACGGGGCCGATGACGAATTTGGCCATGGCACTGCGGATGGAGCCGCGGATCGCCCAAAAGATCCGCCGTATTGTGCTGATGGGCGGCTCGGTGGGCTACGGCAACGTGACACCGGCGGCGGAGTTCAATATCTGGGCGGACGGCGAGGCGGCACAGGTCTGCTTTACCTGCGGTGCGCCGGTGACCATGGTGGGTCTGGATGTGACACGAAAGGTACTGTGCTATCCCCATATTGTGGAGCGAATGGGTGCGGTAGGAAATCGGGCCGGAAAACTCTTTGCAGAGCTGATGGGACATTTCTGCCGTACCGAAAAGGAGGTTTTCGGCTTTGACGGCGGCCCCCTGCATGACCCTGTGACGGTGGCTTCCCTCATCGACCCGGAGCTTTTGACGCTGCAAGACATGAATGTGCAAATCGAGATCCGTGCCCAGCAGTCCTACGGACGCACCAACTGCGACTCCTTCGACTATCTGCATCTGCCTCATACGGCGCAGGTGGCGGTGGACATCGACGTGGAGCGATTCTGGGATATCATCGAGGATGCACTGCGTCGCTATGACGCATAAGGGCAGCGCGGCCGATCCTATAAGTGCGGCTCGTTGTGCCCCTGTCGAGGATATATATTTGACGTTTGACAGCAAAAACTGCGGCGTGCAAGATGCACGCCGCAGTTTTTATCATGCGAATCTTTAGTGCCGCTTCCAGGGCTTTACAGATATCCCCGGCTTTCCGGGTGTGATATACATCTCCCGGAGGTGCTCGGTCAAAGAACGGGCAGAACGGAAGGGGGTGAAGAAGTGGAAACGCAGAGCGCGATTGCTCTGAGCTGTGCGGATGTGCGCCTTGATACTTTCGTAGCGGAGGATCACGGCGTTCTCTTCGGCGAACTTCTTTAGCTTGGCTGTCAGCTGGACAGAGTGGCCCACGTCGACCAGAAAGACGCCGAAGAAGAGACCTACGAGGAAAGTGAACCCCTGAGAATGGGAGATCGCAGCCATAGCGTTCTCTACATGGGGGTGGACAAAGAGATCATAAATACCGCCCAACACTGCCCAAGCCAGAGAAAAGAGGGGACAGATGATGCCTTGTATATTGCCCCACTGTCCGGAGTAGTCCCACAGCCGCACCTTGGCGATGCGCAGGCAGAGAATACCGGCAACATACTCCAGAGCCGTCATGGCAACACCCATAATGACAATGGCGGCGACACTGCGCCAAAAAGGCGTGGGGAAGGGCAGGTGATGCTCTACAGAGGCCAGCAGGTAAAGGATGCACAGGCCGAAGCCATACAGCGGTACATAAGGACCGGTACAAAATCCGGGGTTGATCCATTTCTGACTGCGGTGGCAGAGATTCCGAAAGAGTAGTTCCAGTACCCAGCCCAGCACAGAGCCGATGAAAAAGAGATAGGCCAAGGTAAGAAAGATCTCCATAATTTTACTTCCGTCCTTTCTTAGTGTCGGGAATATAAAACCCCATAATATAATTGTAGTATAATCTGGATTTGGTGGGAAAGCAATGGACATTTTGAGGTGCCTGCCTAAAGTTATCGCTCATGCGTTTTCAGCGCATTATGGAGTAGAATTCTTCCCCGAAAGTCTTCGGAAAAAGGGGCTTGACAGAGAAAGTTAGCCGTGGTAAACTATATCCGAAATGAGGGTTAGTGTGTACTAACCTCTATTTTTAGAGAAAAAGTTAGTGCATTCTAACTGTTGCGCAGGAAGGAGAAGATATGATGCCGCTGTCAATGGCAAAAGCAGGCGAGGTGGGAACCATCCGCAAGATTACCGGCAAGGATGAAGTCCGCCAGCATCTGGCGGAGATGGGCTTTGTTGTGGACGCAGAGGTCGTGGTGGTTAATGAGATCGCCGGAAATCTGATCGTACAGGTGAAGGACAGCCGGGTCGCGCTGGATAAAACCATGGCCAACCGGATCATGATCTGACTTACTCCCGCAGCATAGAAATGGAGGAGAAATGGCAATGAAAACACTGAAAGATGTGAAAGTGGGCGAGACCTGTCAGGTCTTGAAGCTCCACGGTGAGGGCCCTGTAAAGCGCCGCATTATGGATATGGGTATCACCAAGGGCGTGGAAATCTTCGTGCGCAAGGTAGCTCCCCTGGGCGATCCTATGGAACTGAACGTACGCGGCTACGAACTGAGCGTCCGTAAGGCAGATGCTGAGATGATCGAGGTGCAGTAAAGCGGCTGCACACCATAGCGGTGTTGTGAGCCGCTTTTATAGAAATATTTGGTTAGCTAAAGCTAACATTGGAGAGGAGAATTTATAGCATGAAAATTGCGTTAGCCGGTAACCCTAACTGCGGTAAAACCACGCTTTTTAACGCATTGACCGGTTCCAATCAATATGTGGGCAACTGGCCCGGCGTTACGGTAGAAAAGAAAGAGGGTAAGCTGAAGGGCCACAAGGATGTGGTGATTCAGGACCTGCCCGGTATCTACTCCCTGTCCCCTTATACGCTGGAGGAAGTGGTGGCCAGAGATTATCTGGTCAAGGAGAAACCCGATGCGATTTTGAATATCGTAGACGGTACCAACATTGAGCGTAACCTGTATCTGACCACCCAGCTGGTGGAACTGGGTCTTCCTGTGGTGGTAGCCATCAACATGATCGATCTGGTGCGTAAGAACGGCGACACCATTGATTTGGAGAAGCTGGGCGCAGCGCTCAACTGCCAGGTGGTGGAGATGAGCGCATTGAAGGGCGAGGGCGGTATGATCGCCGCTGAGCGCGCTATGGCCGCTGCACAGAATAAGAGCGGCGAGCTGCCCCATGTGTTCACCGGCAGTGTGGAGCACGCCATTGCTCACATCGAGGAGTCCATCGCCGGTCTGGTTGACAATCAGTATCTGCGTTGGTACGCGATCAAGATCTTCGAGCGCGATGAGAAGGTGCTGCAGGATCTGAAGCTTCCCGAGGAGCTGGCAGCTCATCTGGAAGAGCATATCGCTGATTGCGAAAAGGAGCTGGACGACGACTCCGAGAGCATCATCACCAACCAGCGCTATTCCTACATCAGCAACACGGTGCATCATGCCGTTAAGAAAAAGGCTCCCAAGGGCAGCCTGTCCGTTTCCGACAAGATTGACCGTATTGTGACCAATCGTATTCTGGCTCTGCCCATCTTCGTGGCAATTATGTTCTGTATCTACGCCATTGCTATGGGCCCCTGGACGGAGGCTCCTTGGATTTTCTCCATCGGCACCTTCGGTACGGACTTTGCCAATGACACCATCTTTGGTGAGTGGGTTCCCGGCCTCTTTGAGAATCTGTTGGGTGTCCTGCACGTGGCGGAAGGTTCGTGGATCCACGGCCTCGTCATGGACGGTATTGTGGGCGGTGTCGGCGCAGTGCTGGGCTTTGTACCCCAGATGCTGGTGCTGTTCTTCCTGCTGGCGATTCTGGAGGACGTGGGCTACATGGCCCGTATCGCCTTCATTATGGACCGTCTGTTCCGTCGCTTCGGCTTGAGCGGTAAGTCCTTTATCCCCATGCTGGTAGCCACCGGCTGCGGCGTGCCCGGTATCATGGCTTCCCGTACCATCGAGCAGGATCGTGACCGTAAGATCACCATTATGACCACCGGCTTTATCCCCTGCGGCGCTAAGCTGCCCATCATCGGTCTGTTTGCCGGTGCTGTGTTTGGTGAGTCCCCTCTGGTAGCAACCTCTGCTTTCTTCATCGGTATCGCCTCCGTGGTGATTTCCGGTATCATCCTCAAGAAGTTCAAGGCCTTCGCCGGTGAGCCTGCTCCCTTTGTTATGGAGCTGCCTGCTTACCACGCACCTTCCATGGGCAACGTGCTGCGTGCCACTTGGGAGCGCGGCTGGTCCTTCATCAAGCGTGCCGGTACCATCATCCTGCTCAGCGCCATTGTTCTGTGGTTCCTGCAGGGCTACGGCTTCGTGGACGGTGTGTTCCAGGCTGTGGAGGACAACAATCACTCCCTGCTGGCTGCAATCGGTAATGCAATTGCTTGGATCTTCTATCCTCTGGGCTGGATCGGTGACAAGGCTTGGAAGGCCACTGTGGCTACCTTCACCGGCCTCATCGCCAAGGAAGAAGTCATCAACACCTTCGGTGTGCTTTACAACTACGGCGGCGACGTGGATCTGATCGAGGACTCCAGTCCTATCTGGACGATGGTAGCTGCTGACTTTGGTCCCATTTGCGCCTATTCCTTCATGATCTTCCAGCTGCTGTGCGCTCCCTGCTTCGCTGCCATCGGCGCCATCAAGCGCGAGATGAACAACGCCAAGTGGACCGCAGCCACCATCGCTTACATGTGCGGTTTTGCCTATGTGATCTCCATGATCGTCTATCAGATCGGTGGTCTGTTCACCGGTGAGGCAACCTTCGGCGTAATGACCGTGATTGCCATCGGCCTGCTGGTCGGTCTGCTGTATCTCCTGTTCCGCAAGGGCTACAAGCCCGAGGGCGAGATTCACAATCTGACCTCTGTCAACGCTGCGGCTAAGAAGTAAATTCTACAAGTAGAAAGGAGAGGAGCCTATGCCTCCTATCGTTGGAAATATCATTGCTGTTGCACTTATCGTCTTGGTGGTGGGCCTGGCCGTCCGCTCCTTGTGGCGCAGCCATAAAAAAGGCGGTGGCTGCAGCTGCGGCGGTGATTGCGGCAGCTGTGGTGGAAGCTGCCACTGCGGTAAGTAAACGAACAAGAGGCTTTGCGGACGGAAACAGTCCATGAGAGCACATGAGAATGCACCGCCGCAAAGCCCAACCAACCTGCCATATTAGGGGAGAAATCTCCTGCAAGAACGCCCTCAGCGGTATGCCGCTGGGGGCGTTCTTGTAGTTGTATTCCCGCAGAAGGCTTGGTATACTGTAGGAGAGTATTTGCGCGGGGAGGTGTGGTCATGGCAGCGGTTATGAAGCGAACAGCAGGAATTGCTGCCGTGCTGACGGGGCTTTTTGTCCTGTTGTACCATGGGTATCCCTATGATATCTTTCTTACGTTGGCTATCACTGCGGGGACGGTTCTTTACCATTTTGCCATGCGCTTGCTGGTGGGCGGGATCTACGACCGTACTATGGGGAATCGGGCCGATTACCGCAGAAAGTGGTATCAGCTGCACAAATGGGAGCCGTGGCTCTATGAGAAGCTGCGGGTGAAACGCTGGAAGGGGCGGATGCCCACCTATGACCCGGCGGCTTTTGATCCGCGGCAGCACACTTGGGAGGAGATTGCACAGGCGATGTGCCAGTCGGAACTGGTGCATGAGACAAATGCGCTGTTGAGTTTTGTGCCGCTGCTGGCCGCCTTTCGCTTTGGTGCGCTGCCTGTGTTTTTGGTGACATCCCTCCTCGCCGCCGCTTTCGATTTGTGTTTCGTTATGATGCAGCGGTATAACCGTCCGCGTATCATCAAAATCGCAGACCGACAGACAAAGTAAGATGCAAAAAGGACGCAGATGGATCCATCTGCGTCCTTTTTTATGTTTCATTTACCGCAGGGCAGCCAGAAGACCGTCCACATCGGCTTCCGTGGTGTTGAAGCAGGTGACGAAGCGAATGACGGTGTGGGTCTCATCGTACATACACCAATCCTCGTACTCGCAGATCTCATCCAGCTTGGCCTTCAGTTCGTTGGGGATCACGAAGAAAAGCTGATTGGTGGGGGATTCCACCCACAGCTTCCAGCCCATGTCCACCAGACCCTTTTGCAGGCGAGCGGCCATCTCATTGGCGTGACGGCCCATCTTGAAGTAGAGATCGTCCTCCATAAGAGCCAGGAACATAGCACCCTGAATCCAACCCTTCTCCATCACGGCGCCCATGCGCTTTTTCATGCGGAAGAAGTCCTTGGTCAGCTCCGGGCGGGTAATCACCAGCGCCTCGCCGAACATGGTGCCGTTCTTGGTGCCGCCGATGTAGAAGGCATCCACCAGCTTTGCAAACTCCGGCAGCGTCAGATCATTGCTGTCCGAGGTGAGAGCGCAGCCCAGACGTGCGCCGTCAGCAAAGAGGAGCAGGTCATTTTCACGGCAGAATGCATAAAGACGGGTCAGCTCGGCCTTGGTATAGACATCACCGTTCTCGGTGGCGTTAGAAATGTAGACAAGACCCGGCTTGGTCAGATGCACATCCTTGTGAACCTCCAGCAGCGGGGCAATCAGTTCCGGGGTGATCTTGCCGTCAGCGCCCACTTCTACCGGGAGGATCTTGTGGCCGGTAGCCTCAAAAGCGCCTACCTCGTGGCCGTTCAGATGACCGGAGTGGGGGCAGATCGCGGCCTCCCAGGGCTTGAGCAGGAAGGAGCAGGCCACCACGTTGGTCTGGGTGCCGCCGATGAGAAACTCCACCATAGCGTCGGGGCAGCCGCACTTTTCGCGGATAACATCCTTGGCGCGGGCGGTGTACTTGTCATCGCCGTAGCCCCAGTTGCCCTCCATATTGGCGGCCACTACAGCGTCCAAAACCTTGGGGTGTGCACCAAAGGAATAATCATTTTTAAACCAGAATTTCATCTTGTTTCCTCCTTGCTGAATATATCTTATGTAATGAATAAAAGGTGAAATTACAGTCGAAGCAATAGATAGAACAGGGCAGCCACCACACCGATGCCAAAGAGCAGCAACTCAAATTGCAGTGTCTGGCGGATGCTGTTGCCGGACGCATTCCTGTGCCCGTAGCGGCCAAAGTCTTCGTCCTCTCCGGGGACAATGCGTCGCGTGTTTCCTGCACGGAAGAGAAAGCTCAGTGCCGTTGTCAGCCAGTTGGTAAGACTGTAGGCGATGCGCCCCAGCAGTGCACCGATAAAGGAGATGGCCGACAGGGCCGGACGGTAAACATGATCCTCCAGATCCACAGGGCCGGTAATGCGGCGGTATGTGCCGTCTTCTCGGTGGGTGAGCAGCCGACGCACCACGAAGAAATAGACGACAAGGCCGATGGTCAGCGAAACCGCAGCGCCCTTCAGATTCACCAAGGAGAAGTATTGCACCACAATGGGTGCGCTGCGGAGGGACGGCGCGGCATAGGCGGCCATAGCGCCATAGGTTTGACCGGGCAGCAGGCCCATCACAAGGAGCAGTGCCGCCGCGGGAACGATGGCAAGAAGGCTGCCGCCATCCACATGAATAGGCTGATCGTGCAAGGGCTTTTGCAGGAAAATCTTGTAGAAGAGCTTGCCCATATAGGCCAGCGTCAAGCCGCCGGAGCAAAGGAACAGCACCTCGGCGCACCGGGCAATGAGCAGCAGCGTGCCGCTCATGTGGTGCATCTGGTGGGCGAAGCTCTCATGGAGCAGCGTCTTGCTGATGTAGCCGCCAAAACCGGGGACGCCGGCGATGGACAATGCCCCGA
>JAHHSH010000079.1 GCA_020025345.1 Oscillospiraceae bacterium | reverse complement strand
CCTGCTGACGGCGGCGTAGCACAGCTCTATCGTCTGCCGGGAAGTAAGGGCTGCGTGGGGCTGATCAGTCCTGTCAGCGCCCACTTCTGCGCCGATTGCAACCGCATCCGTCTTACTGCCGATGGGAAGCTGAAACCCTGTCTCCACGCCCCGGATGAAATCAATATTAAGGGCTGCAGCGAGGCGGAGATGGTGGAGAAGCTGCGGCAGGCGATTGAAAACAAACCACGTTGGCACGGCGAACTCTCCCCGGAGCATCGCAGCCACGCAGGACGAAACATGAACGAGATTGGAGGATGACCATGGAAGATTTTACCCATTTTGATGACGCAGGCCGTGCAAAGATGGTGGATGTAGGCGCTAAGCCGCTTTCCCAGCGCACGGCTGTGGCCGCCGGCCGCGTATTGGTCAGCCGCGACACCTTTTCTCTCATCGCCTCCGGCGGCGTGAAAAAGGGGGATGTTCTCACCGTGGCGCAGATCGCCGGTATCATGGGTGCCAAGCGAACTCCGGATCTGATTCCCATGTGCCACCCCGTACTGACCGACGGCGTACAGGTATCCCTTTTCCTTGACGAGGAACGGTGCAGCGTAGAGATTCAGGCCACCGTCACCTGCAGCGGCAAAACCGGCGTGGAAATGGAGGCACTGACCGCCGTTTCCACTGCTGCACTGACTGTATATGATATGTGTAAGGCCGTACAGCGGGACATGGTCATTGCGGACATTCGCCTGCTCTCCAAAACAGGCGGCGTTCACGGCGACTATCGAAGGGAGGATTGAGCTATGAGTTACACAGCAGCCGTTATCACCGTCAGCGACAAGGGCTATCAAGGTCTGCGGCAGGATACCAGCGGCCCGGCTTTGTGCCGCCTTTTGGAAGAGCGCGGCCATCAGATTCTCTACACTGCCATGGTGCCGGATGACACAAAGATGATCCAAAAGGAGTTGCTGCACTGCTGCGACACACTTCACGCCGCATTGGTGCTCACCACCGGCGGCACCGGCTTTTCTCCCCGGGACATTACGCCGGAGGCCACCCTTGCCGTGGTGGAGCGGCTCACCCCCGGCATTCCCGAGGCCATGCGCGCTGAGAGTATGCGCATTACGCCCCGCGGCTGTCTCTCCCGCAGCGCTGCCGGGATTCGAGGCCGCAGTTTGATCGTAAACCTGCCCGGCAGCCAGAAGGCCGCACAGGAGAACCTGCTGGCGGTGATAGACCCCATCGCTCACGGGCTGGAAATACTGCTCTCGGAAGGCTCTGCCAACTGCGGCGGCTGACCACATACGAAAAAGGACGGAACATCCAAGATGCTCCGTCCCTTTCTATATCTTACTGTGCTGCTTCCTTCACACCCCAAATGGCTTGGGTCAGCAGCAGCTCTGCCCGCTGTGTCAATTCCTCCAGTGAGAGCGGGATCTTCCCATAAAACCAATCCCGGTAGAGATTCGTAAGTCCTCCGGCACAAAAACGAATGGTCAACGCATATCGCTCACTGTCGCCAAAACCAAACTTACCCTCATGCTGAAACAGGTAGTCCAATACCAGCTTGACCAGCTGCTCCTCCATCATGGTAGACGCACTGGAGGTCATTACCTTCTGACAAAAGTCAAAATCGCTCTCCAGAATCCCCTGGATACGCTGTAGCAGCGTATGCGGGATTTCCGAGAGCTGACACGGCACTTCAAAAACTTCCTCCCGCAGGTGCGAGAAAGTATCCTCGATGACATGGTGAATCACGTCCGGAATGTCCGAATAGTGTGCATAAAAGGTGCCGCGATTGATTTCCGCCCGCCGCACCACATCCGTCACCGTGATCTTATCCAGCGGCTTTTCCTGCAGCAAATCTGCCAGCGCTCCTTGGATCAATTTTCTGGAGCGAATTGCACTGCGGTACTCCGCCTTGGCCATTGCCGCCACCTCCATCCAGCAAAAGTATACAAAATCGCAAAATATGTACAAAATCAGCAAAATACGCTGTGTTTGTTGCTTGCTTTACCTTCATATGCTGATTATAATACAATCGTAATATTTAGACAAGTGTCTAATTTTGAATTTGTGAACAATTTTGGAACAAGGGGGTTCGTATGAGCGCCAAGCAAAAAAACAATAATTTCATCCGCAAGCTGGCCACCGTAATCGTAGATAAGCGATATCTTTTCTTCCTTCTCTACGCCTTTGCGCTGGTCTTTTGTATTTTTTCCACCAAATGGGTGGAGGTTGAACGGGATGTGACCACCTACCTGCCCGCCGAAACAGAGACGCGGCAGGGCCTTGTGGTCATGGATGAAAACTTCACCACGCTGGCCAAAGCCCGGCTGATGGTCTCCAACGTCACCTACCACGAGGCAGAGGATCTCTGCACTGTGCTGGAGGAGATTGAGGGCGTGGACAGCGTAGAGTTCGACGACTCCGAGGATCACTACCGCAACGCCGCCGCACTCTTCGACGTCAGCTTTACCGGTGTGCCGGAGGATGAGGTCACCTTACAGGCCATGAGCACTATCCGCGACAAGCTCAGCGGGTACGATCTGGCGGTTGACTCAGAAATCGGCACCGATCTTATCGCTGATCTGAACCGCGAGATGACCACCATCCTCATTATCGCCGTGGTCATCATCATCGCCGTACTGACGCTGACTTCTCGTGCCTATGCCGAGGTGCCGGTACTGTTGATCACCTTCGGTATGGCTGCCGCCCTCAATAAGGGCACCAACTTCCTGTGCGGGAAGATCAGCTTCATCTCCGACTCTATTGCAGTTGTGCTGCAGCTGGCATTAGCTATCGACTACGCCATTATCCTGTGCCACCGTTTCTCCGATGAAC
This sequence comes from Oscillospiraceae bacterium, assembly GCA_020025345.1. Taxonomy (GTDB): domain Bacteria; phylum Bacillota; class Clostridia; order Oscillospirales; family Oscillospiraceae; genus Vescimonas. Next base: position 3,941 of record JAHHSH010000079.1, on the reverse strand, counting down.
ACGAGACACAGGATGCCCGGGAAGCCTGCATCACCGCCCTTTCCAAGGCTATCCCGGAGATCAGCGCCTCCTCTCTCACCACCATCAGCGGCTTGATTGCCCTCTCTTTCATGCACTTTGCCATCGGCCTGGATATGTCCATCGTTCTCATTAAGGCCGTGCTGTTGAGCCTGCTGTCTGTCTTTACCCTGATGCCGGGACTGTTGGTTCTCTTCAGCCCATGGATCGACCGTACTCGGCACAAAAAACTGCTGCCCAACATTACCCCGCTGGGCAAGTTCGCTGTGGCCTCTCGGCGCATTATGCCCGCCATCTTCGCTGTCGTTCTGGTAGCCGCCGGAGTACTCTCCCAATACTGCCCCTACTGCTACAGCTACACCGAGGTAGAAACCGCCAAAATGTCGCAGGCACAGATGGATGTACGCAGCATCAAGGAAACTTTCGGCAGCTCCAACATGGTAGCTCTGGTGGTACCCAGCGGCAACTATCCGGCAGAAAAGGCCATTATCCAGCAGTTAGAGGATCGCCCCGAGGTCAAGGGCACTTTGTCCCTGGCCGGCATGGAGGTGGACGACTACCATCTGACAGATGCCTTGCGCCCGCGACAGTTCTCAGAGCTGATCGGACTTGATTATGAGGTGGCGCAGGCACTCTATGGCGCTTACGCACTGGATCACGACCAATACGGGGAACTCCTCAGTGGTCTTTCGGATTACGACGTCCCCCTCTATGATATGTTCCTCTTCCTCCGTGACCAGATGGAATCCCGCAACATCACCTTCAGCGGCGATATGCAGGAGACGCTGGACGAGCTTTTTGCCAAGCTGGACAACGCCCAGCTGCAGCTGCAAAACGACCGTTTCAGCCGCATGGTAGTCTACCTTAATTTGCCGGAGGAAAGCCCGGAAACCTTCGATTTTCTTGAAGAGCTGCACACGATTCTGGGTCAGTACTACACCGGCGACTACTATGTTGTGGGCAACTCCACCAGTGCCCGCGATCTGGCGGACTCCTTCGCAAGAGATAACCTGCTCATCAGCTTGCTCTCCGCCCTGTTCGTCATCTTGGTGCTTCTCTTCACCTTCCAATCCGTGGGACTTCCCGTTCTGCTGATTGTGGTGATTCAGGGCAGTATCTGGGTCAACTTCTCCGTTCCCACACTGACCGGCCAGCCCCTCTACTTCCTGGGTTACCTCATTGTTAACGCCATTCAGATGGGCGCCAATATCGACTACGCCATCGTGATTTCCAGCCACTATCAAGAGCTGAAGTCGCAGATGCCCCACAAGGAGGCCATTGTACAGGCACTTAACGCCTCCTTCCCCACGGTCTTTACCTCCGGCACCATCATGGCCTCCGCCGGACTTCTGATCGGAAACCTGTCCGCACAGCCCGTCATCTCCATTATGGGTACCTGTCTGGGCCGCGGCACCATCATCTCCATTGTGCTGGTGCTGGGTGTTCTGCCTGCCGTGCTGGTGCTGGGTGATTCCATCATCGAGCGCACCAAGTTTAAGCTCAAGGGCATCGACCGTAAGATCCAGACCGGCAGCGGCACCGTTAAGCTCAAGGGCCATGTCCGCGGCTATGTGTCCGGTATTGTGGATGCCGACTTTGACGGCCTCTTCCACGGCGATTTCAAGGCCTCGATCACAACAGGAAAATCAGGAGAAATCGTGGTGCAAGACCCACCTAAGAAACTAACAGAAGGAACGGAAGAATCAGAAGGATCGGAAGGAGATGAAGACCATGCGTAAGATCACGAAAAAGGCACTTTCCATTCTGCTGGCTCTTCTGCTGGTTCTCCCTCTCCTCCCCCTCCCGGCGCAGGCCGAGGATAGTCTCTCCATTACCTCCAAGGAGGAGTTTCTCTCCTTCGCTGAGCGCTGCCGTTTAGATAGCTTCTCCCGGAACCTCACCGTCCGTCTGGAGTCGGACGTGGATCTGGGCGATGCTGATTTCAGCGGCGTCCCCATCTTTGCCGGCACCTTTGAGGGTAACGGTCACACCATCAGCGGCGTCAATATCACCTCTTCCGGCTCTGCTCTGGGATTGTTCCGCTACCTTACCGATACAGCTAAGGTGCAGGATCTCCACCTCCAAGGCCATGTTCTTCCCCAGGGCAGCCAGGAGGATATCGGTGCACTGGCCGGCAGCAATGCCGGTACGATCACCGGATGCAGCTTTGATGGCGACGTTGCCGGCACCAACCGCGTGGGCGGTCTGGTGGGCACCAATCAAGTCAGCGGTATCGTAGAACAGTGTCAGGCATCCGGCTCTATGCAAGGCAGTCACTATGTCGGCGGCATTGTCGGGCAGAACTACGGCACTGTTCGCAGCTGCACCAACAGCGCCCAGATTAATGTCACCGCCAGCCAGAACAACATCGACCTTGCGGAGATGACCATTGACACGCTGCGCAACAGCGAATCTGTGAACGCTGTCACCGATGTGGGTGGTATCTGCGGCGGCAGCACCGGCGTCATTCGCACCTGCGAAAACCGTGCCGACGTGGGTTATCGTCACATGGGTTACAATATCGGCGGCATTGCCGGCAGCCAGATGGGCTATATCGCAGATTCCACCAACTACGGCACCATCTGCGGGCGCAAGGAGGTCGGCGGTATCGTCGGCCAGATGGAGCCCATCTCCCGCATTGAATACAGTGCCGACACGCTGCAGATCCTGCAGCAGCAACTATCCGATACGGCCGCTCTTGCCGATCAAGCCGGAGCCAATGCCCACGCTAACGCCACCCAGCTCAACAGCCATATTTCCGCTCTTCAATCTCAAGCCGAGGTGGCTAAGGACGCAGTAAACGGCCTTCTCCCCGACCCCGATGATCCCAAGCTCCCCGACTCCGATAGCGTGCAGGCAGCGCAAAACACCCTCAACAGCAGCATGACAGCCATGGGAAATACCATGCACGATATCGTCAACTCCAAGCAGGAGGCCACCGACACCATGACCGACGATCTCCGTGCCATCACAAACCAGCTCAACGCCATCGGCAATACGCTGGGCAGCAGCTCTTCCAACATGGGCGTCAATATCACTGATGTCTCCGACGATGACACGGCAGACGATCACAGCGGCAAAACCGCAGGCTGCACCAACTACGGCAGTGTCAGCGGTGATCTCAACGCCGGCGGCATTGTGGGCGCTATGGCTTGGGAGAACGATTTAGACCCGGAGGACGATCTGCAGCGTATCGGCAATCGCTCCCTCAACTTTAGCGGTGAACTCCGCGCCGTGGTGCGTGATTGCGAAAACAAGGCCGATGTCAGTGTAAAAAAGCGCTGCGGCGGCGGCATTGTCGGTCTTATGACGCTGGGTCTTGTGGCCGATTGCCACAGCAACGCATCTCTCTTGGGTGAGGGTGCCGACAGCATCGGCGGCATCGCCGGTTCCAGCAGTGCCTACATACGCCGCTGCAGTGCCAAGTGCCGCTTGAGCGGCGACGTCTCCGTGGGTGGTATCGCAGGCTCCGGTGCCACCGTCACCGATTGTCGCAGCATTGCGGCGATCACAAAGGGGACGGAAAAGCTGGGTGCTGTACTGGGCACCACCGCTGACAACAGTGCCGGACAGGAAACTTCTGTAAGCGGAAACTACTACCTGCCGGTAGGTGCCGACCTCGGTGCTACAGATGGGATCAGCTATGCAGGCAGCGCAGAGCCGCTGGCGTTGGCAGATTTCCTTGCATTGGAGGATCTGCCGGAGTCGTTCCGCACCTCCCAGCTCACCTTCCTCTATGAGGACGGCACCTCTGACGTGCGCACTATTCCTCTGGGCGGTGCTCTGACCGCAGAGGACATCCCCACGGTCTCTGAAAAGGAGGGTTCCAACAGCGCTTGGCAGGGTCTGGAGGACATGGACCTCACCGCCATTTACTTCGACGAGACCTTCTCTCCCGACTATGCCGCCTATGTCACCACCGC
>JAHHSH010000078.1 GCA_020025345.1 Oscillospiraceae bacterium | reverse complement strand
GGCGCTGTGGTAGAGGGTGGATGCACCCGTAACAGCGTGAAAGCGAAGAACGTGCTGGCTGACTCCTTTGAACTGGTGTATGAGGTGCGTATTGCGGCGGAGGAAAGCAACGTCCTTATCCGCCGCCTCTTTGAACTGGAGGGCATTGACAGTGTGAATTTACTGTCGGAGGCAAAGGCGGCCTGAGTGAGAGATGATTGCTTTGGAGTGCCGGAATTGGTATAATGATCCATATTACGGCGGAGGAAGGTGTAGCCAATGGCCGGTAGGATCACAATTGATATAGAGCATCTGGAGGAGTTGGTGGAATGCCATATGGCCTTCCTTATCCGCACTACCAGCGGCGTCACGGGACGCTATGTCTCCGTGGAGCAGGACGATGCCTTTAGTGTGGCGCTGTCCGCTTTTGCCGAGGCGGTGGAACGCTTCGATGAGGAGCGCGGTAACTTTTTAAGCTATGCAGGGCTGGTGATCCGCAGCCGCTTGAACACCTATATGGAGGCGGAGCACCGACGCCGGAGTGCGGAGGTGTCGCTGGAAGCGATGGCGGAGAGCGGGCAGGAACTGCCGGCGGCGGAGGAAGAAACTAGTGGCCTCCGGGAAGAGATCCGGCAGTATCAGGCGGAACTGGCCAAGTTTCAGCTGTCGCTGGAATTATTGGCAGAGCACTCGCCCAAGCACCGGGATACCAGAGAGACTGCAATCCGGGTAGCGGAACGCTCTGGAAACGATGAGGAGATCGTCTCCCAGACGTACCGAAAAAAGAAACTGCCCATTCGGCCTGTTTCTCGGCTGTGTGCTGTATCGGAAAAAATTGTTAAAACCAGTAAAACCTTTATTTTAGGGACGATGCTGGTGTTCGTAAAAAAACTCCCCGCCTTGACGGAGTGGATTCGTGGAACGAGGTGAGAACATGGTAGAAAAAGTCATCATTTTGGAGTTGAAAGAGGCCTTCGCCTTGGCCATGCAGGAGGGCGGCGGCGTAGTGCGCATTCGATTAAAAGACAGCATGGCGGTGGGAGACACCGTTTATATCCTGCCGGAGGATATCTATTATGAAAAAAAGAACGGCAAGGTACTCCCCTTTGTAACAGCTGATAAAACAAAAGAATCACGCCGGACGGAGCGTTTCCGGCGGCTTGCTGCTATGGCTGCGGTGATAGTGCTTCTTTGTACGGTGCTGCTGCCACACTTCACGGAACAGGCCTACGCTGTGGCGTCCTTCGAGGGCCAGAATGGCGTGCAGCTGCAACTGGATGAAAACAACCGGGTCATCGATGTGATTTCCGTGGATGGGAATCTCACCGCAGAAGAGCTGGCGTGGACGAAGGGCCGGGATGTGGCGGATTTAGGCGATGAGTTTGTGCAGATTCTGGGCGGCGGTCCTTTTCTGGTGGCCTATGCCTCCCGAAATGCGTCTGCGGATGCCCGGCAGGTGGAGCAGGAACTGCGTCATCTCTTTGCACGGCAGGACCTGGTCTATTTTGCGGGCAGCTGGGAGGACTTCAGCGATGCCGAGGCCAGCGGACTGATGTTGGGGCGCTATCTTATGAGCCTTCTTATGACGGCGGAGGATGCCGAACAACTGGAACAGATCTATGAAAAATATCAGGATATGTACGAGGATGTGCTGGATGCTCTGGAGGATGAGGCTGAAAATAGACCCGGTCGTGTGCCGCCCGGCGGTAAAAAGCTGGAGGATATGAGCTTTGATGAGCTGATGGCGCTTGTAAAGCAGGATTCTACATGGATGGATGATCTCGGCTTCCAGGTGGCCCTGTGGGATCGGGTAGATGATCTCGATGAGGACGATGATGATTCGGAGGAAGATGCCGACGATTTGAAGGAGAACGAGGACGTTGGCGATTCGGTGGAGGACGTTGACGACAAATCTGAGGACGAAGACGAGGAAGAACTTGAGGACGCTGTCGAGCAGGACGACCAAGATTGAGCATCCTTCCATGAGATAAGAATAAAGAGGGGGCGAATGGATATTCGTTCCCTCTTTTGCAAATTGCTGCGAAATATAGAAGGCGCATCATCCGGAAGTCTCACGGCGGAGAGAAAATAAAGTGCAATTCGATAATTTGCACAAAATATGGCGGGAGATAATCATAAAAATTGTTGACGCTTTTTCTCTGTTGTTCACAATTCGCCATCGGATTTGTGATATGATACCTCTCGATTGTAAAATGACGAAGTATATTGGAGGGGAAGCGTATGAAACAGGAAAGCCATCGTCTGCTGGGGCACTATTTGATCGACCGTCTGCAAAATCAGCCGAAGCGCCGGCATACCCGTGCCTTTTTGATCGGCTGCGTACAGCCGGATCGCAACCCCTTGTCCTATCTGAAGGGCTCCATTCGCTCCCGCTGGTTCTACGGCCACAACTATCAGAATTCCGATCGCTGGATCGAGCGGCATATCAACCGTCTTCACGCAAAGAATAAATGGAATCTGTGGAATTATTACTGTCTGGGAAAGCTGATCCACTATACGTCTGATGCGTTTACCTATGTCCACAATAACTGTTTCAAAGATACCATCGCGGCGCATCGTGCCTACGAAGAGCGGCTGCAGGAGCAGTTTCTTCTCCGCCTGGATGAGGATGAGAGCGCCGAAGTGCCGAATTTTTCGGGACTCAACAGCTTTTTCCGCACCGCCCACAAGAGGTATCTTGAGGCCGAGGCTAATGTACAGAGGGATTGCAAGTACATTCTGGATATGACCGATTGGCTGTTTCGCCAATTGCTCCCCGAGGCGGCTCCGGTGTATTAAATAAGATTTTGACTCCCCGGCTTTTGCCGGGGAGTTTTTTGCGCCGCGCCGGGGGGAGTGAACGAAATAGCGTATGATTTAATTGTATAGAGGAAGATACTTTGGTATAATGAAGAAAAATGCTGGGGGTATCCTATGAAGCTGGTACATCTCTCTGACCTGCATATCGGCAAGCGGGTCAACGAAGTCTCCATGATCGACGATCAAGCCTATATTTTGACCCAAATTCTCCATCGAATCGATGAAGTGGCGCCGGATGCAGTGCTGATCTCCGGGGACGTATACGACAAATCCGTGCCGCCGGCGGAGGCGGTGACGCTGCTGGACGATTTTCTCTGCCGCTTGGCAAAGCGCGAGTTGCAGGTGTTCCTTATTGCGGGAAACCACGACTCGGCAGAGCGGCTGGCATTCGGAAACCGCCTTATGGAGCAGACCGGTATTCATATTTCGCCGGTCTATGACGGCACGGTGCAGTCGTACGCCCTGCAGGATGAGCACGGCACCGTGAATTTTTATCTGCTGCCGTTTGTAAAGCCGGCCCATGTCCGGCGCTATTTTCCCGAGCGTGGGATCGAGAGCTATACCGACGCCATCCGCGTTGCGGTGGAGAATATGCAGGTGGACGAGAGCTGCCGCAATGTCCTTTTGACGCACCAGTTTGTCACAGGTGCGACCACCTGTGAGTCCGAGGAGATCAGTGTGGGCGGCACCGACAATGTGGATGCTGCCGTGTTTGCGCCCTTTGACTATGTGGCCTTGGGACATCTCCACGGCCCACAGAATGTGGGCTCCAACCGCATCCGCTACTGCGGCACGCCGCTCAAATACTCTTTCTCGGAAGCGGAGCACTATAAAAGTCTGACAGTGGTGGAACTGGGCGAGAAAGGGGAAGTGCGTCTGGAGACGCTGCCGCTGCAGCCCCGACACGATATGCGCCAGATCCGGGGCACCTTTGCCCAGCTCACGGATCAGACCTTTTATGGCAGCACCGTCACGGACGACTATCTGCATGTCGTCCTCACCGATGAGGAGGATGTACCGGAGGCGATGGGGCGGCTGCGGATAATTTATCCCAATATGATGAAGCTGAGCTACGACAATACCCGAACCCGCAAAAATCAGAGAATTGATGGTGCGGCGGATGTGAAGAGTAAGACACCGCTGGAGCTTTTTGAGGAGCTCTATGAAAAGCAGAACAATCAGCCCATGAGTGACGTGCAGCGTGCGTACACACAGGAGTTGATGGAGTCTATCTGGGAGGGAAGCGTATGAGACCTCTGCAATTGACCATCTGCGGCTTCGGCCCCTATGCCGATGTGCAGATATTGGATTTTGAAAAGCTGGGGCAGAGTGGGCTTTATCTCATCACCGGCGATACCGGGGCGGGGAAGACCACGATTTTTGATGCCGTGACTTATGCGCTTTTCGGTGAGGCCAGCGGCAGCAGCCGCACGCCGGATATGCTGCGCTCCAGCTATGCAAAGCCCGAGACACCCACCTATGTGGAGCTGACCTTTTCCTATGACGGGAAGGAGTATACTGTGCGCCGCAGTCCGGAATATGAGCGCGTGAAAAAGAGTGGCAGCGGTACGACGAAGCAGGCGGCAGAAGCTCTGCTGACCTATCCCGACGGCCGCGTGGTGACAAAGCTGAAAGAGGTCAACGCGGCGGTGCAGGACATTATCCATTTGACGCGGGAGCAGTTTTCGCAGGTGGCGATGATTTCCCAAGGGGATTTCCGTCAGCTGCTGCAGGCGAAGACCGAGGAGCGGCAGAAGATTTTCCGGGATATTTTCTGCACCCGCAACTATTTGACATTGCAGGATCAGCTGAAAAGTCGGGCCAGTGAGCTCAAGCGCCAGCGGGAGGAGGATGCACGCAGCATCCGCCAGTATATAGACGGTATCGTGTGCGGCGAAGATTCTCTGCTCGCTGTGGATGTGCGGCAGGCGCAGGAGGGAGAACTTCCTACAAAAGCGGTCATGGAACTGCTGGAAAAGCTGCTGGCAGAGGACGAAGCGGCGTATGACAAGTTAAATAAAGAGCTCGAGCGGATCGGCAGGGAGACCGAGCAGGTGGTGGCGGCACTGACCAAGGCGACAGCCTACCAGAACGCGAAGAAGTCTCTAACGCAGCAGCAGATCGCTGAAAAGGAACAGCGTGAGCAGCTTGTGGCGCTGGAAGAAGCACTTCTTGCGGCGCGAGGCACCGAAGAAGAGCAGGATGCAATCTCCAAACAGATTGCATCGCTGGATCTGCTGCTGCCCACCTATGAGACACTGGAGCAAAAGAGCGGCGAACTCTCCCGGCAGGAGCGGGAGCAGGAGAACGCCCGGACGGCCCAGACGACGGCAGAGCAGTGCAGCCAAACGCTGGATGGAGAGGTCAGACAACTGCGGCAGGAGCGGCAGGCGCTGGAAAATATCGGCGCGGAAAAGGAAAAGCTGCTGGCAAAACAGCAGAACCTGACGGAGCGCCGGGAGAGGTTTCAGAATTTGCTCACGGAGTTGGAGAAACTGCAGGAACAGCGAGATATGCTGCAGGAGTTGCAAGGGGACTACCAACAGAAATCGGCGGCGGCCGATGCCCTATGGAAGACATATGATGTCATGCACAAGGCGTTCCTCGATGAGCAGGCCGGTGTGATGGCTGCCACGCTGGAACCCGGTATGCCTTGCCCGGTGTGCGGCGCAACAGACCACCCCTGTCTTGCGGCAATTTCGGAAAACGCTCCCACAGAGGCTGAGGTGAAGACGGCGAAGGTGGCGTATGAAAAGGCGCGGAAAAAGGCGGAGGATGCCAGTGTGGCTGCGGGAAAGCAGATCGGCATCGTGACGACGGCGGAGGAGAACGTCACCGGACAGATCCGGGTACTGCTGGGCGATGCAGCAGAGGCAACCGTACCAGCGGCGGCGCAGGCGCAGATGGAAACACTGGAGCAAGAGCTGACGGCGCTGGCGGAGCAGCTGAGTGCGATAGAGCAGCAGGAGCAGCGCCGTTCTGCGCTGGATACCCTGATCCCAAAAAAGGAGACAGAACTGGCACAGGCACAGACAGACTTGGCTGCGGCTAAGGAGAGTGTTGCAGGGCTGGTTTCTACGATTTCCGGATTGCAACAGCAGATCAAAGAGCTGCGAGCAACGCTGCCCTATGAAGAGAAAGCAGATGCTATAAAGGAGAAAAAAGAGCTGGAAGCGCGACTGACCAAGCTGAAAACGGCCCTTTCGGCTGCGGAAAAAGCCTACAATGAAGGCAAAGAGCAGCTGGCGGCGACCCATTCTGCCATCGAGCAGCTGCAAAAGCAGATGGAAGAGGGGGCGGAGACAGATACCGAGAGCCTACAGGAGAAAAAGAACGAGCTGGAGGAGAAGAAAAAGGCGGCAGATCTTGCCCAGAAAAATATCCATGCACGGCGCACAGCCAACACGACGGCACAGCGCAATATCTCCGATAAAGCGAAGAAGCTGGAAACGCTGGAGGAAAAATGTGCATGGCTGTCGGCGCTCTCTGATACGGCCAACGGCACCTTGGCGGGCAAGGACAAGGTGATGCTGGAGACCTATATCCAGACCACCTATTTTGATCGAATTTTAGAGCGCGCCAACATCCGGCTGCAAAAGATGTCCGGCGGACAATACGACTTGAAGCGCCGCAGGACGGCTGACAGCCGGAGGCGGCAGAGCGGACTGGAATTGGACATTATCGACCATATCAACACCACGGAGCGAAGTGTCAACTCTCTGTCCGGCGGCGAGGCGTTTCTGGCGTCTCTGGCGCTGGCGCTGGGGCTTTCTGACGAGGTCCAGATGTCCACCGGCATCCGGCTGGATACACTCTTTGTGGATGAGGGATTCGGCTCGCTGGACGGCGAGGCGCTGAACAAAGCCTACCACACCCTGGCAGGTCTCACAGAAGGAAATCGTCTGGTGGGGATCATCTCTCATGTGGCGGAGCTGAAGGAGAAAATCGACAAGCAGATCGTGGTTACCAAGGATCGCAGCGGCGGAAGCCACGCGCAGATCGTCTGCCCATAAAGAGAAAAAGAGGGACTGCTGTA
>JAHHSH010000077.1 GCA_020025345.1 Oscillospiraceae bacterium | reverse complement strand
ACGGGCGACCTCTACGTTTTCAACGATCGGGTCACGGTTTCTACGAATATCTTTGTTCGCTGGTACGCCAATAAACCTCTCTTCTGGGGAACCATCGGCGGCGTGGCGGTGCTGGCAGGCGGAATCTGGTTCCTCATTGCTGCCAAGCGCAAAAAGAAAGACGATGAGAACGAGTGAGTAAAAGAGCCGCGAGCGTAAGAAACGCGCGCTGAGGGCAGCTTCTCCCATGCAGAGCAAACGCTCTGCATGGGAGAAGGAAAACGGTTTATTAGAAGCTGGGACACGCGGCATCGCGTGCTTCGGCTTGTGCTAAATGGTTGAGATAAACAGGGAAGGGGTTCGTACTATGAATTCTCTCATTGAAAATAAGGACATCCGCGAACTGGTGTGCGGCGACAATTTTGCCTATGTGCTGCAGGAGCGCGGGACTTTTCTGCCAACGGAGTATAAGGTGCTGCAAAGCCAGAGCGACGGCTGCTTTGTCCGATGCATGAAGATGCTCTATAACGGGCAGGTGCAGCTCTATTATATGACGCAGGAGCTAAAGTCCTTTGCCGCCATGATTCCCACCATGGATGGAGACGGCTTTCTGACCATTGTCTCGAATTTGTTTGCCAGCATCATTGATGTGAAGAGTAACGGCTTCCTCTCCTGTCAGAATGTGGATATTTCTTTTGATAAGATCTATGTGGATCCTGCCACCTATAAAGTGCGTCTGGTTTACCTGCCGCTAAGCAAGAGAATCTATGAGGATTATGCCAGCTTTGAAAATGAGATGCGCTCGGAGCTGGTGCGCCTGATTGCAGAGGAGGATGCCCTTGTGTCGCCGCAGACCACCCAGCTGTCCGCGGATCTCTCCAGCGGTGTACTGACGCTGGAAGATTTGTACAGCCGGATGAAGGACGGTAAGGGCGTCCGGGGTGCAGCGCAGAAGACCACGCCCGGAGGAACGCTGCGCCTTGTTGCGGTCAACGGGCCGTCGCAGTTGGAAATTGCAGTGACGAAGGACGACTTTGTGATCGGCAAAAAACCAGAACTTTGTGACGGCGTGGTGGGCTTTAACAGGATGATCAGCCGTGCCCACTGCAAGATCTGTCAGAGGGACGGACAGTATACCATCACCGACCTTCAGAGTGCCAACGGCACCTATGTCAACCGGATGCGGATACAGCCGGGCCGTCCCCAGCCGGTGAAGAACGGGGATATGATCCGTCTGGCCAACAGCGATTTTCAAATACTGATCGATTAAGGAGGGGTGATTGTATGGCGAAGCCCAGAATTATGATCGCAGACACAGATATCAATTATATCATCCCGCTGCAGCTGAAATTTGCAGAAGATTTTTTCGAGCAGGTGGAGCTGGAGATCATCACGGAGGAGGGGTACTTGCAGGAGCTGTTTGCAACGCCCCAGAGAGCCGATGTGCTGATCATCTCCGAGGAGCTGTATGATTCCTCCTTGCAAAAACATAATATTGCCAATGTCTTTGTTATGGACGAGCAGTATGAGGAAGACAGAACCGGCGAGCTGAATGTCCACCATATTTTCAAGTATACCAGTATTAAAGAGATCTTTAATGAGATCCTCGGCAAAAGTGCAGATGCGCTGCAGCTGAACCGGAGCACAAAGCAGGAAACGCAGGTGGTTCTGTTTTACTCTGCCAGCGGAGGCGCCGGAAAGACCACCGCGGCGGTGGGCGTCAGCGCAGCACTGACCCGCAACTATAAACGGGTTTTATATATCAATGCCGCCCGGCTGCAGGTATTTCAGCATATGCTGAAAAATCATACGCCTATCACAGCCTCGGAGGTATATGCCAAGCTGTCTGCCCCTGGCCCTAACATCTACGCCGACATTAAGCATGTGGTGCGCAAGGAGCTGTTCAGCTACCTGCCCCCCTTTAAGGCGGCGCTGATGTCGCTGGGGATCAGCTATTCCGTGTTCAAGGATATTGTGCTGTCGGCCAAGCAAAGCGGCGAGTACGACTATATCATTGTGGATGCCGACGTCGCCTTTGATGAAGAGAAGGCTGCGCTGCTGAATATTGCGGATAAGGTCATCATCGTCATGCGCCAGAGCCTGTCCTCTGTGCTGGCCACCAACCTGCTGGTGTCCAATATCAACGGCAGCGGCAGCGAGAAATATATCTTCGTGTGCAATGACTTCAATAAGGACGAGGACAATGCGCTCATCTCCCCCAAGGTGTCGCTGAAGTTCTCAGTGAATGAATATATTGAACATTTTGCGCATTATGAAGGCATGAACCCAGAGGATTTGTCCAAAGAGAGCAGTATGCAAAAGGCTGCATTCCTAATTTTATGAGGAGACCGGGAAGATGAACAGAGAAACCGCAATCGTGGTGTTCCGAATCGTCAAAAGAAAGTTTTCTGCTGACCTCGAGATCCCGCTGAATATTACGGCCAATGAACTGGTGGTGGCGTTAAATACGGCCTATGCGCTGGGCATTGATACTTCCGATATTAAAAATTGCTACCTGAAGGCGGAGAATCCTATCGCCCTATTGAAGGGGAACAAGACGCTGGCAGAGTTCGACCTGAGAAATGGCAGCGTGATCAATTATACGGAATAGGAGCGCACGGGATGGACAACAGATATAAAGTCATACTCTCCAATAAGAATATCTATAAGGAGATCGAGCTGGCCCCGGACGCAGAGCGCGTGAAGATGGGGACAGGGATCGACTGCGACATTCGTCTGAGAAAAGACCTCTTTTTCGAGCAGGTGGAACTGCTCTTTACGAAAAGTGAGGGGGAGTGGTCCGTCCGCTGCTCGGACAATGTATATCTCACGCTGGGGGATGTGCGCAAGCTCATGACCCGGAAGCTGACCCATGGTGATCGGCTGGAGGTAAAATATCAGGAGTCGGACAACCTTGTCTTTGCGTTCAACTTCCTCATTGATTTTGATGACGGAAAAACCCGATACGAGAGAAGTGTGGATGTTTCCGGCGTGGATACCATCTCCATCGGCGGTGAGGCGTCCAGTACCATCGCACTGGGCAGCTCCTTTGTGCGTGACGATCATATTGTGCTCAGCAAAAGGGGGACGGATTTTTCCGTGTGCGTGAAGCGCACCACCTATGGCGTGTACATCAACGGCAAAAAGGCCGGGACGGAGGATGTGCTGCACGACGGCGATTTTCTGTTTGTTTCCGACTATTTCTTCTACTACAAGGGAAATAAGATCTGGACGCAGATTCGTTCGGATATGAAAATCAACGGCCTGCACTACATGGACTGCCCGGTGAAGAATCAGTATCCCAAGTTCAACCGGAATACGCGTGTCAAGCCCGTGGTCTGTGACGAAAAGATCGAGGTTCTGGATCCTCCTGCAAAGCCGCAGAAGCCGAAGAATAATCTGTTTGTGCGTCTGATGCCGTCCATGGGTATGCTGGTGGCGGCCGGCGTGATGGCTTACTTCGGCGGCATGATGATTATTATGTCTGCCATCTCCTGCACCATGGCGATTCTCACCACCATCGTGAGTATCCGGGAGGGGAAAAAGGACTACAAGGTGGGCCTTAAAGAGAGAATTGAAAAGTACACAGCGTATGTGACAAAGAAAAGGGCGGAGATCCAGCAGTGCCGCGAGCAGGAGCAGGCGGAGTTAGAGGAGCTGTTTGTCTCACAAACGGTGGAAAAGCAGCGCTTCGACGCGTTTTCGCCGGACTTGTTTGACCGGATTCCGGCCGATGAGGATTACCTCTGTGTGCGGCTGGGCAGCGGTGATGTTGTCTCCCAACGAGTGGTGGATTACAAAAAACAGGAGCGGCTGGAAATTGAGGACGATTTGCAGCTGATTCCGGAGCAGCTCTGTGAGGAGTTCAAAAATGTGCATGATGCCCCCATTGTATGCGATTTCAAGGAGCTCAACGCTTTTGGCGTCGTGGGCGCACAGAAGTACCGCTTTGAATTTCTGAAAAATATTGTGGTGGATATTGCGGCGCGGCAGCATTTCTCGGATACAAAAATGGTCTTCGTGGCAGAAAGCACCCATAAAAAGCAGATTCAGTGGCTGCGCTTTCTCCCCCATGTTTTTAATGAGACCATCGGCGTGAGAAATATTGTCTGCGACGATGAGAGCAAGAATCTGGTCTTTGAGTACCTCTATAAGGAACTCACGATCCGGGAGCAGAATAAAACCCATACCTCCCATATTGTGGTATTTTTCTACGATGAATACGGTTTCAAGAGCCACCCAATTTCAAAGTTTATCGATAAGGCCAAGGATCTCGGCGTAACATTCGTCTTTTTCGGCGATACCACCGCGGACATTCCGCAGGGCTGCGGATACATCGTGACGATTGCGGATCAGCAAAATGCTGTGCTGATCAATACGCAGAATAAGCGGGAGAGCTCGCCCTTCCGGTATCCGGCCATTCCTACGGCACAGGCAGAGGCCGTCGTGAAGCTGCTGGCGCCGGTGTACACGGAGGAGATCTCGCTGGAGGGAACGCTGACAAAGAATATCTCCCTCTTTGAGCTGCTGCATATCTTTACAGTGGAAGATATTGATTTGAAGAGCAGATGGGCCCAGTCGCAGGTGTTCAAGTCCATGGCGGCACCCATCGGTGTTTCCAAAACCGGCGTCGTGTCTCTGGACCTGCACGATAAGGCCCACGGCCCCCACGGTCTGGTGGCGGGTACCACAGGCTCGGGCAAGTCGGAGATCCTGCAGACGTACATTCTGGCCATGGCAACGCTGTTCCACCCCTATGAGGTTGCGTTCGTTATCATCGACTTCAAGGGCGGCGGCATGGTCAACCAGTTCAAGGATCTGCCGCATCTGCTGGGTGCCATTACCAATATCGATGGTAAGGAGATCAACCGTTCTTTGAAATCCATCAAGGCGGAGCTGCAGAAGCGCCAGCGGCTGTTTGCAGAGGCGGATGTCAACCATATCGACAAATACATCAAAAAATATAAGGCCGGCGAGACCAGCGTACCGATTCCGCATTTGATCATTATCGTGGATGAATTCGCTGAATTAAAGGCCGAACAGCCGGAATTCATGAAAGAACTGATTTCCGCCGCCCGTATCGGCCGCAGCCTTGGCGTTCATCTGATTCTGGCGACCCAGAAGCCCTCGGGACAGGTCAATGAACAGATCTGGAGTAACTCCCGCTTTAAACTCTGCCTAAAGGTGCAAAGTCAGGAGGACAGCAACGAAGTTTTGAAGTCCCCGCTGGCGGCAGAGATCAAGGAGCCGGGCCGCGCCTATCTGCAGGTGGGCAACAATGAAATTTTTGAACTGTTCCAGTCTGCCTACAGCGGCGCCTCTGAGAAAACGGACGACTCGGATGTCAAGGAGTTTACGATCTACAGTCTGACGGAGTCGGGAAAACGAATCCCGGTATTCTCCCAGAAAAAGAAGAAGAGCGGCGAGGGGAATGCGACCCAGCTGGACGCCATTGTGAACTATGTGGCCGGCTACTGCGAGAGCATCCACCTGCCCAAGCTGCCGGATATCTGCCTGCCCTCCCTGGGTGAGTGCATCGACTTTGCGGATCATCCCGGCGCAACCGCAGACGCCAGCCGCTACGATGTGGAAATCGGCGTCTATGACGACCCCGAGAATCAGTATCAGGGCGGCTATACCATCGATCTGGGGAGCAACAATCTTATGATCATCGGGTCCTCTCGCTCCGGTAAAACCAATGTGCTGCAGAGCATTATCCGCAGCCTGTCCACAAAGTATACGCCGGAGGAGGCCACCATTTATGTGATCGATTTCGCTTCCATGGTGCTCAAGAACTTTGATAAGCTGAACCATGTGGGTGGTGTTGTTTGTCCTTCGGAAGATGAGAAGCTGAAGAACCTCTTCAAGCTCATCCACACGGAGATCGAGACCAGAAAAGAAAAGCTGATGGCGGTGGGCGTCAGTTCCTTTGCCGCCTACAAGGAGAGCGGCAAAAAGGATCTCCCGCTGATCGTTTTGATGATCGACAATCTGACGGCCTTGAAGGAGCTCTATTTCCAGGACGATGATGAATTGCTCAGCTTGTGCCGGGAGGGCTTGACGGTCGGTATCAGCGTTGTGATGACAAACGCCCAGACCGCAGGGATTGGATATAAGTACCTCTCCAACTTCTCTACCAGAATGGCGCTCTTCTGCAATGATTCCAGCGAGTACAGCTCCCTCTTTGACCATTGCAGCGAACGCATTGACAGCATCCCCGGCAGATGCCTTATCGAAATCGACAAGGTCCACTATGAGTGCCAGACCTATCTGGCCTTTAAGGGTGAAAAGGAAATCGACAGAGTGCAGGAGATCCGGGAATACATCGCCCAAACCAACAGTGCCAACAAGCACTCGATGGCCAAGAGAATCCCGGTGATCCCGGCATCGCTGACCAAGGGCTACATGGTCGAGCAGTTTGGCGGCTATATGGAAGAGGCGTTTTCCGTGGTGGCCGGTTTGGATTATGCAACGGTGACGCCGTATGTGCTGGACTTTGCTTCGGTCGGCCTGCTGGCCATTGCCGGGCGTGAAGGTGCCGGACGGCACAACTGGCTCAGATACTCTGTGGATATGCTGGACACCATGTATCCGGCAAAGACCAAGGTTTATGTTGTAGACGGCATCGGCAAGAAGCTTGCCTCTCTCAAAGAGAGCAGCAGTATTGTAAAATACAGCATGCTCGCTGACGATGCAGTTTCATACATCGCGGAGATCGAAGCACAGTTAAAGGAACGCTATGAGGCCCTTGTTGCAGGGAATGAGAATGCCCTTGACGATGCAGAGCTGCTGATGCTGGTCATCGACAATCCGGATGCGCTGCTGGCAATCTGCAATAACATGGATGCGCTTGCCTCCTATAAAAACATCACAGGCAGATATAAGAATATGAAGGTGTGCATCCTTACATTTATCGAGAATGTGAATATCTCCTACAGCGCACCTGAAATTCTGAAAAATATCCGCGATCAGCGCAACTTTATGTACTTTGATGATA
>JAHHSH010000076.1 GCA_020025345.1 Oscillospiraceae bacterium | reverse complement strand
ATATGGTAGTATCCATCGTTATCCAGAATGTCCAACTGCTTATCTTGCTCATCATACAGCCAGCCACTGATTTCCTCACAGTTATTTACTGCCAGCTGGCCGCCCATGCCGTTATAGGTGAACTGTGTTGCCTGCGTATCGGCAGGGATCATGACGCAGTAGACCTGTTTCTTGGCAGGTCTGCCCCACTCCATGCAGTCCACTTCGCCGCCGTCCACGATCTTCAAAATCTGACCATCGATCTTCGCCGTAAAGGGCGCATCCACCGCAGGGGACTGCTGACCGGCACCGGCTGCCCAAGCAGGCACCACCGGCACACACTGGAGCGCCAGCAACAGTGTCAGCAGCAGGGCCAAAACCCGACTGCTTCGTCTCGTTTTTGTCATAAGACTCTTCCTTTCTCTTGTTCAGGCAAATTCACCGAATCCGCCCTTTGTATCTCTAACATCCGGCTACATTCCCGCCGGCAAATTAGGCATAAAAAAAGTTCCCTGCATTTGGCAGAGAACACGGAAATACAGAGGACAACGCCCCTTTGCAGCACTTTCTTCCTTCTCACCCGGAACGCTAAATCCTCGGCGGCTGGTCTTCTGACTTAGCTTCCTCCTCCGGAACGCCTTCTCGGGCTGAGCCCAATGACGTCTGTTCCATCGTCCACTTCACAGCAGGGGTGTCTGTACCGGTTTCCCACCGGTTTCCCATTTTCACACAACCGTTCGTTGTGACCGCTTTGACTATTTGATTTATGACTAAATCAGAATACCGTAAAAGGCAATATTTGTCAATCCTTTGCCCGCAGGACTCGGACGCACTTTCCGCCGACGGCAAAACTGCCACAGCAAAAAGGCACCCCGATAAAGCTTTCGGGGTGCCTTTTGCGTGTATATTTTTATGTAGAGGGTTGAGGTTCTGCCTGCTTACAGATCTTTTGCCACCTGATAGCCGCAGGAAATGGCATCCTTGATGTTGCCGAACTTGGTGGCATTGCCGATCAGATGGTAGTTCATGCCGCAGGTCTTCAGCATCTCCTCCATCTGGGGCTCGATCTTGTAGCCTGCTGCAAAGACCAGCGTATCAGCGTCGTCGATGCAGTATTCCTGACCCTTGCGGGTGTAGTAGATCTTGTCCTCCTCGACACGCTCCACCTTGGCGCTGCAGATCATCTCCACGCCCTTCTTCATCATTCTCTGGACGAGGAGGCTGCGGCCCGGGCCGGACTCGTTGAGCATCACACCGGGCAGCATTTCCAGAACGATGATCTCTCTGTTTCTGGGGAACAGGTCGTTGACCAGAGGTGCCAGGAAGTCAGCCGTTTCGCAGCCCACAGCACCGCCGCCAATCACAACGACTTTTCTGCCGGGGAAGGACTTGCCGGAGAGAATATCATCGGCCGTCATCCACTGCTTGAATGCGGTGAAGGGCTGGATGACAATGGGAGAGGCGCCGGTACCGGCAACGACCTCATAGTCCTTGAACTCGCCGCGGAGCATTTCCTCGGTCACTGCGCAGTTCAGACGGACATCCACACCGGCCTGCTGCAGCTTGCGTGCCATGTACTTGATCATCTTGGTGAGGTCTTCCTTGGCAATGGGCACAGCGGCCAGACGAGCCATACCACCCAGATTCTCCTCTTTTTCGCACAGCACAACGTGGTGGCCGCGCTTCTTTGCCACGAAAGCATCCTCCATACCGGCAGGGCCGCCGCCGATGACCAGAATATTCTTCTTGGTCTCAGCTTCCTGCAGGGTGTCCTCATTCTCCGGCTCCAGAGAGGGATTCACGGTACAGGCAACACGGTTGCCGAACATGATGCCGTTGAGGCAGCGCAGGCAGCCGATGCAGGGGCGGATGTCGTCGGTGCAGCCGGCCTCTGCCTTATGAGAGAACTCGGGATCGCACAGGTTGGCGCGGCCGATCATGCAGATGTCGGTACGGCCATTGGCGATCAGCTCCTCTGCAATCCAGGGATCGGTGATGCGGCCCACAGTTGCAACGGGGATGGAGACGTGCTTCTTGATCTCCTCTGCCATCTTCACATGGGAACCCATGGGAGTGCCGGGGGCGGGAATGGCGCTGCCGCGCATGATGGTAGTACCGCCGGAAACGTGCAGGAAATCCACACCGTTCTTTTCCAGCTGCTTGGAGATATACACAGCGTCGTTCAGATTGAGGCCGCCATCGGTGTACTCATCACCGGAAATACGGACGTCAATGATGAAATTCTCGCCGCAGACCTTGCGCACTTCGCGCACAACTTCCAGCGTCAGACGCAGACGGCCATCCAGATCGCCGCCGTACTCGTCGGTTCTCTTGTTGTACAGAGGGGACAGGAAACCGCCCAGCAGACCGTGTGCGTGGGCTGCATGGATCTCCACACCGTCGGCGCCGGCCTTCTGTGCACGGCCTGCAGCCTCACCAAACTGGCGGATAATGACCTGCAGCTCCTCCACGGTGACAGCGCGGGGTGCCTCCTTGGCGTAGTAGGGGCCCACGTTGGACGGAGCGATGAAGCGGGGCGTGCCGGGGATGTTGAAGGCCATGAAAGCGGGGTGGAACAGCTGGGGCAGGATCTTGGCACCATACTGATGCACGGAATCGGTGAGCTTTTTCCATCCCGGAATAAAGGAGTCATCATAGATGGACATATCACCGGGCAGGTAGGTATAGATCGGCTCCACCGTGGTCACTTCCGTGACAATGAGACCCACACCGCCCTTGGCTCGCGCGGTATAGTGCTGGATCAATTCATCGGTTACATAGCCCTTATCGGCCAAATTTGTGGAGATCGGGGGCATAAAAATACGGTTTTTTACCGTCGTCTTTCCAATTTTAATAGGGGAAAATAAGTTGGGATATCGATTCATCTTGCAGTTCTCCTTTCTTTGATTGTGATTATTTTATCATAGTTGCGTTTCCTTTTCGCTGCCTCCGGCAGATATCAGCGGTTGTTTTTTGTCCTGTTTTTCCTTTTCTTCCCCAGATATCCCCAAATTTACAACAAAAAAGAACCTCTAAAGGAAAAGCAAAACTTTACTTTTCCTTCGAGATTCTCAAAACCATGCCGCTTTCCGGCGCTGTATCAATCTGTATCCGTCCGTTTTCAATGGTTAGGAGCAAATCGTCGCCCTCTTTCCGCACGGACAGCTGTTCATCTTTATATAGGATTTCCTCTGTTTCTTCCACCAAATGCCGGAGCAGCTCTTTCTGCTCTCCATCCAGAAGCATCGGCTCCTTCTCCTCGCCCTCGCTGTACTTCATGTTCTTCTGGAATTGCTTGCGGTAGGCGCTGGGCACGATGCCGTAAAGCTCCCGGAACACCTCCGTATAGGCCTTCGAGCTTGGCAGCCCATAGTCCAGCGCGATTTTTTCAATGCTCTCTCGTCCCTCCAAAAGCACCTCCAGCGAAGCCCGCACCCGAACATAGGCCAAATATTTTACGAAGGGGATGCCCGTAAACCGCTTCATCAGCTTGGAGGTGTAGGACGTGCTGAATGACAACTGCCGGGCCACCTCGCCCAGCGTAAGATCTTCCTTGAAATGGCTGTCGATGTATTTGATCGCCTTCATGTAGTTTTCGTGATAATCGGTGTGCAGCGGAAGATCATCCACGGAAAAGGAATTCTTCGACGAGGCGATGTGCAAAATCTCCATCATGATGACATTCATATGATAGAGATCGTTACTCTGCGCCATCAGCTCTGACGCCAGCTCTCCGATCTTATTGCGCAGCTGGATGTAGGAATCCCTGTTTCTTGTTTCCGTACACACCGCCGTACGAAAGCCCGTATGCAGATTTCCCACCATGGAATCCGCCATACGGCTGAAATCAATATGGATGGTGAGGATGATGCCTGTATCATTCGGCTCCTTTTTATGGAGCATATGGAGATCGAACGGTGCAATGACAATCATGTCCCGCTCCTGCAGCGTATAGGAAAATTGCGTTGTGACCGCTTCATACTCGCCTTTTAGGACATAGGAGATCTCCAGACTGGACTGTCTGGAAAAAATATTTCTCGAAAAGCCGTTGATGCTCAGACTCAGAGGATAGCCGAATTTTTGCCCCGAGAAATCATAGTATAGATCCATATTCTGCATCGTATCACCCCCGCGTTCTCACTGTTTGCCAACATCCCACATTAAAGACACCCTGCCAGTACATTCAAGCAGGCACTTTCGTCGTTTGATCTGCTTATAGTGCGGCCGTCACAACGGCAGCCTCTTTCTCCGCCTCCAGCGCTGCCAATTCCCGCGCAGCCGTATCCTCCATGCCGCGCAGATTAGAAAGGACTTCTTCAATCTGGTTTTTTGTCCTTTGTACACTGGCCAGCGACTCGTTGATCTTATCCAGCACCACCCAATCCGCAAACAGTCCATCGAAGAAGTAGTCCGCAAAGCGCATAAATCCATCCACGCTCACCTGTATATCTGTCTGAATCGTAATGTCGGCCAGTTCCGTTTTGAACTGCCGCAGCTCTTCTTGCAGCTGCTGCACCATCTTCTGGGCATCGTCCAGACGGCTGTGCTTGGCAATGTCCGACAGCAGCCCTCCACCCAACAGATCCCATGTCCCCCAGCTTTGAGCACTGTTCAAGTTGGAGAGGATATTCTCCACCGTGTCGAGGGCACGCGTGCCGGCAGCGATAGCCTCGCCGATTTCTTTCTTCTGCCTTTCCTGCGCCGCAATTTGCTCCTCCCAGCGCAGGATCCGTTCTGCCTCTGCAGCGCCGGACGCCTTGATCTCCGCCATTTTCTCCTGCAAAAGCGCCGCATATCGGTCTTCACATTCGGCAATCTCACAAAGCTGCGCCTCAACGCAGCGGATGTCTTCTTCCGTAAAATTCAGTTCTCTGGCGGCAGCATCATACTTGGCCTTGGCCGCGCAGGCCTCCAGCTTTTCCTTGTCCAGCCGCTCCTCTTTTTTCCCGATCGCTGCATAGAAAAGGCCGCTCAGACTCGTGTGCTCCAGCCGCTCGACGTCCCCCTGCTCCTTGCGCAGGATGCTTTTCAACTCTTGCACGCGCCCGGCAAGGTTCTCTCGCTGCGCTTCCAGCTCCCGGCGCTTGGCCTCCAGACTTGCTTTCCGGGCAATCTTTTCCCGAAGTTCTTTCAATTCCACATCATATTTCATGGTCGAACTCCTCTCTACCCCGTCCTTTGGTCTATGTAAGCTACAACTTTATTGTACCATAAATCCCCGAAATTGAAAGAAAATTCTATTGAAATCCATGTTTTTCTCTCTTTTCTTCCGGCACGCCCTCCGTTTTCCACCGTTTCATTTCTCTTTTTCTTCCCTGCGGCGGTAGGTGCGCCCCTTGTTTTCTATTTTTCCACAATTTCTCCGTTGCTGTTTTGCAGGAAACTATAAAACGGCACGTATCGCAGACGATACGCGCCGTTTTTGTTGTCTGTATTTTGTTAACAGAGAACCGCGTTCTTTGTCCAGTCCTTTCGTTTCAGCTCCACCCAAAAGAGGAGGGCGCTGATCCCCCAGGTCAGCGGATAGCCGATGAACAGCACCACGATGTTGGGGATGAACCGCAGCACCACGGTGATATAGATGATACGGAAGACACACCAAATGGCCAGCATAATGACCATCGGGACGACGGGTCGTCCCGCGCCGCGGAGCGTGGCGGCACAGCCGTGGGAGAACGCCAGCAAACAGAAGAAAAGCGCTTCCACATGCGCCTGCCAGGCACCGAACTCAATGACAGCAGATGTGTCGCTGAAAAGAGCGATGAGCTGCGGAGCGAAAATGAAAACCACGACTCCCACCAGCTCGGCCAGCACCACCGTCATGCAGATTCCCTGTCGGGAGCAGGCGCGCGCCCGGTCAGGCTTGCCGGCACCCAGATTCTGGCTGATAAACGTGGTCATGGCCATGGTGAGACTCATAATAGGAAGAAATACGAAGCCCTCCACCTTGAAATAACTGCCGCAGCCAGCCATAGCGAAATCACCGAAGGCGTTAATCTTACTCTGCACCACCACATTGGCAAGGGCAATGACACTGTTCTGGATACCACTGGGGAATCCCAGACGAAAGATCTGTAACAGGATCTTTTTATCGGGCCACAGTTTGTTGAGACGGATCTGAACCACAAATCTGCCGCTCATCAAGTGAGCAAAAGCCAGCACCGCACTGAGCAGCTGCCCCAGCACCGTAGCCAGCGCCGCACCGGCCACGCCCCAGTCGAACCCGGCCACAAAAAGGAAGTCCAGCACCACATTGGCAGCAGAGGCGATGATCAGGTAAAAGAGGGGGTGTCGACTGTCACCCAGCGCCTGAAAAATGCCGGTGGCCGTATTATAGAGGATCATCGCCAGCATACCGGAGCAGAAAATCCGGAAATACAGCACGGAGTCGGGCATAACGTTGGCAGGGGTGCCCATCCAACGGAGAATCATGGGCGTGAAGATCACACCCAGAATGGACAGCACCACGCCAATGGCCAGTGAAAAGGTCACGATGGTATGGACTGCCTTGTTCACGCCCTCCTTATTTTGGGCGCCGTAGCGGTTGGAAATGACCACACTGCCGCCCATGAAGACACCCTGGAAGAATCCCACCAGCAGGAAAATCAAACTACCGGAGGACGTAACGGCCGCCAGAGCACTGTCGCCGCAGTACTTGCCTACCACCCAGGAGTCCACCGTGTTGTAGAGCTGCTGAAACAATCCTCCCAAAAACAAGGGAAAAGCGAAGCGAACCAGGATCTTCCAGATGGTTCCCTCCGTCATCAGCATTTTCTTTTCATTCATAGTTCCGCCTCCGAAGCAATAAGAAAGATCCTGCGAGACAGGAGCCTTACCAAATTATTCTTGCTTCATTTTACCATAAAACTCCGCGGTATGCCACCTGTAAAGCCGCCATAAAAAGAAAAACGTCTGACTTCAAAAGAAATCAGACGTTTTTCGATTGTGCTTTATGCGTTACTTCGCTGCGTGTTTTCGCTTCCGCTCTGCGCCGAGGAACAGCGCTGCCGCCAGC
>JAHHSH010000075.1 GCA_020025345.1 Oscillospiraceae bacterium | reverse complement strand
GATCCGGATGAAGGCAGGCCTCCATATAACTATCCCACAGCTCCACCGACTCATCGAGCAGCGCCATCATGGTGGGAATCATGCCGCCGTCGCGGGCAGCTGCCGGACGCTCCTTGCGATATTTGGGGCCGCTGTTGGCCAAAATGCGCCCCATCATCTGTCCCGCCATTCGCCGCACATCTCCGTCCGGATGCATCAGCAGCTCATAGAGAAAATGCAGGAGCTTTTTCTTATTGGCCTTGGTCATATAGGTGCTGTACTCATTAAAGAGCAGCAGATAGGTGCGGACATGGTGGAGATTCTTTTCACTCTTGGCCTGCTCCAAAAGGAGCTCAAAGGAGCGATCCACACTGACGGTATACATCAGACGCATACTGCCGGAAAGCGCCATATTCCGCAGCGCCTGCAGCGCCTCTTCCGACGAGAGCAGCGACTCATCCCGCTTTTGCACCGCATGAAGCGTATCCTCCCCCATATTGGTGGGAACACCGATGCTGTGGAGCAAAATCTCAAAGTCACGCAGTTTCTCATAAACGGTGTGATACCGGCGCTGTTTCTCCTCCGTCACGTCCAGAAGCTTGGAAAATACGATTTTCCCGGCCTCCTCCAACGTATAAATCGCCATTTTCTCCCGGCCATCGGCACCGCGGCTGCCTCGGACACGGAAGTCGGCGTAGATCAGCAGCAACGACTCCACCGGCAGGTTCTCAAATTCCAAATCCCATGTGGAGTGGTTGGCAGAGACATGGCCGATCTCCTCAATACCATTGTCGCTGAACCACTGCCATGTATAGTAATAGTGCAGGTAGGGGATGCGCAGCGCATCGTCCCCACGGCAGCCGAACTTACCGATGTCGTGCCCCAGTGCGGCGGCACTGACCAGCGGCAGATCCACTTTCAGCCCTGCTTTTTTTGCCATGACAGCGGTGTGCAGCGCTACATTATGGACGCCGATGGTGTGGGAGGCCGGGTCAAAGGGGCGCACCTCACGGCTGATGCGCAAAAGTGCCATAAAATGCGCCTGCGCCGCCGCAGCACAAAATTGCTCATACTGCGCCGCCACCCGACTCTCCTTTCGTGCGCTGTCGTCCAACGGTAAAAGGTCTGTCATCGGGTCAAAATCACCGGTACGCCACGAAAAAAGGGACTCGATCACCTGTAAATAGAGTGCCTCCCCCGCCGTCAGCTCCGGGGCCGGATGCTCTGCATCCGGGAACATCCGGTCGCTGAGACGGTCGCAAAGCCGACACAGCCACGCGTCACACTTCTCCCCCTCCGTAAGCCCCAATAAAGGTGCGCACAGCGACCACACGGTGTGGCACAGCGCCTCATCGTGTCCTGACAATTCCTCCAATGCAGCGATCATGGCCTCAGCGGCATAAGTCTGAGCCAGCACCTGACGGAGCTGTTGATTTTGGCAGTTTATCTCACTCATTTTGCACCTCACAAAAAGGCAGAATATATAGTTTCAATATAGCATACTCTCAAGGAAAATACCAGTATTCTCCCATGATATCACGACTTCCGAAGGCAGCTCCGGAGGCGCACAGAAAGTTACACTTTACATTTTATAACAAGATTCTGCAAATTCTCTTTACATTTCGTTTCCTTCTTTGTATAATATAGCCACCGCTCCACAGAGAGCGAAATCTAAGAACGTGGAGGACACTATTGTGAAATACTGCACTAACTGCGGACATGAACTTCCTGACGACGCCTGCACCTGCGACGCCTGCGGCGCCCCGGTCGGCTCCACTGCTGATTACTATCAGGCAGCCCCGGTCACAGACAGCACGGATCACACGGACGAATTTGACCCCAAGGATATTTCCGACAACAAGGTTGTCGCCATGGTGATTTATCTCGTCCCCTTCTTTGGTATTCTGATCGCTCTGCTGAGCCAGAGTACATCAAAGTATGCAGCGTTCCATCTGCGCCAGGCACTCAAGCTCATGGTTGTGGACGCTCTGGTCGGAATTATCACGGCTTTCCTTTTCTGGACGATCATCATTCCGATTCTTGGCGGCATCTGCCTTTGCATCACCACGGTACTGCGCTTCATTGCCTTCTTCCAGATCTGCAAGGGCAAAGCCAAGGAACTGCCCATTATCTCCACTCTTGGTTTTTTGAAGTAATTCACGTCTCCTTTTTCTCCAATATCGGAGAGGCATCGTATATAAAAAGGACCCCATCTGCCAATCGGCAGATGGGGTCCTTTGTTACTTCTTTGCACCATCGTCGCACCGCCAAAGGACGGCAGCACGACTGTGGATTATTCTTTCACGCGGATAGTCATCAGCAGCTCGCCGGCCTTCACAGAAGTGCCGTCGCTCACCAGTACCTCGTCCACAACACCGGACATCCGAGCCACCACGGAGGTCTCCATCTTCATGGCCTCGATCACAGCCAAGACCTGATTCTCCTCCACCGTGTCGCCCCGCTTCACGTTGACCTTAGACACCATACCGGGGATGGAAGAACCTACCTCGCTCTTGTCCTCCGGGTCGGCCATGCGAACGGTACGGCCCTTTACCTCGGCGTTCTTATCCGGCACTGCCACCTCTCGGCGCATACCGTTGAGTTCGAAGTTAACGGTACGGGTGCCGTCCTCGTTCTGGTCGCCAAGACCCAGATACTTAATGACCAGCGTCTTACCGTCGGCAATGTTGATCTTGTTGGTCTCGCCTACCTCCATGCCGTTGAAGAAGACATGGCTGCCCATGCGTGTGATATAGCCATACTCCTTACGGTGCTTGCGATAGTCCTCGTAGACCTTGGGGAACATGGAGTAGGACAACATGGCGCGCATATTGATGGTATCATCACCCATGAAGGTACTCATCTTGGCGCGGACCTCATCAAAGTCCACCGGCTCCAGCAGCTCGCCGGGACGGCAGGTGATGGGCTTTTCGCCCTTGAGCACCACTTCCTGCAGGCCCTCCGGCTGGAAGCCCCAGGCCGGCTGACCCATCATGCCCTTGAAGTAGGAAACCACGGAGTCCGGGAAGGCAAGGCTCTTGCCGCGCTCCACGATGTTCTCCGGTGTCAGATCGTTCTGCACCATGAAGATAGCAAGGTCGCCCACCATCTTGGAAGAAGGCGTCACCTTCACAAGATCGCCCAGCATATCGTTGACGGTCTTGTACATCTCCTTGACCTCCTCGAACCGGGCACCAAGACCCAGAGACACCACCTGAGGATAGAGGTTGGTATACTGTCCGCCGGGGATCTCATAGCGATAGATGTCGGTAGTGGGGCTTCTGAGACCCTCGTCAAAGTTGCGATAGCGCAGACGCACGTCGGACCAGTAGTTATCCAGGCGCTGCAGCTCCCGCACATCAAGGCCGGTATCCCGCTCCTGTCCTTCCAAAGCCGACACAACAGCAGACAGCGAGGGCTGGCTGGTGAGGCTGGACAGAGATGCTGTAGCGCAGTCCACGATATCCACGCCTGCCTCGGCAGCCATCAGATAGGCAGCCACCTGGTTGCCGGTAGTGTCGTGGGTATGCAGATGGATGGGCAGACCCACCTCCTGCTTGAGGGTGGACACCAGCTTCTTGGCAGCATAGGGCTTCAACAGGCCGGACATATCCTTGATACACAGAGTATGAGCACCCCGGCGCTCCAGCTCCTTGGCCAGATCCACATAGTATTTCAAGGTGTACTTATCCCGCTTGGGATCCAGAATATCGCCGGTATAGCAAACCGTAGCTTCCAGCATCTTACCCTGATTGAGCACCTCATCCATAGCTACTTCCATGCCGGGTACCCAGTTGAGGGAGTCGAACACACGGAAGATGTCGATGCCGGACTTGGCAGATTCCTTAATGAATTCCCGCACCAGATTGTCGGGGAAGTTGGCGTAGCCCACCATGTTGGAGCCGCGCAGCAGCATCTGGAAGGGGATGTTGGGGATCTTCTCCCGCAGCATATCCAGACGCTCCCAAGGGGACTCGTGGAGGAAGCGATAGGCCGTGTCGAAGGTGGCGCCGCCCCACATCTCCAAAGAGAAGCAGTCGTTGAGGATCTCCGCCACGCCCTCGGCGCCCTTCACCAGATCGCGGGTACGCATACGGGTGGACAACAGCGACTGATGGGCATCGCGCATGGTGGTATCGGTGATGAGCAGCTTCTTCTGATCCAGCACCCACTGCTTCACCGCATTGGGGCCCTTGGTATCCAGCATTTCCTTCAAACCGGACAGGGGCTTGCCCTCCGGCGTCGGGAAACGGGGCACGTCGTACTGATAGTGGACAGCATCGGGCTGATCCACCTGAATCTGGCCGATGTAACGCAGCACCTTGGTGGCGCGGTCACGGCTGTCCTCCAGATCGAAAAGTTCCGGCGTATCGTCGATGAACTTGGTATGGCAGGCGCCGGCGTGGAACACCGGGTGCGTAAGAATATTGGTGATAAAGGGAATGTTGGTCTTAACACCACGGACGTGCTCTTCACTGATGGCACGGGCTGCCCGGCGGCAAGCGCCCTCAAAGGTATTGTCCCAAGAGGTCACCTTCACCAGCAAAGAGTCATAATACGGGGAAATGATCGTACCCGTGGCAGCATTACCGCCGTCCAGACGCACGCCAAAACCGCCGCCGGAACGATAGGCCGCGATACGGCCCGTATCCGGGGCAAAGTTATTGGCCGGATCCTCCGTAGTAACACGGCACTGGATGGCATAGCCGTTGATGTGGAGGTCCTCCTGCTTGGCAAGACCGATCCGGGGATCAGACAGAGGACAGCCCTCAGCCACCAGGATCTGGGCACGCACCAAGTCGATGCCTGTGACCATTTCCGTGACGGTGTGCTCCACCTGAATACGGGGGTTCATCTCGATGAAATAGTGTTTGCCTGTGGCGCTATCCACCAAGAACTCCACCGTTCCGGCGTTCACATAGCCCACTTGCTTGGCGATCTTCACCGCGTCGGCACGCAGTGCCTCAATGGTATCCTTCGGCACAGACCAGGCCGGGGCATACTCCACTACCTTCTGGTAGCGGCGCTGCAGCGAGCAGTCGCGCTCGCCCAGATGCATCACGTTGCCGTGCTCATCGGCCAGGATCTGCACTTCGATGTGCTTGGGCTGCACCAAGAACTTCTCAATGAAGATATCCTCGTTGCCAAATGCCTTCTTGGCCTCGTTTTTCACCAGATGGAATTCACGGCGCACATCTTCCACACTGTCACAGCGGCGCATACCACGTCCGCCGCCGCCGGCTGCCGCCTTCAAAATAATGGGGAACCCATACTCCTGTGCCTTGGCAACCGCATCTTCTGCACTCTCCAGCGGCACAGTAGAGCCGGGGATGATGGGCACACCGCAGGCGATGGCCGTTGCCTTAGCCGCCAGCTTATCGCCCATCTGTGCCAGCACATGGGAAGGAGGCCCGATGAACTTGATACCGCTCTCCTCGCAGGCTTTGGCAAACTCTGCATTCTCCGACAAAAAGCCGTATCCGGGATGGATGGCATCCACACCGCGGCGCTTAGCCAGCATAATGATGGCTGGAATATCCAAATAGGCACCCAGCGGTGACTGATTCTCACCAATGAGATAGGCTTCATCCGCCTTGGTGCGGAAAAGGGCATTGCTGTCCTCGTTAGAGTAGATAGCCACCGTGTGGCGCTCCAGATCGTAGCAGGCACGGAAGATGCGCACGGCAATCTCTCCGCGGTTAGCTACAAGGATCTTGGAAAACTTCTTAGGCATTCGTTCCTCCTACCTTCCTCAAATAATGTTGTTCCTTCTCTTTTGTTCCCTCTTCCCCGCCCGTTCCAGAGGCTGGAAAGAGTTTTCGCCCCGCAGCGGGGCGATCACTTGTACTTGATACAACTGTCATTATACACGAAACCATCGCCTTTGTACACCAGCCAAAGTAGGATTTTCTTACGTTTCTCGTATGATTTTTATATTCCGTGCCGTACAACATGACGAAAAAGCCTATGGCAATTTAGTAAAATTGCCATAGGCTTTTTCCAGTAAAGGGATCAATCATCCACTTTTCCCATCACGCTTAATCTCTGCGCAGCGCATCAATTGGGCTGAGATTTGCGGCCTTCACAGCCGGCAGCAAGCCGAACACGACACCGATCACGATGGAAAATACCACCGATACAAGGATCGCCGGAAGGGAGATTGCCACGGGAATTCCGTTGGTTCTGGAAATCAATTCTGCCAACAGGATTCCAACAACTACGCCGATGATGCCGCCCAGACTGGTCAGCACACCGGCCTCCGTCAAAAACTGATAGAGGATCCGCCGCTTTTTGGCACCCAACGCCTTTTTCAAGCCGATCTCACCGGTACGCTCGGTGACGGACACCAGCATGATATTCATAACGCCGATACCGCCTACCAGCAAGGAGATGCTGGCGATCCAGATCAGCTGGCGATTGGTGGCGCTGCTCATCTGCTGCAGCTGCTGTGCCTGCTCCAGCAGATCCTGACTGCGATAGGTAAAGCCTGTGGCATTAGGCTTTGTCTCCTGTGCTGCCGCATCTTCCACAAACTCCGGCGCCGACATACCGATATCGTCCACATTGTCCGCAGCATCCGGCATAGCGTCGCTCACAGGTGCAGTGATCTGGTTCGCTGTCAGATAGTCCGCCACTGCTTTGCCCGCCTTGGTCATCTGATCCGTACTCTCTGCCCGCACCGCCACGCTCTGCGGCTCATCGAAGCGATAGCTGACAGGCCAGACGGAGTCCGGCATAAAGATAGCTCCGGCGCTGGTGTCCGCGTACATATAGTAGTCTTCTATCGTGTTGATCGTAGGCGTAAAATTCTTGGACTTTTCCGCCAGCCCCACCACTGTATAGGCCTCCCCTTGGATCTCCAGTGTCTCGCCCACAGGATACTCTCCGGGAAACAGGGCCGAGGCCGCTTTCTGATCCAGAATGACCACCTTACGAAAATGGCTGTGATCCGCCGCCGTAAAGCTGCGGCCGTAGGCGATCCGATAGTCCATCACCTGCCAGAAGGCGCTGTCCACGCCAAAGACACTGCCGTTGAAGGTGTTGCGTCCGGCGCGGATATTTTCGCTCATCTCCCGCTTTGTGTAGAAGGAAACCTGCGCCACGCCGTCCAGCTTTTCCAGCTCCTGCCGCGTCGATGGGGCAATGGGCTTCACTCCGCCGGGCAGCGGATTATATGCGAGATCATAGGGGTGATTGTCCTCATAGAGCTGCACGGTGACCACATTGCCGCCGGCACCGATGAGATTCTCCTTGATCTGCTCATTGGTTCCCTTAATGGTGGAGACGATGG
>JAHHSH010000074.1 GCA_020025345.1 Oscillospiraceae bacterium | reverse complement strand
ATACCGGGAACCTCTGCAGTGATCCGGTCAGTGATCTTATGCAGCAGGGGATAGGGGATCTCCTCCACGGTAGCAGTCATAGCGTCGGTAGTATTGACGGCACGGATGATGGCCGCCCAACCCTCGTAACGCTTGCCGTCCTTCACGCCCACGCTCTTCATATCCGGCACGGCAATGAAATACTGCCAAACCTTCTTGGCAAGACCGCCCTTATCGAACTCCTCGCGGAGAATGGCGTCAGCCTCACGCAGTGCAGCCAGACGGTCACGAGTGATGGCACCCAGGCAGCGCACGCCAAGACCGGGGCCGGGGAAGGGCTGACGATAGACCATGCTGTGGGGCAGACCCAGAGCATCGCCGACCACGCGAACCTCGTCCTTATACAGCAGGCGCAGGGGCTCGACCAGCTCGAACTGCATGTCCTCCGGCAGGCCGCCCACGTTATGGTGCGCCTTCACGCCGTCAGACTCCAGAATGTCGGGGTAAATGGTACCCTGTGCCAGGAAGGAAACACCCTCCAGCTTAGCAGCCTCTTCGTCAAAGACCTTGATGAACTCACCGCCGATGATCTTACGTTTCTGCTCGGGAGCAGATACGCCTGCCAGCAGATTCAGGAAACGATCCGTAGCATCCACATAGATCAGATTGGCATCCATTTGCTTGCCGAATACTTCGATGACCTGCTCGCTCTCACCCTTACGCATGAGACCGTGGTTCACATGGACGCAGACCAGCTGCTTACCAATGGCCTTAATGAGCAGAGCGGCTACCACAGAAGAGTCTACACCGCCGCTGAGAGCCAGCAGAACTTTCTTGTCACCCACTTGTGCACGGATCTGCGCCACCTGCTCCTCAATGAAGGCGTTGGCCTGCTGGGGAGTGGTGATGCGTGCCATGCTTTCGGGTCGAACATTATTAGACATACAAAAACCTCCATAAATCCTGTAAATACAGAATAACAATACTTGGATTTATTATAACGCAGGGGCAAGAAAAACTGCAAGAGTTTTCTCTTGACTACGCTACATATTATCCGGCAATAAGAGAAGAAAAATTATGCGAAATGCTGTTTCCTAACCAGCTAAAAGAGTGAAAAAGGGAAGTGCGCGGTATATACCGCGCACTTCTGGGAAATTTACTGCTCGTCGCGGAAAACAATATGCCCCGGAGTGGCATCATCAATGATAGCCAGAGAGTGAATATCATAGCCCCGCTCACGGAAAGAGTCACCGCCGCCCTGGAAACCCTTTTCCACAGCGATGGCGATGCCCTTGAGTTCAGCACCGGCCGCATCCACGATGTCCACCAGACCCTGCATCGCATAGCCCTTGGCCATGAAATCGTCCACGATCAGCACCTTGTCATTGGGGCCCAGCCATTCCTGTGCCACAATCAAGGTGACTTTCTTTTTATAGGTATAGGAGAAAATTTCGCTCTGATAGAGACCGCCCTCAATATTATCGCTCTTGGCCTTCTTGGCAAAGACCATGGGGACACCATAGCGCTGTGCGCAGATGGTTGCCAGAGGAATACCGCTGGCCTCGGCGGTCAAAACCATGGTAATATCACTGATATCAAAATGCTTGGCAAATTCATCGGCAATGTCACTGAGAAGTGCGGTGTCTACACGGTGATTCAAAAAACCGTCCACCTTGATAATATTGCCGGGCAGAACTCTACCCTCACGGAGAATTCGTTCTTTGAGCTGCTCCAAAACATCTCACTCCTTTTGTTTTATTGTTTCCATAATGCACGATTTTAAGAAAAAAAACAAGAGGCAATCCGCCGAAAATACGACAAATTCCTCTTGCTTTTTGTTTTTTTAATGCATGATGCCCGAATTACTGCACTAGAACAACGCTCTCTCTGATAAAGTCGGCAAAGCGCTGTGCTGCAGCAGTCATGGGGACATCCCGCAGCACGCACATATCCACGCTGCGGGCCGGGATCTCAAAAGAGGTTTTCAGCTCCAGCATTTCACCGCTCTCCAGTTCCTTGCTGACAAATTCCCGGGTGACACCGGCCACACCAAAGCCAATCCGGGCCAAATCCACCAGCAGACTACGGGCGCCCAGCTCGATCTCCGGGTGCAGATGCAGCCCGTTTTGCAGGAAGAATTTCTCCAGAAAGAGGCGGGAGGAGGCTTTTTTCTCCAGCAGGATCAGCGGGAACTGGGAAATCTCTTCCAAGGTATACACATGGTCAAAGTCGCAGTTGTAGTCCTTGGAGGCGATAAAGACAGAGTGGGTCTTAAAGCAGGGATGGGTCTCGATAGAGGAGCACTCCTGAGGTGTACTGGCAAAGGCGATGTCGACCTTACCGGATTGCAGGAGCCCCAGCACCTTATAGCTGCGGCCGCTGACGATCTGGATGTGGATAGCGGGATACTGACGGTGGAAGCTGTCCAGATAGGGCAGCAAAAACTGGCTGGTTACGGTATCGCTGGCGCCGATGGTCAGCTGTCCCATCTGCAACTCACGGGTCTGGGCCAGTTTTTCCTCGCCGGTCTCCAAAAGGCCCATGGCGCTGCGGACGTATTCATAGAGCATCTTACCCTCGCCGGTCAGCGTGACACCACGGGAATTACGGGCGAACAGACGCGTGTGCAGCTCGGATTCCAACTGTTTGATGGACTGACTGACGGCGGACTGGGAGATAAAAAGCGCCTGCGCAGCGGCAGTAATATTGCCTGCCTCGGCCACTTCCTTGAATACTTTGTACAGCTCCAGTTTAACGGACATAGGGCACCTCGATTAGTAAGTGTTATTATTAATAGAACTTCTATCTCTCATAATTATAACAAATCTTATCGCAATTGCAAGTGGCGATTATAGAAAAATATGGCGAGACAGAAGGGCAAGTCATGGGTGTCCGTGTGGCATCGCTTACGGTGCGAAAGATGTAGGGTGAAAAGACAGGGCTTCAATAAAGCAGGAAAGTGGTAAAAAGAAAAGGCAATGCTATCGCAGCGAAGGACACTGATATAGCATTGCCTTTCAATTGAGGGAAATACGTAAAACAAGAAAAACCAATAAAATAGGGAAGAGTAAAGCAATATCACATTACATATAATATCGGGAGTTTTACTGCGAACTATACGTTACCTCGCTCATATGGGAGGATTTCTGCAAGGAATCCCTTTTCATGCAGGCGTGCTTCAATGGCATCCAGTGTCTCCGGACGATCCGCCGAAATGTGGTGGAAGTGGTAGCCGGAGGTGATGTTGAGCAGGGGAGAGGATTTGCCGGTGCGAATCTGCTCCATAAATACCTGAACATCCTGTCGGTTGCGGATATTCAAGGCGGCGGTCAATTTGCCGTAAGCGCGGTGGTTGACGACGACATCTACCACGCAGCCGCCCAGATCCACCACAGTGTTCAGTTCCTCTTCCGTCTGTTCAGTGGTGTGGCAAACCTTGATGAGGCGGGTCACATCGGAGGGACGCCCCAGAAGATAGCCGCGGGTAGTTGCCAAAATCGGATGACCCTCTGCACGCAGAAGGGCAATGTCCTGTACCACCACTTGACGGCTCACGCCGGTGGCTTTACCTAAAGTGGTACCGGACAGCGGTGTTTGACTGCCCTGCATCATTTCGATGATTTTTTTTCGACGCTCGGCGCCGGTTAGTTCAAGCTCCATGTCACCCACTCCTTTTCATAAATTTTTTGCAATGGCAGCTTATTCGACCACACGCAGATGTTTTAGGCTCAAGTCCAAAATCGGCGCGGAGTGCGTCAGCGCACCGCTGGACACGAAGTCCACACCCAAATCGGTGATTTTCCGAATGTTTTCCCGGGTGATATTGCCGGAGCACTCCGTCTGGGCGCGGCCATCAATGATGGCGATGGCCTCTGCCATCTGCTCGGTGGTCATATTGTCCAGCATGATGATGTCGGCACCGGCTTCCACGGCCTCGCGCACCATCTCCAATGTCTCTGTCTCCACCTCAATCTTACGAACGAAAGGAGCATAGGCTCTGGCGGCCGCAATGGCTTCTTTCACGCCGCCGGCGGCGTTGATATGGTTATCCTTCAGCATAACGCCGTCGGAGAGGTTGTAGCGATGGTTGGAACCGCCGCCCATGCGCACGGCGTATTTCTCAAAAATACGCATACAGGGCGTGGTCTTGCGGGTATCCAGCAGCGTGGTCTTGGTGCCCTCGAGAAGCTTCGCCACAGACCGGGTATAGGTGGCGATGCCGCTGAGGCGCTGCAAATAGTTCAGCGCTGTCCGCTCACCGGACAGAAGTACGCGGATGTCACCCTTTACCGTGGCCAGATGCTGCCCCTTGGTAACAGCGTCACCGTCCTTGACGGAGCACTCCACTTTTGTCTCGGGGTCAAGCAGCTGGAAAGTACGCGCAAAGACGGGAAGACCGGCAATGATGCCGTCCTCTTTGCAGATGAGATCCACCTCGCCGGGCTTGGCCTCGGGCATTACCGCATTGGTGCTGACATCTTCGCTGTTGATGTCCTCCTCCAAGGCAAGCCGGATGTACTTATCCGCTACAAGCTGCATGGTAATGGGGTTCATACTTCCTCATCCTTTCGCTGTTGTACGATGTGGTTGGCGGCACGCTCTGCGAACACCATGCTCTCCAGCAGGCTGTTGCTGGCAAGACGATTCTTGCCGTGCACGCCGTTGCAGCTGGTTTCGCCCACGGCGTAGAGGTGCTCCATGGTGGTCTGGGAGTTGCTGTCCACATGGACGCCGCCCATGAAATAGTGCTGGGCAGGCACCACGGGAATCGGCTCCTTGGTGATGTCGTATCCCTCTTCCAGGCAGGTGGCCAGAATGTTGGGGAAGTGGCTGCGAATCTCCTCTTCGGGAATGGCGGCAAAGGAGAGCCAGACGTGCTTGCTGCCCTCTTTTTCCATCTCGTCGAAGATGGCCTGCGCCACCACATCGCGAGGCAGCAGTTCATTCACAAACCGCTCGCCCTTGCTGTTGAGCAGAACAGCACCCTCGCCGCGGGTGGACTCGGAAATCAAGAAACGACGACCGGGCTTTTCGCTGTAGAGGACAGTGGGATGGATCTGCACATAGTCCAGATGCTCCAACTCAATGCCGTGCTTTTCCGAAATGTCCAGTGCATCGCCGGTGAGGCAGCGGAAGTTGGTGGAGTGCTCATACCGACCGCCGATACCGCCGGTAGCCATCACCGTGTCATGGGCGTGGATGTGCAGCTCCTCGCCGTCCTTCGTCTCGGCAATCATACCGGTGCAGACGCCATTTTCCACCAGAATGTCCTTCATGGTGGTGTACTCCATGATCTCCACGTTGGGCAGTTTCTCCACGGCCTGACGGAGCTTGGTGGTGATCTCCTTGCCGGTGGTATCCTCGTGGAAGCAGATGCGGGGACGGGAGTGGGCACCCTCACGGGTGTAGGCAAGGCTGCCGTCGCTGTTCCGGGCGAAGTCTACGCCCCAGTCCAGCAGCTGGTTGATGACACTGCGGCTGGAACGGAGCATGATGTCCACGCTCTCCTTGCGGTTCTCGTAGTGGCCGGCCCGCATGGTGTCCTCGAAATAGTCATCGTAGTCGGCATCGTTCAGCAAAACGCAGATACCGCCTTGTGCCAGCATGGAGTTGCAGCTCTCCACATCCTCCTTGCTGATCATCAAGACTCGCTGCTCGCGGGGCAGATGCAGGGCGGTGAAAAGTCCGCCCACGCCGCAGCCTGCAATCACTGTATCGTATGTAAGTTCTTTCATGATTTCATTCGCCTCTTATTTATTTAGAAAGTTCCAGCATCCGCTCCAGAGGCAGCTTTGCAGTGGCTGCCACCTCGGCGGAGAGATTGGCTTGATTTTCACCGGTTTCCAGGACATGGATGATTTTATCCAGTGTGATGGTTTTCATATCCGGGCAGATCGGTGTGGTCTTGGGGAAGTAGAAGGTCTTGTTGGGATTCTTCTTTTGCAGCTCATAGCTGACGCCTGCTTCGGTAGCAACGATGAATTCCTGACCCTCGTTCTCCGTGGCATATTTGATGATGCCGGAGGTGGAGCCGATGAAGTCGGCCATCTCCCGGACGTTCTTGGGACATTCAGGATGAACCAGTATCTCGGCTTTCGGGTGGGCCTGCTTCAGCTCACGTAGCTCGTCGGCAGAAATCACATTGTGAATGGGGCAGTAACCGTCTACTACCATCACGTTCTTCTCCGGAACCTGCTGAGCTACATACTGTCCCAGATTCTGATCGGGAATAAAGAGAATATCGCGATTGGGCAGTCCGCGAACCACCTTCACCGCATTAGCGGAGGTGACGCATACATCCGACCAGGTCTTGATCTCCGCCGTGGAGTTGATGTAGCAGACCACAGCCAGATCGGGGTATTCCTGACGATAGCGCTCCACATCCTCCTTGCGAACCATGTGCGCCATAGGACAGTCGGCGTGGAAGTCCGGCATCAATACCTTTTTCGTGGGGGAGAGGAGTTTGCCGCTTTCTCCCATGAAGTTTACGCCGCAAAAAACGATGGTGGAGTTGGTGAGCCCCTGCGCCAGCTTGCTGAGATAGAAGGAGTCACCAATGTAATCCGCAACCTCCTGCACGGCAGGATCTACATAGTAGTGGGCCAGGATCACGGCATCCTTCTCCGCTTTCAGCTTTGCGATTTCCTCCTGTTTAGTCATATCGTCCTCGATTCCCGCGCAGCTGCGCGGCTACACTAAATTTGCGCTCTTTCATATACGCTATGACAGTATAGCACAAAAGTAGACATATGACAAGACATATGTACAATATTTATTTTTATTACTTTTAATTAATGAAAACACTTGAAAAGTGAGGATTATAGTGATATACTGCCACCAAATAACGAATTACGAAAAAACGGCGATTCTGCAGATACAACAGGTGTCAACCGTGAAATCGGAGAGTGCGCCGCAGCTTTAAGGAGCAAATTTACTATGGAGCAGACACGCATCGAACGGGATTCCATCGGTGAAAAAGAGATCCCGGCCGACGCCTACTATGGCGTTCAATCCCTTCGGGCATTGGAGAATTTTTCCATTACCGGAAGCAGAATGCACAGTGAGATGATTCGCAGCCTTGCAATTTTGAAAAAGGCCTGTGCCGTGGCGAATGCACGGGCAGGTGTGTTGGACTGGGAGCGGGCAGATGCTATCTCCTGGGCCTGTGATCGGATTGCAGAGGGGGAGTACCATGACCAGTTCATTGTAGACCCCATGCAGGGCGGCGCCGGTACTTCTATGAATATGAATGCTAACGAGGTGATTGCCAATGTGGCGATTGCCCATCTGGGTGGGAAGCTGGGTGACTATTCACTGGTGCATCCCAACGACCATGTGAACTGCGGACAGTCTACCAATGACGTGATTCCTACGGCCGGGAAGATGACGACACTGGTGCTGATGCGGCGGCTGGAGAAGGAACTGATTTTGCTGCGCACGGAACTGGACCGGAAGGCTGTGGAGTTTGATCCCATCTTAAAGATGGGGCGGACACAGCTGCAGGATGCCGTTCCGGTGCGGTTGGGACAGGAGTTTCGGGCGTATGCCACCTCCGTTTCCCGCGGTCTTG
>JAHHSH010000073.1 GCA_020025345.1 Oscillospiraceae bacterium | reverse complement strand
AAAAATTCCGAGGTTGGTTCTCTCGAACCTTCCTCGGAATTCTTCATTTAAAGTCTTGGGAAGTAACTTACTTCAGCTCGACCTTACCGCCGGCCTCTTCGACCTGCTTCTTCAGAGCCTCAGCATCCTCCTTGGACACGCCCTCCTTCATGGTGGTGGGAGCGCCCTCAACAGCAGCCTTAGCCTCAGCCAGGCCCAGGCCCATGATCTCACGGACAGCCTTGATGACCTTGATCTTGGCAGCAGCATCGAAGCCGGTCAGGACAACGTCAAACTCGGTCTTCTCCTCAGCAGCGGGAGCAGCACCACCAGCAGCGGGAGCAGCCATAGCAGCGGCGGAAACGCCGAACTCTTCCTCCAGAGCGTGTACCAGCTCGGACAGCTCCAGAACGGTCAAACCCTTGATCTCTTCAATCATAGCGGTAATCTTCTCAGACATGATAATAGCCTCCTAATTTTAAAAATAATAGTCGATCCCATAGGATCAAGTACGGATGATACACATCCGTGTGGAAAATGTTGCCGAAATTACTCGGCAGCGGCCTCCTCGGCGGGAGCGCCGTTCTTCTCGGCGATCTGCTTCAGCACGCAAGCCAGACCGGAAATGGGAGCCAGCATGGTACCCAGAACCTGAGCCTGCAGCACGGGCAGTGCGGGGATGGAAGCCAGAGCGTTGACGGTGTCCAGAGAGATAACCTTACCCTCCATGAAACCGCCCTTGATCTCGAACTTACCATTGAGCTTCTTCGCATACTCAGCAATGACGCGAGCAGGAGCGACGGGGTCGTCCATGCACACAGCCAGAGAGGTGGTGCCGTTGAGCTGATCGTCCAGCTCGTTCAGGCCCACGTTGTTGAATGCGAAGCGCAGCAGGGTGTTCTTCACAACAGCGTACTCGACGTTGTTCTCGCGGCACTCAGCGCGCAGAGCAGTATCCTCTGCCACAGTGATACCCTTGTAATCAACAATCAGACCAGCGGCTGCATTCTGCAGCTTATCGGTCAGCGCTGCCACGATTGCCTGCTTTTCAGACAAAACTTTTGCGTTGGGCATTTCTTTGATTTCACCTCCGTTAGAATTGTAGGTGCGTTCAAAATGGAAAAACCGTCCTTATGCCGAAAGACACAAGGACGGTGTAAGCAATCATAACGATTTGCCATCCTCGGCAGGACTTACGGCTTGCGCCACCTGCTGTCTTTGGAACGCATCTGGTATTATATCGAAGGTTTGACAGCTTGTCAAGCCCCAGATATACGTTCAAGGAAACTTTTTTCGATCTTTTAGATCTGCTTGTTGGCGTTCATCTTCACGCCGGGGCCCATGGTGGAAGCAGCCACGCAGGACTTGATATACTGACCCTTAGCGGCAGCGGGCTTAGCCTTGAGGATAGCGCCGACCAGAGCGGTGTAGTTCTCAAACAGCTTCTCGGGGCCGAAGGAAACCTTACCGATGGGGCAGTGGATGATATTGGTCTTGTCCAGACGATACTCAACCTTACCAGCCTTAACTTCCTTCACAGCCTTAGCCACGTCGGGAGTCACAGTGCCAGCCTTGGGGGAGGGCATCAGACCCTTGGGGCCCAGAACCTTACCCAGACGACCGACAACACCCATCATGTCGGGGGAAGCGACAACCACGTCGAAGTCAAACCAGTTTTCCTTCTGGATCTTCTCCACCAGGTCCATATCGCCTACATAATCTGCGCCGGCCTCACGGGCAGCGTCAGCCTTGTCACCCTTAGCGAAGACCAGCACGCGAGCGGTCTTACCGGTACCGTGGGGCAGAACAATAGCGCCGCGGACCTGCTGGTCAGCGTGGCGGGAGTCAACGCCCAACTTGACGTGCAGCTCAACGGTCTCGTCGAACTTAGCGGATGCAGTCTTGCAGATCAGCTCCATGCCCTCCTGGGGGTCATACAGCATAGCCTTATCGATCTGCTTTGCGCTCTCTTGATACTTCTTACCTCTAAACATTTCCTTACGCCCTCCTTAGTCTTCGACGACAACGCCCATGGAGCGTGCAGTACCTGCGATCATGCTCATAGCTGCCTCAACGGTAGCGGCGTTCAGATCGCGCATCTTCATCTCAGCAATCTTCTGGACGGAGGCCTTGGAGATGGTGGCTACCTTGGTCTTGTTGGGGACACCGGAGCCGGACTCAATGTTGCACTCCTTCTTGATCAGAACTGCTGCGGGGGGAGTCTTGGTAACAAAGGTAAAGGAACGGTCAGCATAGACAGTGATCACCACGGGGATGATCAGGCCCATGTCGCCCTTAGTACGCTCATTGAACTCTTTGGTAAAAGCGGCAATATTGATGCCGTGCTGACCCAGAGCAGGGCCAACGGGGGGTGCGGGGGTTGCTTTACCTGCAGGGATCTGCAGCTTTACATAACCAACAACTTTCTGTGCCATGAATAGGCACCTCCTTCATCAAAATGTGGTAGCGGCCGGTCAAATTCCGGAATCCGCTCTTGGCGAGACGCAGTCCGTCTCTCCCACTTGCGCCGGAGGGAATACTCCGGTCTTCTTTGCGGATACTGCCGCAAACTCAGGACAGAACCTCCACCTGATCCAGCTCCAGCTCGACCGGTGTCTCTCTGCCAAACATGGAGACCATCACGCGGACACTGTTCTTCT
Source organism: Oscillospiraceae bacterium (assembly GCA_020025345.1). Taxonomy (GTDB): domain Bacteria; phylum Bacillota; class Clostridia; order Oscillospirales; family Oscillospiraceae; genus Vescimonas. The sequence continues at coordinate 4,962 of JAHHSH010000073.1, read as the reverse complement.
CCGGCTCGATCTCCTCCACGGTACCGTTGAAGCTGGCCAGCGGGCCGTCCGTGATCTTCACGGTATCGCCCACATGATACATCACAACGATCTCGTGCTTGTCCACACCCAGTGCGGCAACCTCCTCCTCGCTGAGGGGGATGGCCTTATTCTCGGCGCCGACAAATCCGGTCACGCCGCGGATATTACGGATCAGATGCCAGGTGTCATCTGTCAGCACCATCTTGATCAGCACATAGCCGGGGAACACCTTGCGCTCCACTTCCTTCATGACGCCGGATTCGTTTACTTCCGTCACCGTCTCCATGGGGATTTCAATCCGCAGGATCATGTCCTCCAGATTGCGATTGGCCACAAACTTCTCAATGGCGGTCTTTACCGCGTTTTCATAACCGGAATAGGTATGAGCTACATACCACTTTGCATTCTCAGACATTTTGCGTTCCTCAGGCGAACAGACCGATCAAGGTCTTTACAGCCAAAACCGCTACTGCGTCAAAGATCCAGATGCAGGCACCTACGCACAAAGAGCACATCAGCACCGTGCCGGTATTCTTGGCAGTCGTCTTACCCGAAGGCCATACGACCTTCTTCAACTCGCTTCTCATCTCTCGGAACCACTTAAAGCGGTCCTTTTTTACCTTCTTAGCCTCTGCCATGCTCGCATCTCCTTCCAATTACTTGGTTTCGCTGTGGAGCGTGTGCTTTCTGCAGAAGGGACAATACTTGTTCAGCTCCAGCTTGTCAGGGGTATTCTTCTTGTTCTTCATCGTGTTGTAGTTTCTCTGCTTGCACTCATTGCAGCGGAGAGTGATTTTCACGCGCATTTAACGGCACCTCCTTGTTAGATTAGGCACTTTTCAGTCACGCTGAAAGGACCTTTTTGCCTCCCTGCTCTACAGGTTCTTTTCCGGCGCTTGAAGCGAAAAAAGCGCGCAAAAAAGAAGCACCCACTCACAGGTATAAAGAATCATATCACGACAAGTATTTCTTGTCAACTCATTTTCGTCTTAAATCTTCCGGAAATTTTCAAAAACTTCGAGTATTTCTGCCTTTGCCCCGTTGCAGGAGACAAAAAAATCGTGTATGATTCTTTTAGAGAAAATTTTTCACGATAAGGAAGGGCTTTCCCCTATGAAAATCATGGCTATTGACTATGGCGACGCACACACCGGCATCGCCATTTCCGACATGACCGGCACGCTGGCCGGCTTCACCACTGTCATCAACTCCCGCAAGGCCGAGGTGGTGGTGCAGGAGATCAAGAAGATCATCGCCGAGCACGGCGTTGAGGAGCTGGTGCTGGGTTATCCCAAGAACATGGACGGCACGCTGGGCCCCCGCGCCGAAAAGTACGCCGCCTTTGGTGAGGTCTTAAAGGAGGCAACAGGTCTGCCGTTGACGCTGTGGGATGAGCGGCGCACCACCATCGACGCCCACAACATTCTCATGGCCGGCGGCCAGAACGCCAAGAAGCGGAAGAAAACCGTGGATGCCGTGGCGGCCGCTTTGATGCTGGAGGGCTTCCTCACGCGGAAAAAACTGGAGGGTTCGCTATGACCGTCCTGATCATCGGCGGCGGCGCCGGCGGCATGATGGCGGCTTTGACGGCAGCGGAGCAGGGACACCACGTTCTCCTTCTGGAGCGCCAGAGCCGGGTGGGCCGGAAGCTGATGGCCACCGGCAACGGTCGGTGCAACCTCACCAACCACCACGCCGCACCGGAGCACTACCACGGACAGAGCAGCGATTTTTGCGCCTACGCGCTCCGCGCTTTCGACGTGGGCACCACCCTGCAATGGTTTGCAAGCCACGGACTTCTCACCACCGCAGAGGACAGTGGCCGCGTCTACCCCTATAGTAATATGGCGGGCAGCGTGCTGGACGTGCTGCGCTACGCCTTGGAACAACCCAATATCGAACTGCACACCGGCTGTACTGTCTCCCGCATTCGCCGCCGCGGCGACGGCTTCACTGTGGAAACGGACAGCGGCAGCTTTACCGCCGACAAGGTGATCCTCGCCTCCGGCGGCGCGGCGGGCAGCAAGGTGGGCGGCACCATGGACGGCTATCAGCTGGGAAAACAGCTGGGCCACCACCGCACCGCCCTCTTCCCCTCCCTTGTGCAGCTAAAGACCGATCCCACCTACCCCCGCGCCCTCAAGGGTGTGAAGGCCGAAGCTCTGATCCGCATTATGGACGGCGGGCAGGTTTTGGCAGAAAACCGGGGGGAGATGCTCTTCACCGAGTACGGCATCAGCGGCCCTGCCGTCTTTGAGCTGTCCCGCGCCGCCGCAGGCGGTGAGGGCTTGTGCGCTGTGATGGACTTCCTGCCGGATTGGGACGAGACAGCCACTCTGGACTGGCTGCGGCAGCGGCAGGCCATGGCCGGCAGCCGGGAGGCCGGAACACTGCTGGCAGGCACACTCCACAGCCGCCTGGGACAGATGCTGTGCAAGGCGGCGGGCTTTACCAATCAAAGCGCCGCGGCTTTGACGGAGCGGGACCTCCGCGCCATCGCCGCGCAGCTGCGCCATTTCACACTGCCCATCCTCGGCGCTTGCGGCTTCGATCAGGCGCAGGTCACCGCAGGCGGTCTCCGCACCGACGAGTTCGACTCCCAGACCATGGAGAGCCGTCTTGTGCCAGGATTCTACGCCTGCGGCGAAGTGCTGGACATCGATGGCGACTGCGGCGGCTACAATTTGCAGTGGGCATGGTCCAGCAGTCATCTGGCCGGACTTCTCCAATCGAACTAAAATATAAAAGCGTTGCAGATGGTTTCATCTGCAACGCTTTTTGCTTACTCTTTGGCGCGGATGTTGATGAACTCCGCACGCTTCTTGGAATAGAGGATCGTCTGGCTGCTGTAGAGGCCGCAGTAGCCGGAAAGCAGATAGCTGATGGCGCAGGCCAGTGCAAAATACACCGCCCCCTCCGAGCCGAACAGCTCTACACTGAGGATCACCGAAGCCACCGGGCAGTTAACAGCACCGCAGAACACGGCGATGAGCCCAATGGCGGCTCCAAAGCCACTGGGCAGCCCCAAAAGGCCACCTGCCACGCAGCCGAAGGTCGCACCCACAAAGAAGGAGGGAACTACCTCGCCGCCCTTAAATCCACAGCCGATGGTGATCGCCGTAAAGAGGATCTTCAGCACCCAGTCCCAGCCAAGCGCCTCCCCATTCATGGCCTCTACGATATGCTCCATACCGGCGCCGTTGTACCGTGTTCCCAGCAGCAGCGTCAGCACGATCAGCGCCACGCCGCCAATCACAGCGCGCAGCCACACATTGGGTATCAGCTTGGCGGCCCAGTGCTCCACTGCGTGCATTCCCCGAACAAAAAGGATGCTCACCACGGCGCACAAAATTGCCAGCACAAGCACCCGCAGCAATGTCACCACATCCAAGGACGGCATATCCACCGCAAACCGGGTCGGCGGCACACCCATCAGCCCCGACACGAAGTAGGCCGTTACCGCCGCCGTCAGCCCCGGCACAAGCCCTGCATAGTAGAGGACGCCCACGCTGATCACTTCCAAGGCGAAGATGGTGGCCGTCAACGGCGTTCCGAAAAGCGCCGCAAACACGCCGCTCATACCGCACAGCGTTGCCAGAGGCAGATCCTTCTCCCCTAAGCGGAGCGCACGTCCCGTCTGATAGCCGATTCCGCCGCCGATCTGCAGCGCCGCACCTTCGCGGCCTGCACTGCCGCCGCACAGGTGGGTCAGCACCGTGGAAACAAAGATCACCGGCACCAGCAGCAGCGGCACATCTGAACCGAAATGTACTGAGTCAATGATGGCATTGGTGCCCTTCCCCTCTGTGTTGCTTACCTTATAGAGTGCCACAATGGCAAGGCCCGCCACCGGCAAAAAATAGAGCACCCAGCCGTGCTCCATCCGAAAGTGGGTGGCATAGTCCACACCGATGTGGAACAGTGAGCCTACCACGCCGCCCACCGCACCTACGAGGCCGCCGACTGCCAGCCACTTTATCAACACAAGAACATACTGCCCTATGTTCAATCCTTCCAAACAAACCCCGTCCTTTCTCTCTCCTCTATTTATAGTATCTTAACACGCCCCCGCCATTCCGTCAAAAACTTTCCCGTTCCGCGCTATCAGAAATTTTGTTAGGGCTCCAAAAAAACTTTTATTTCTTGTTGCGTCTGCCGCCTTTTTGCCGTATACTATACGTAGTTAACAATGCCGCAGGGCAAAAAAGAAGTAAAAGCATTCGCAATTATATAACAAGGAGGAAAACCAATGAAGTACGACCGTTCTTTTAACTTTTCCGCCGGACCCGCTATGATGCCAGAGCCCGTACTGGAGGAGATCCGTGACGAAGTGATGAACTATCGCGGCAGCGGTACGTCTGTCATGGAGATGAGCCACCGCTCCAAAGCCTTCCAGCAGATCGCCGATGACGCCGAGGCCGATCTGCGCGCACTGATGGGAATTCCCGATAACTACAAGGTGCTGTTCATTCAGGGCGGCGGCACGCTGCAGTTTGCCATGGTGCCCATGAACCTGATGAAAAACGGTAAGGCCTGCTATATCGAGACCGGCGCATGGTCCAAGAAGGCCATTGCTGAGGCCAAGAAGTACGGCGAGGTACAGGTTGTTGCCTCCTCTGCCGACAAGGGCTTCTCCTATGTGCCCGATTGCAGCGATCTGGACATCCCCGACGACTGCGACTATGTCTACATCTGCGAGAACGAGACCATTCACGGCTCCACTTTCCACAAGCTGCCCAATACCAAGGGTCACATTCTGGTATCCGACCAGTCCTCCATGTTCCTCTCCCGCCCCTGCAACGTGGCAGATTACGGTCTCATCTGGGCCGGCGTGCAGAAGAATGTAGGCCCCGCCGGTATGGCTGTGGTCATCATCCGCGAGGATCTGCTGCGTGATGATCTGGCCTCCTATGTGCCCACCTACATGAACTACAAGGTACA
>JAHHSH010000072.1 GCA_020025345.1 Oscillospiraceae bacterium | reverse complement strand
TTCTGCCCACAATACTTGGCTGGAGACGGCCCGGGAAGATAGGTAGCGCCAACACAAAAGGACATCCTTTCGGATGTCCTTTTTGCTTTTTGTTTGAGTGAGATGCACTCTAGCTTGCATAAAAACAATGAACTGCTTTTCTCTTGAGAGAGTTGGAAGGCATATGATATTAGGAGTATATCCGCCATTGTTCATTGGTAAGACTTTTTAGATCAATAGCTTTTTTGTAATGAATAAGTAGAATATACATTGTCGCCGCTATAGATTACGTTATAGTGGCGCTTTTCTATATACAAATGCATACTTACTGTAATTGTTTGGTAACTGGCTCGTAGCATAAAATTACATCATCTGAAAAATAGATTGACTTTGCCGTTGCGATAACTGGTAGGATAAAGGTAAGGAGGGAGAAATATGGAGTATTCAATTCAAGAAGCGTCACGATTGGACGGAATGTCCACCCGAACTCTGCGCTGGCATGACACCGATTTGCTAAAATCCAGTCGCATAGCGAAGAGCGGATACCGTTGCTATGAGCCGGCAGAGGTTGACCGATTGCAGGACAATTTTTTATCGTGTTCCTGGTGTAAATAAGGGAAAGTAGGCACAATTATAAATTTTCATTTAATCGGCAAAAGATACCATCAGAGCTGAAGAAAGGAACGAAGTTATGGCGGGCGAATGAAAAGAAATTTGAAGTGTTTAAGCGTATTTCTGTGGAGTGAAACAAAGAATACTTTGGCGGGGAGGCACGCTCTTTATAAGGCAGTGAGGTGGTGAATGCTGTCAAGTCTACGATGCTTGAGCTGACATAAGAACAGTATCCAGAATGGACGAAATTGGGGGAGACAATTCTGCTCCGTTGTGAGGAGGCCGTGCTTATCCGTTGTTCTCTCAATGATAAGGAAGAAGAAATTACTGCTCTGGATCACAATCAGTGGTGTGCCATACAGTGCCTGCAATGCATAGAGTCTGGCAGAGTTCTATGTTGCCTACCACCGTGGGTCGGTAAATAAGACTTGTTTTAGATGACATAAAAGAAAGCGGCGCAGTACCTTGTACTGCGCCGCTTCGTAACTTATTATAGGGTTGTTATTCAATCTTGCGGAAGAATCATATCAATACCGCGCTGCAGCATCTCCGGACTGAGGGCGCCACGGGCTTGTGCAACAGCGTTACCGTCAGAATCGATAAAGAAGGTGGCGGGTAAGCCGCTGACGCCGAATGCACCGGAAGCACTGCCCTTGGTGTCATAGTAGACGGGGAAGCTATAGCCGTTCTTTTCCATGAAGGATTTTGCCGCATCAGGGGATTCTTGAACATTCACCATGAGGAAATGGACTTCATCACCATACTGCTGGAAGCTCTCTTCAAAGTGGGGCATCTCCTTGACGCAGAAATTGCACCATGTGGCCCAGAAATTGATTACTACGGGTTTTCCGCGAAAGTCCTCTAAGGCGATAGAGGTACCGTTGCTGTCGGTGACAGTGAAGCTGGGGGCAGCCACGGGGCCTTCGTTGCCCTGCTGCTGTCCGGAGGTAATATTGTTTCCTTGATTACCCAAGCGAGAGTAAAGGAAACCAGCACCACCCAGTACCAGCACCAGAATGAGAACAAGCAAGAGAAGTTTCTTATTTTTCATTGTTTCAATCTCCTATCCGAGCAGAGCCAGAAGCTGTCCCAGTGTTCCGGTGGCCATCAAAAGGCCAATCACGATCAAGAGGCTGCCACTGACAATATTGATAATGCGGTAGTTGCGCTTGATCCAATCAAAGGCGGATTTAAGATAGTCAATGAGGACAGCGCTGAGCAGGAAGGGGATACCGAGGCCCAGAGAATAGATCAGCAGCATCAAGGTACCTTCCAGCACATGACCCTGCTGGGAGGCCAGCATCAGGGCAGAGCCCAGAAATGCACCGACACAGGGAGTCCAACCCAGAGAAAAGACCACGCCGAAGAGAAAGGCTGAAAAGAAGCCCAGTTCACGACCGGCCATGGAACGGCTGCTGCCGCGGAAGAGGTTGATCTTAAAGACACCCAGGAAGTGGAGACCGAAGAAAATGACCACCAGGCCGGAGATAATATTCAATGCGGTTTGGTGGGCGTGCAGGAAGCTGCCGACCGTGCCGGCCAGAGCGCCCATAGCGGTAAAAACGACTGTGAAGCCCAGCACAAAGCCGGCAGCGCCGCGCAGTGTTTTTTTCAGAGAGCGCTCCCCACCACCTGCAAAATAAGAGATGTAGATGGGCAGCATAGGCAGCAGGCACGGGGAAATGAAGGTGATGATTCCTTCTAAGAAGGCGATAAAGTATTGCATGGTTACTCCTTAGTTTCTTTTGCGGTGATACCGGAGAGGAGAAAGCCAATCAATCCGGTATAGAGCATGGTGCGCCAAGGGCTGGCTGTAATAGGGCAGGTGCCATTACAGCCAAAGAAGTGATAGTATAGCAGCCCCAGCAGCGCGCCACCGGCTACGAAAGCCAGAATACGCATCCATTTTTTCATGATACGCTCTGCTCCGCCAGATATTCCTCAGCGTAGAAGGCAGCCATAGCGCCGTCAGAGACAGCGGTGACCACTTGGCGCAGCGCCTTGGTGCGCAGATCACCCACAGCGAATACACCGGGAATGTTGGTGCGGGTGCTCTCATCGGCTTTGACATAACCGCTCTCATTCAGCTCCACCGTACCCTTGACAAGGTCGGTGTTGGGCACGCGGCCTACACTGACGAAGATGCCGTCACAGGGGAGGACAGACTCCTCGCCAGTGGTGACGTCCTTGAGGCGGATACCGGTGAGCCGATCCTCATGGAGAAGCTCGGTGACAGTGCTGTTCCAGCGGAATTCTACGTTCTCCTGCCGCAGCAAGGCGTCGTGGTAGACCTTGGTGGCCCGCAGCGTATCCCGACGGTGTACGATGATCACCTTTTTGCAGATGCGGGAGAGAAGCATAGCGTCGGCTACAGCGCTGTTGCCGCCGCCGATCACAGCCACGGTCTTGCCGCGATAGGCCATGCCGTCGCAGGCGGCACAGTAGTTGACACCGCGGCCGATGAGGGCCTGCTCACCCTCCACGCCCAAATTCCGGGGATTGGCGCCGGTAGCGAGGATGACGGTCCGACCATGGAACACACCCTCGCTGGTGTGGACGTGCTTGATGTCGACGGAGAGCTCCAGAGACTGTACGTCTGCCAGTTCAGTAACAGCGCCGAAGCGCTCTGCGCCCTGCTGCATCTTTTCACCCAGCGTGAAGCCGTCGATCCCCTCCTCGAAGCCGGGATAGTTGTCGATCTGGGAGGTGAGGGCCATCTGACCGCCGGCGGACAGTTTTTCCAAAACAATGGTGTCCAGTCCGGCGCGGGCGGCATAGAGTGCCGCCGTATAGCCGCCGGGGCCGCCGCCGACGATAATTACGTCATAGATGTGTTCCATGGAAGTCTCCTTTCTCAGAGATTCTCTGCGATAAAGCTTTCAATCTTAGCCTTGGATTCGGGGGCAACAATATCCGCCACGCGCTGGCCGTTCTTGAAGATCACCAGCGTGGGGATCACTTCGATGTTGAACTGATCAGCCAGCTCAGACTCATCGTCGATGTTGACCTTGCCCACGGAGAGAGTATCGGCGTACTGCTCGGCAATCTTATCGAAAGAGGGGCCGATCCGGCGGCAGTAGACACACCAAGGAGCCCAGAACTCCACCAAAACGGGCTTGTCACCTTCCATAGCCTTATTAAAGAGATCCTTATTCCAATTCATAGCAGTCATAGTTGACGCTCCTTTCTTTTGTTGTTTTAGGTTAATCTTAGTATACCACAATACGGCAGGATTACCGTGATAATGTCACATTTTCTCGGAAACTTCGGCGGGGATATGTTCGCCGTGGTGCCGTGCCTTGCAGATAAGCTGCGTCATGGTGCCCATGGGGCAGTAGACACACCAGGAACGGGGCTTGAAGAAAAGCATTGTGATGAAGCCCAGCACCGTGGAGGTGAGCATGACGCTGTAAAAGCCGAAAGCAAACTGCGCAACCCAGGGAGTGGCGTTGCCATGATAAGCCCAGTGCCACGGCAGCTTGAAGGTCCACAGCAGCTTCACGGCCTGCCGCAGCTCCTGCGCACCGGAGAACACCAGATAGGTATTCCAGAGCATCACGAAAAACATGGTGAAAAAGAAGATGAGAAAGCCATAACGGAAGGCCTTACTCTTGAGCCACTGGGGGACGTCTTTTTTTCGGGACAGGCCGAACCGACCACCTACCAGAGCGAAGAGCTGGCCACGGCCACAGTATCGATTGCAGTAGGCCTTATTGCCGCCGATGGCTGCGATCAGAAGGGGAATGAAGAAGCACAGCAGACCCAGCCACGCAAAAAGAATATTGAAAAAGCCCAGCACCAGATAAGTGAGGGACACGATCCAGAGATAGTCGTACCATTTCTTTTTCATACGCTGGCCTCCTTCACTGCAATCACCGATGCGGGACATTCCCGTGCGCACTTGCCGCAGCCGATGCACAGATCCTCATTGACTTGGGCGAACAGTCCCTTGATGACATGGATAGCATCCCGGGGACAGACTTTCACGCAGCAGCCACAGGCCACGCAGTCGGATGTGTTTACCTGCGCCTTGCGGCGAGGGCGTTTGGTTTCGTTCATAGTTCAACCTCCTTGGATAATGCGGCTATTGTAGCAGGGAGGTGGTGATGCTTCTGTGAGAACATCACAGAACGGGGGAAATGCAGAGCTGGCAGCGCAGGGAACACGCTATGCCAGAATAGATGAAAAGAGCGAAATATGGTATCATAGCAACGAGAAAATATTGAAAATCACTGTAGTGCGACTTGTTCCTCTACAAGTCTGAAAAGATGAAAAAGAGGCACTGTTCATTGTGAAAAGTGAACTGGTAACCTAAGAGGTCAAATGAAGGAGTAACGTCCCGAAGGGCCTCCCCTAATACTCCGGCTGGCGATGCAAGCGGAAACGCTGATCGTCAGAAGCCCGGTGAAGTCGGCTGAGAGTGACCGTGCTCAAGCAACACGAAAGCGTCCCAGAGGTGGGATGTGTCACCTATAGGCCGGGGGTCTATAAAATACCCATGGTAAGAATGTTCTAACGAACTGACGAACCTGCGAATGTACGGGTCTAAAGTTTTGGGGTGTAGAAATGCACCTTGCTCTATCAAATGAACGACAATGTGGACGAGTAAAAATTTCTTTTATGAAAATCCATGCAGTGTTACAGGCACTGCCAAGCTGTCAGGCTCATAGCAGGCACCTAAAGGTATATGCAAAGATAAGGTTATCGGAACAAGGAAAAGTAGTAGGTAGCCATGAGGCTATCGGTGGACGAAGAACAATAAGCCACCTAACTACTGCTGAAAAGTAGAGGTCGAACCAAAGAAATGCCTGTAATGGGCATGGAGGAATGGCCTCAAGTCGTTAGAAGTAAAAGGTAGTATATCATTCCTCATAGGATTTCGGGTAAGACAAAAAAGTCCCCGTTTCTTTAGAAATGAGGTGATGTACCTATGGCTACTAAGGTTCAGAACAACAGCAAAACTCGCAAGATAAATAACCTTCGATACAACGAGTATTATGACCAACAGGACATCTTAGATGGACTGTACACCGACAGTAAAAACGGCAAGATTTTTACAAATCTCATGCCGCTGATCTGGGCAGAAGCCAATGTACTCAAAGCGTATCGGAGCATCAAACGCAACACAGGAAGTCGGACACCGGGTACAGATCGTCTCACTATTGAGACGATTGAAACCCTTACGCCGGCCCAGCTGTGCGACACCATTAAGCAGAAACTGGAGAACTACCAACCTAAGGCTGTGAGGCGCAAGGATATCCCTAAGCCAAACGGCAAGACACGCCCCCTCGGGATACCGTGCATCTGGGATAGGTTAATTCAACAGTGTATCCTGCAAATCTTGGAACCCATCTGTGAGGCAAAATTCAGCGAAAACAGTTACGGCTTTCGCCCACTGCGTTCTGCTGAAAATGCCATCGCTGCTGAAATGAGACACATAAACATATCAAAACTACACTATGTAGTGGAGGTAGACATCAAAGGTTTCTTTGATGAAGTAGATCATCCCAAGCTGCTGCGACAGATGTGGGCAATGGGCATCCAAGATGAAAAGCTGGTGTCGATCATCCGAGCGATCCTCAAAGCACCTATCCGTATGCCAAATGGAACGGTCGTGTTCCCTCAAAAGGGAACGCCGCAAGGAGGCATCATCTCCCCCTTGCTGGCCAACATCGTACTCAACGAGTTCGACTGGTGGGCAGCAAGCCAATGGGAGGAAAATCCGGTGACGGAGAAATACTCCCCCTTCACCAATAAAAATGGCAGTCTCAACAAAGGCCACGGATATACGGCAATGAAGAAAACAAAACTCAAAGAAATGCACGCCATCCGCTATGCAGATGACATCCGCATCCTTTGCAGAACAAGGAGCCAAGCGGACAAAACGGCCATTGCGGTAAAGCAGTGGCTGTGGGATCGGCTGAAGCTCCCTACCTCGGATGAGAAAACACAGGTGGTAAACCTCAAGAAGCATTATTCGGAGTTTTTAGGAATCAAGGTTAAAGTACAATCCAAGGCAGGCAAAAAGGTTGCCCAATCGCATATCTGCGATAAGGCCGCTAAACGCATCCAGATGCAGATGAAGGAGCAAGTCAAAGCGATTGAATGCCCCCAACCGGGACAGCAACCCGCAGAGATTGCTAAATTCAATGCTATGGTGCGAGGTGTCCACAACTACTACGAAATGGCCACACAAGTCAATTTAGACTTTGGCCAGATTGCATGGAATGTGGAACATACCATTAAAGCCCGTCTGGGAACGCAAATCTCAAAGAAAGGAACCATGGGAAGAAGGTCGCAGGACTACAAGAGGTATGGAAGGTCAGAGCAACTCCGGTTCATCGGAGAGAGCTACCTCCTCCCTCTTGGATACATCCAGTGCAAAAATCCCATGAGTAAAAGGCGAAAGGTCAACGCCTACACAAAGGAAGGACGAGCCGAAGTACACGACAATCTGGCTATCGCCAACAAGGGCATTATGGAATTTATGTCCAGAAACCCAGTGGTCAACAGATCCGTCGAATACAACGACAACCGCCTCTCCTTGTTCGCCGCCCAATATGGCCGCTGTGCCATCACGGGCCGAGAGTTCCTAACGCCGGAAGAAGTACACTGTCACCATAAGCAGCCCTGTAACAAGGGCGGCGACGACAGGTATGCAAATCTGGTGCTGGTACTGGCGGACGTACATAGGCTGATCCACGCCACAAATCCCAAAACCATCGAGACGTACCTGAACCTGTTGAAACTCACGAAAGTGCAAAAGAAAAAGCTGAACGAACTCCGTTGCAAAGCAGGATGCGAGCCTGTGTAACGGATACAAACAAATGAACTTATGTAGAGAATGATGTTACACGAGTAACAACTAACGATGGAACGCCGTGTGCGGTGAAAGTCGCACGCACGGTGTGGAGTGGGGGAAAATCTGGAGATAGCCTCAAAGGATTACCTATCACTATAGATTCCTGCGCGTATTCCGTGTATATAGCTGAAAGGGGGAAGTGTCTATGGAAGATAGAGAGATCGTTCAACTGTATTGGAATAGAGAGCATAGAGC
>JAHHSH010000071.1 GCA_020025345.1 Oscillospiraceae bacterium | reverse complement strand
TGGATCCTACGGCTAACAGATCCAAAGGAATCACTCCGAAACAATAAAAGGCCAGACGCACAGATCGCCCCTTGCGCCGCAGAGATAACTTTACTGTCGGATATTCGAAAAAATTATCCCCCGGCACTGAACGTTTTGCTCAGTGCCGGGGGATGTTGACTTTACCGAAGATTTGTCCGGCACATTACTGCGCAGACTGCTTTTCCTGCAAAATATCCATAATGGTGGCTTCTGTACCAATCATGCCCGGAGAGGCGATCTGCCCCATAAAGCGCATGGTATCCTCCGGCGTCGCACCGTTGATACCATGAATGGACTGGATGGAGACGCCCTGCATTGCCATCTTCACCGAGGTGTATGCCACGCCAACAGCAGCAATACCCTTCATGGTGCAACCCTGGTTTCCACCGTCGCAGATCATTCCGGTAATGCTGGAGGCCATATTGCAGATGACACGCTCCATCGCTGCCAGATCGCCGCCGCGCAGCCAGCAAAGCGCCACAGCCATGCCGGTTCCCGCTGCAATTGCACAACCACAGAATGCGGACAACTTGCCGGAATACTCTTTAATGTACATACATACAAGATAGCTCAGCGCCGTAGCTCGCAGCAGCTGTTCTTTGGAATAACCCTGCACCCGATAGGCAGCGTAAAGCGGCATTGTGGCAATGATTCCGTGGGCGCCGGAACCGGTGATGCTCATGGCAGGACGGTTGAGTCCGATAACTCGCGCCTCAATGGCAGCATTGCACAACAAATTTGCCGTTTTCTCCTCGTCGGCAGAGATGCGCTCTCCACCGTTCTCCGCCAGCAAGAACGGTGCAAACGTCGTCCTTGGATTGCTCACGCCCTCTTCAAACAGGGCCAAATTGACCTCATATGCCTGTTCAATGAAGGAAATTTCCTCCAGCGGCACAGATTCCGCATATTCCACAAGCTGCTGGAGCGTGCACTGATGAATCACCGGCGTTTCCGCTTCTTCGCCATCATTTGCGCTCTCTGTTTCCTGTTGGAACACCACTTCTCCGTTCACCCGGATCCGTGTAATGTTGGTGTGCGCGTTCTGGATAATCACCTCGGCATAACCCTCTGCTGTGGTTACCTTAGCTTCAATGTAAATGCGGCTGGTAACCTCGCTCATACTGACGTGGACTTTGCCCGCATTGACCAGCTCTTCCGCTGCGCGATGCTGCTCCGGGGTGATGCCGTCCAGACATTCCAACCCCTTTTCTGCATTTGCGCCCGCAGCGCCCAGAGCTGCAGCAAACGTGTTGCCTACATGACTGCTGCCGGGAATCCCGCAGGTAAATGCGTTTTTGTACATGCCGCTGTTCAGTCGGAGGGAAACCTCCTGAACCTCACCGTTTGTCTTGCTTTTGGCGGTGGCCACAGCGAAGGCAATCGCACCGGGCTCAGTTACACCCAGTGCCGGTTTCATATCCTGTGAAATCAACTGCGTTAAACGATGCATGATGATATATTCCTTTCCGTAGGCGTAAAAACTATCTGCCCGCCTCCGCCCGCGCTATAATGGGGCAAAAACTTGAGTTGGTTTGTACGCAAGCTCATTTATAAAGAATTGACGGCTTCTTCCAGCTGCTTCATCGCCTTTTCTAGAATGCATCGGGGGCATGCCGCGTTGAGACGCATATAGCCGTTCAGACTCCGCCCGAAAGAACAGCCCTCATTAAGGCCGAGCTTTGCCTTGTGGATCATGAAGTCTCGCAGAGCATCGTTGGAAAGACCCAACTCACGGCAGTCCAGCCACATCAGATAAGTGGCATCGGGTGCATAGGTCTTAATCTCGGGGATGTGTTTTTTGCAATAATCTACCACAAAATCGAAGTTGTCGCTAATGTAGGGCAGCAGCTGTTCCAGCCAATCTTCACCCTCGTTGAAAGCGGTCTCCATCGCAGTCAGCGAGAATGCATTGTTGCGGTGAATGTCCATGCATTGCCAGAAGTGGTCGAAGACCTGCTTGGTGTGTGCATCGGGGAACACCACGGCACTTGCCTGCAGGCCGGCCAGATTGAAGGTCTTGGTGCCGGAAATGCCGGTGATGACATGCTGTGCAATCTCCGGAGACAGGCTTGCAGTAGAAGTGTGCTTTTTCCCGTGGAAAATCAGATCCGAATGAATTTCGTCCGAGAAAAGAACCACGTTGTGCTTGATGCACAGCTCTGCCATACGGCGCAGCTCTTCAGGCGTCCAAACGATGCCCAAGGGATTATGTGGATTGCACAGCAGGAACAGGTCAACCTCATCCAATTTTTTTTCGAAATCTTCCCAGTCTACGCTCCACTGCCCGTCATTCTCGACAAAGCGATTTTCAACTACTTTGCGATTCCATGCCTCGACCATGTCATAGAACTCAGAGTAAACGGGCGTCTGAATCAGCACGCTGCCCCCTTCGGGGGTAAACAGCTTCACCACAGCGGAAATGCTCTGCACAACGCCCAAGCTGAAGCTCATCAGAGCAGGGTCGATATCCCAGTTATTACGGCGCTTCTTCCAGTCGCAAATGGCTTTGAAATAGCTGTCCGGGCGGGCAGTATAACCCCAAATGCCCTCTTGTGCGCGTGCAGTCAGCGCATCCGTGATGGGCTGTGCAGTGCGGAAATCCATGTCAGCGATCCAAAGAGGGATCACATCATCGGTACCAAATTTCTTCGCTCGCTCGTCATACTTTGCAGAATGGTTCTCTGAGCGATCCACAACCTTAGAAAAATCGTATTTCATAAAAATTTTCCCTTTCTCTTTTTATTTAATGCGTTATGATCCACATCAGCCACTTCTCCAAACAACTGCTCCGCATCTTTCTTATAAGAGCGGCCAGCCGCAGGGATTCAGGGCAATAATTGTAATCTTTTTTTATGCACTTTCATCTTCTCCTTTGCCGTTTTCTCGTTGGTACCTTAGGGGTTAACAAAACCTCTGGTTCTGCCGGGGGGAGATAAAAACCTTGGTCAATAAAAACCACCGTGCCGGAGTGGTGATGGTCTGGCGGGCGCGGCACGAGATTAGCAAGGAGATTTTTAATGAGATGAAAAATGAAATGGACAAGACAGCACATTCGAGTTAGCGGTGCGAGCATCATAACGTATTCGCACCGAAATATGGAAGAAAAGTGATAGATAAGGGCTTACGGAAGGATATAGGTGAGATTTTCCGGAAGTTATGCAGCGAAATGATCGAAGCGGAGGCTTGTATAGATCACATCCATATGCTGGTGGGCATAGCTTCATACACGAGTGTAGCATAGTTTGTGAGGACGCTCAAGAGAAAAAGCGCGCTGATGGTCTTCGACAGATGTGCAAATTTGAAGTACAAGTATGGGAGTAGAAATTTCCGGCGCAGCGGGTACGATTTGTTTTAGGATAACTCTACCTATGACTGCAATAGGCGGGGCCACAGAAAAGGAGGGCGGCACCAATAATGTGCCAATTCCACCAGTTACCAGCGTACAGACGACGGCTAAAAGAATAAACAAAGCAGGCGCCTTCCTAAGCCGAAAGTTTATGCTAGTTTTCATATTGATTTCGCCTAAAACAATCGTTATAATATTAACAAAGAAAAGGAGTTATCAAATGAGAATTGCATTTTTCGACGCCAAGTCCTACGATATGGTCGGTTTCAATCGTTACTCGGAAGGAACCGGAATGACCATCAAGTACTTCGAGACCCGACTAAACGAGGACACCGTCTCTATGGCAGACGGTTATGATGCCGTCTGCGTGTTCGTTAACGATACTGTCAATGCCACGGTTGTGAATAAACTCTATGAGATGGGTGTGAAGGTGATTGCCCTGCGCTGCGCTGGATTCAACAACGTGGATCTGAAGGCCTGCGAAGGTAAGATTCGTGTGTTCCGCGTGCCTGCCTACTCGCCTCACGCTGTGGCTGAGCACGCCATGGCTCTGCTGCTGACCATCAACCGCCGTATCCATAAGGCCTACAACCGAACCAAGGACTTCAACTTCAGCCTCGACGGTCTGACCGGCTTTGATATGTATGGTAAGACCGTGGGTATCTTCGGCACCGGCAAGATTGGCCGTATCTTCGCCGACATCTGCCATGGTTTTGGCATGAATGTCCTGGCCTATGATATGTACCCCGACCACTCTCTTAACGTAAAGTATGTGGATCTGCCCGAGCTGTTCTCCCAGTCTGATATCATCGCCTTGCACTGCCCGTTGAACAAGGACAACTACCACATCATCAACCGGGAGACCATCGCTATGATGAAGGAGGGCGTCTATATCGTCAATACCTCCCGCGGCGGCATGATCGACACCGAGGCTCTGATTGACGGCATCAAGAGCAAGAAGATCGGTGCCGCCTGCCTGGATGTCTATGAGGACGAGGGCGATATGTTCTACACAGACAACTCCGGTCACATCATGCAGGATGACAAGCTGGCCCGTTTGCTCTCCATGCCCAACGTCATCGTCACCTCTCACCAGGCATTCCTAACCGAGGAAGCCTTGGACAGCATCGCCTCCACCACCATCGACAACCTGCAAAAGTTCGTTTCCGGTGAGCCCAACACGCAGAACGAGGTTTTAAACGGCTGAGATCCGACTGGTGTTTCCTGCGGCATCGGAAAGACGCCGCAGGTCAAAATAGTACCGCTGAAACAATAAAAGTTCTCAGAAAAAGAAAAGGATGCAAGCTGACGCTTGCATCCTTTTTCATATCTATCATGCAGCCACAAGGCCGCCAAAACCAGCCGCACTCTGTGATCAAAAAAGGAATTTGTCTGTGGCCGGACAAAAATACGGGAAATGCGGCACAACTAAATCATTCATAAAATAAAGAAAAACGCCTGTTTTCGCAAGAAAACAGGCGTTTTTTGGTGGACTCGAAGGGGATCGAACCCTCGACCTTACGGATGCGAACCGTACGCTCTCCCAGCTGAGCTACGAGCCCATATTTGGGTAAGGCACGGAGCCTTACCCAAATATTATAGCATTCCTGACAGGAAATGCAAGTGGTTTATTCGATGACGGGCAGCTTTGCCATCACAGCGGCGCAGCGGGGGCACAGATCGGGATACTCTGCGTTCTTGCCCACCAGTACATGGTGCTTCCAGCAGCGCATGCACTTCTCGCCCTTAGCCTCGCTGACCAGCACGCGAACGCCCTCCAGAGCGGTCTCGGCGGCCTGTGCGTACAGTTCGGGATCCTCACTGATCTCCACATCGGAGACAATGAACAGGTCATCCCACTTGTCCTCAAAGGCCTTGCGGGTCTCCTCCAGATTGGACTCGGCCACGGGCTTGTCGGTGACCAGCACCACATGGGCCTCCAGTGCCTTACCGATCTTCTTCTCGGCACGGGCCTTCTCCAGAGCCACGTTCACGCTGTCACGCAGCTGCTCCAGAACACCCCAGCGCATCATCTGCACCTCGCTGAGGGCATAGGCCTCGTAGGGCTGGACCATGTCGTTGAGCACCACGTTGCGCTCGTCGTCGCCCTCGCGGTGGGGCATGACCTGCCAGATCTCGTCGCAGGTGAAGGCCAGGATGGGAGCGAACATACGGGTCATGGCGTCCAGAATCATGTAGATGGCGGTCTGGGCGCTGCGGCGCTCCAAACTGTCGGCGGCATCGCAGTAGAGGCGATCCTTGATGATGTCGAAGTAGAAGGAACTCAGATCCACCACACAGAAGTCGTTGATGGCGTGGGAGATCACATGGAACTCGTAGTTGTCATAAGCGTTGAACACCTTGCGGATCAGCGCGTTGAGGCGGGTGACGGCCCAGCGATCCAGCTCCAGCATATCCTCGGGAGCCACCAGATGGTTGGGATCGAAGTCGGTCAGGTTATCCAGGCAGAACTTGGAGGTGTTGCGGAACTTCAGATAGTTCTGGCTCAGCTGCTTGAAGATGTCGTCGCTGCAGCGGACATCCACATGGTAGTCGGCGCTGCCGGCCCACAGACGCAGCAGGTCTGCGCCGTACTTCTGGATGATCTCGTTGGGGTCCATGCCGTTGCCCAGAGACTTATGCATGGCGCGGCCCTCGCCGTCCACGGTCCAGCCGTGGGTCAGGCACTCCTTGAAAGGAGCGGTGCGGCCCAGAGCGCCCACAGCGGTCAGCAGGGAGGACTGGAACCAGCCGCGGTACTGGTCAGCGCCTTCGATATACATGCTGGCGGGCCAGAAGTTCTGCTTCTGCTCCATGGCGCAGAAGTGGGTGGAGCCGGAGTCGAACCAGCCGTCCAGCGTATCGGTCTCCTTGGTGAAGTGCTTGCCGCCGCAGTGGGGGCAGGTGAAGCCTTCGGGCAGCAGCTCCTCGGCCTCCATATCGAACCAGGCGTTGGAACCCTTCTCGCCAAAGATGTTGGAAACCTTGTCGATGGTCTCGGGGGTGCACACGGGCTTGTGGCACTCCTCGCAGTAGAACACGGGGATGGGCAGACCCCAGCGGCGCTGACGGCTGATGCACCAGTCGTTGCGCTCACGGATCATGGCGGTCATGCGGTCCTGGCCCCAGGCGGGCAGCCAGCGGACATCCTCGCAGGCGGCGCAGGCCTCGTCCTTGAAGGAATCCACGGAGCAGAACCACTGCGGGGTGGCACGGAAGATGATGGGGTGCTTGCAGCGCCAGCAGTGGGGATAGCTATGGACGATCTCCTCGCTGGCAAAGAGGACGCCGGACTCCTGCATATCCTTCAAGATCACGGGGTTGGACTCCTCGGTCTTCATACCGGCATACTTGCCGGCGTAGTCGGTGTGACGGCCCTGGTCATCCACGGGTACCACCATCTCCATGCCGTAGCGCATGCAGGTCTGGTAGTCGTCGGCACCGAAGCCGGGAGCGGTATGGACGCAGCCCGTACCGGAATCCATGGTGACGTAGTCAGCCAGCAGCAGGCGGCTGGTCTTGTCGAGGAAGGGATGGCTGGCCAGCATATTCTCGAAGAAGGAGCCGGGGTGGGTCTCGACGATCTCGTAGTTCTCAAAACCGCCGATCTTCATGACCTTCTCCGTGAGAGCCTCGGCCATAATGTACATCTCGCCGTTGTCGGCCTTGACAATGGCATAGCTCTCATCGGGATGCAGAGCGATGGCCATGTTGCCGGGCAGGGTCCAGATGGTGGTGGTCCAAATCACGAAATAGAGCTTGGAGAGGTCCAGATGACCCAGCTTACCCTGATCGTCATTCATGGGGAACTTGACATACACGGTGGTGCAGGGATCGTCCTGATACTCGATCTCTGCCTCGGCCAGAGCGGTTTCGTCGTGGGCGCACCAGTACACGGGCTTGAGACCCTTGTAGATGAAGCCCTTCTCGTACATCTTACCGAAGACACGGACCTCGGCAGCCTCGAAGCTCTTGTCCATGGTGCGGTAGGGATGCTCCCAGTCAGCCACCACGCCGATGCGCTTGAAGCCGGCCATCTGGCGCTGGATGTACTTCTCAGCGTAGTCGTGGCAGGCGCTGCGGAAATCGGAGACGCTCATGGCCTTGTGGTTGAGCTTCTGCTCCTTGATGATGGCGGACTCGATGGGCATACCGTGGTTATCCCAGCCGGGGATATAGGGAGTGTAGTAGCCGCGCATGGCGTAGCTGCGGACGATGAAGTCCTTCAGTGCCTTGTTCAGGGCGTGACCCATGTGGATGTCGCCGTTGGAGAAGGGAGGGCCGT
>JAHHSH010000070.1 GCA_020025345.1 Oscillospiraceae bacterium | reverse complement strand
TCTGGGCTATGGGTACTCTCCATGCTATACTGTGGTCTGCGACCCGGAGAAACAGCCGCCTTACGTTGGACTGATGTGGATCCGGAGCTCGGAGCCAAGACAGAACTTCTCAAGCCACCAGGCAAGCGGAAACATACGCTTGTGATCACCGAGCATGCAATAGCAGATGATCTGGATCTCTACGATCTGCGGCACACCTACTGCACCGACTTGCAGGCGAAGGGCGTCCCCATCAATATTGCAAAAGAGCTCATGGGACATGCAGACATCACTACAACAGCAAATATTTATACGCACAGTGGACAGAGCTCTCTGGAGATTGCCCGGAAGCTGATTGACGTATGATTTTACCACGCTTTTTACCACACCCTTAATACCCCATAATGCCTTTTCATGCCTATTAGGGCTTAAAATGGTCCTTTGTGAGCACCGCATTTCGAGCACAAAAAAGCACCGGAAACCCTTGCTTTCAAAGGATTTCCGGTGCTTTTTACTTGGTACGCCCGACTGGATTCGAACCAGCGGCCTTTAGAGTCGGAGTCTAACGCTCTATCCAGCTGAGCTACGGGCGCATATCAATCTTGCCAAGATATTATAACAAGGATCCCCTCGTTTGTAAAGTAATTTTTGTTAAAAAAGATTGTTAAAAAAGTTGACAACTCTTTACCCCTGTTGTACAATATAGAAAAAGAGAGGCAGGATTCCAGCATTTTCTCCTTTAATCCTGTTTACTATAGTTTTTCAGAAGGATGGTTATTGTACCATGAAAAAACAGAGAATTTCGGACGCTGTCATTCACCGTCTCCCGCGCTACTACCGCTATTTGAACGATTTGCATGATAAAGGTGTTGTGCGAATTTCTTCCAATTCCCTCGGCAGCAAGATGGGCATTACCGCCTCTCAGATTCGGCAGGATTTGAGTTGCTTTGGTGAATTCGGACAGCAGGGCTATGGCTATAACGTATCGGAACTGCGTTCTGAGATCGGTCATATTCTAGGCAGCGACAACGGTCATCGCCTCATCATTGTCGGTGTGGGACATCTGGGACACGCATTGCTGCAAAACTTTGACTTCGGCAAAGCAGGATTCCAGCTGGATGCCGCTTTCGATATTTCCCCCGAGCTCATCGGCACTTCCATCCGGGATGTAACCATCCGCTCCATGGATGAGTTGGAGGACTATGTCGCGCAAAATGTTCCTGACGTCGCCG
Organism: Oscillospiraceae bacterium; assembly: GCA_020025345.1. Taxonomy (GTDB): domain Bacteria; phylum Bacillota; class Clostridia; order Oscillospirales; family Oscillospiraceae; genus Vescimonas. The sequence continues at coordinate 6,910 of JAHHSH010000070.1, read as the reverse complement.
TGCTTACCGTTCCGCAGAGCGTAGCACAGCCTCTGGCTGATCAATTGGTCAGTCTGGGAATCCGCGGGTTCTGGAACTTCACCAACGTAGAGCTCTCCTCGGAGGATCCCAGCGTTTTCTTTGAGAGCATCCACTTCGTGGATACTCTTCTCACCTTGAGCTATCGTATCTCCCAGGAGTAAGCGCACCTTTTCCCGTCTCCGACATACTATGGAATGAGGCCGAACAAAACGGCTCAAATTTCATAGGAGGCTACGATATGTGTAATCAGAACTGCTTCGGAGGCAATAGCTGCTGGATTATCATTGCAATCATCCTTCTGTTCCTGTGCTGCGGCAATGGCTGCGGTTGCGGCTGTGGTAACGGTTGTGGCAACGGCTACGGCAACAATTGCGGTTGTGGCTGCGGCAATGACTGCGGCTGCTAAGCTTAGTCTACCTCCCCCCGTCTCCGGACGGGGGGATTTTTATTTCTCTCCATTGTGCATCTGGCAATCCTGTGTTATACTCCTTAGTAATATCCGCAGGAGGTGTACCATGGAGTTACAGACATTTGAAAAGGCATTTCGCCACCATGTTCCCACCCTGCAGCAGGCACGGGCGTGCTATGCCGTGCTGGTGCCTTTGGTAGAGCTGCCGGAAGGACTTTCTCTTCTCTACGAGGTACGCTCTGCCGCTCTTCAGCATCATGCCGGAGAGATCTGCTTTCCCGGCGGGAAATTGGAACCGGGAGAATCCAACGTACAGTGCGCTCTGCGCGAAACAGAAGAGGAACTGGGTATTCCGTCCCACGACATTGAGATCATCGGTGCGTTAGACTTTCTCTATCTTCGCTCCGATGCGCTGATGTACCCCATTCTTGCCAAAGTTTCTCCCTCGGCATTACAGAACATCCGCTGCAATCCGGCGGAGGTAGATCACACACTCCTCATTCCTGTGGAGGAACTTCTGTCCCATCCACCCAAATTCTACCGCTACCCACTTCAGCCTATGGTAGACGATCGCTTCCCCTACAAAAAGGTGCAGGCATCCCCCGACTACTCATGGAAAAGCGGCCGAATGGAGGTTCCCGTCTACGAGGATCTCCCCTATCCCCTCTGGGGATTGACGGCACGGATCACCTATTGGCTGCTCCATCTGGCAAATCAATAATCTACCCATGAAAAAGGCACGACAAAAGTCGTGCCTTTTTCTTATTTTCAACGTTGAAATCCTATTCAAAGGAGCACCGGAACCTGCCCAAATACTGTTAAGCTATCCGGCTTTACATGGCAGTTTACTGCTACAATTTTAACGCCAGCTTCTGCCGCCTGCCGCAGTGCATCGCCAAAAGCCGGGTGGGTCACATCATTGGGAGCAAAATCTACCACATCCTCCATCTGAATGATGAAAACAGCGCTGGCACGGTGGCCTTCCTCCACTGCGTGGATCAGCTCATGGATGTGTTTGACCCCGCGCTCTGTCGGCGCATCCGGAAAACAGGCATGGCCGTCTTTCTCCAGCGTGACGCCCTTCACCTCCACCATATGGAGCCCTTCCGCCGTATGAAGGCAGAAGTCCAGTCGTGATTTCCCGTAGGTATATTCAGCGCGCAGCTCCGTCAGCGCCGGTTCAAACTGGCTGACCCATTCTGCAAACACCTTGTTGGGTGCCTGGGCATCCATATTGATGAGTTTTTCTCCTTTGCGCACAGCAATCAGATCATAGGCTGTCTTGCGCTTGGGGTTCGTTCCCCGCTCCAGCCATACCTCTGCCCCCGGCACAAGCAGTTCCCGGCAGCGCCCCGTATTTTTCACATGGCAGACCACCGACTGCCCGTCTATATCTACATGGGCAATAAAGCGGTTCGGGCGATCTATGAACGTTCCCTTCTGTATAGCTCCATACTGCATAAAACCGTCTCCTTTTTCTCTTGAAACGTCATTTTAACACAATTTCCTCTTAAAGAAAAGCACTTTTTCCTCTGGAATTCTTTGTGTGAACTGACAACGAAAAATTCATTCTGTTCGTCAATGTCACGATTTTTGTGTTCTGGTTTGTAATCTTACCAAATGTTTGGTACAATACTAACATATCATACTTGAAGGGACTGAAAGCTATGGAATATTCCAACCTATTTGTCTGTCTGATGGGCATGGGAACCGTATTTCTTGGTTTAGCCTGTCTCGTTGTTCTGCTGCGTATTATGGGGCGCCTTTGCTGCAGGAAGGGCACCACTACAAATCCCCCGCAGACATCCGTGAGTGAAACATCCCTGCCCCCCGAGAAAAAGGCAGAACTGCTGGCAGCGATCACTGCCGCCGTTGCAGAAAATCTGCATACCGATACTTCTGCCATTCGCATCGTATCTATTAAAAGAGTCTGATCTGAGGAGGAACAAGTTATGAAAAAGTACAAGGTAACTGTCAACGGTACTGCATATGAGGTAGAACTGGAGGAGATGAGCGGCACAGCTACCGAAGCTGCTGCCACAGTACCTGTTGCCCCCGCCGCAGCTGCTCCTGCCGATGGCGAAAAGATCACCGCGCCCATGCCCGGCAATATTCTCTCTGTAAATGTAGCCAACGGCGACACCGTCAAAAGCGGCCAGGTGCTGATGATTCTGGAAGCCATGAAAATGGAAAATGAGATCATGGCTCCCCACGACGGCGTTGTTCAGTCCGTTCACGCCGCCAAGGGTTCCGCCGTGGAGTCCGGCACTCTGCTGTGTGTCATCCAGTAACGGAGGCGCCCCATGGATGCTATTGTAAACTTCCTGCAAAGTACAGGTTTTGCCCAGTTTTTTGTGGGTGATAACTGGAAATGTCTGGTGATGATCGTGATCGCCTGCGTACTGCTGTTTCTGGGCATCGTAAAGAAATATGAGCCGCTGCTTTTGGTTCCTATTGCCATCGGTATGCTGGTGACCAATCTGCCCGGTGCCAATATGTTCCATGAGATTCTCTATGCCGGTGGACACATCCACTGGGATCTTCTGGGCGGCGCACCCATTACCGCAGAATTTTTGACAGAAATGGAAGCGCTGGGCGTTTCCGCCGATGTGCTCTCCTCCGTCAGCGTGGGGCAAACCATCGGTGTGGGTCTTATTGATATTCTCTACTTGGGCATCAAGCTGGGAATTTACCCCTGCCTTATCTTCCTGGGTGTAGGTGCAATGACCGACTTCGGTCCTCTGATTGCCAATCCCAAAAGCCTGCTGCTGGGTGCTGCGGCACAGCTGGGCATTTTTATGACCTATGTGGGCTGCCGTGTGTTCCTGCACTTTACCGGTGCAGAGGCTGCCTCTGTGGGTATTATCGGCGGCGCAGACGGCCCTACCGCCATCTTTGTTGCCGCCATGCTGGCTCCGGCACTTTTAGGACCGATTGCCGTGTCGGCCTATTCCTATATGGCGCTGGTCCCCGTAATCCAGCCTCCCATCATGAAACTGCTGACCACCAAGAAGGAGCGGCAAATCGTGATGAAACCGCTGCGCACTGTGTCCAAACGGGAGAGGATTCTCTTCCCCATCGTTGTGACCATCTTTGTCTCCCTGCTGGTTCCCTCCGCCGCCCCCTTGATCTCCTGCCTGATGCTGGGTAATCTCTTCAAGGAGTCCGGCGTGGCCGATCGTCTGAGCAAAACAGTGCAAAATGAGCTCATGAACATCGTCACCATCTTCCTCGGTATTTCCGTAGGCGCTACGGCCACCGGCGCCACCTTCCTGTCCGTCAAAACACTGGGCATCATGCTCATGGGCGTGGTGGCCTTCAGCGTAGGTACTGCCGGTGGTCTGTTGCTGGCTAAGTTTATGAACCTGTTCTTGAAAGAGAAGATCAATCCCCTCATCGGTGCTGCCGGTGTCTCCGCCGTGCCCATGGCCGCCCGTGTGGCCCAGAAAGAGGGCCAGGAGGCCAACCCCGGCAACTTCCTGCTGATGCATGCTATGGGTCCCAACGTGGCCGGCGTGATTGGCTCTGCCATTGCCGCAGGTGTGCTGATCTCCCTGTTCGGCTAAGGAAAGCGAGGTATTGCTTCATGGAATTTTTGTCAAATAACCCCCTGCTGATCACCGATACCATCCTGCGTGATGCGCACCAATCCCAGGCAGCTACCCGCATGACGACCAAGGAAATGCTTCCGGCGCTGGAAATTCTGGACTCCATCGGCTACTACTCTCTGGAGTGCTGGGGCGGCGCCACCTTCGATGCGTGTATGCGATTTCTCAACGAAGATCCGTGGGAACGGCTGCGTAAGCTGAAGAAGGGTCTGCCGCACACCAAGCTGCAAATGCTCTTCCGCGGTCAGAATATTCTGGGCTACAAGCACTATGCCGACGATGTGGTCGATCTATTCTGCCGCAAGTCCATTGAAAACGGCATTGATATCATCCGCATTTTCGACGCGCTGAACGATGTGCGCAATCTGGAACAGGCCATCAAGTCCACCAAAAAGTACGGCGGACAGGTGGAAGCAACGCTGTCCTATACCATCTCCCCCATCCACGATGAGACCTACTTCGTGAAGCTGGCCAAGGAGCTGGAGCAAATGGGGGCTGACACCATTTGCATCAAGGATATGGCCAATTTGCTGCTGCCCATGGACGCTTACTCCCTTGTGAAGGCGCTGAAGGAGACGGTCTCTGTCCCCATCCACCTCCACACCCACAACACCAGCGGTACCGGCGATATGACCCTTTTGATGGCCGCCTTCGCCGGTGTGGACATTGTAGATACCGCCCTGTCCCCTCTGGCCAACGGTACCTCCCAGCCTGCCACCGAGTCTCTGGTGGCCACATTGCAGGGTACGGCGCGCGATACCGGGCTGGATCTTGGGAAGATGTCCGACGCCGCAGCTCACTTCCGCAAGGTAGCACAGCGGCTGAAGGACGACGGGATTTTAGATCCCAAGGTGCTGAACGTGGACACCAACACCCTTCTCTATCAAGTGCCCGGCGGTATGCTCTCCAATCTGATCTCCCAGCTCAAGCAGGCCGGGAAAGAGGATAAATACTACGATGTGCTGGCGGAGATTCCCCGCGTCCGTAAGGATTTCGGTTATCCTCCCCTTGTCACCCCCACCAGCCAAATCGTAGGCACGCAGGCCGTGATGAACGTCATCATGGATGAGCGCTACAAGGTCTTCCCCAAGGAATCCAAGGCAGTTCTTCGAGGGGAATACGGTGCCCTGCCCGGTGAGGTAAACCCGGAGGTACGCGCCAAAGCCGGGATCGCGGCGGAGGACGTGATCACCTGCCGTCCTGCTGATCTCCTCGAACCGGAACTGGAAAAGTACCGTCAAGAGTTCAAGGACATTGCCAAGAGCGACGAGGACGTGCTGAGTCTGGCACTCTTCCCTCAAGTAGCTCCCAAGTTTTTGGAACATCGGGATCAGCTCGCAAAGGCTGCCACACCTGCCGCTCCCGCCACATCCGACGGTGTGCGCTCCATCTCCGTAGTGTGTGATGAAAACGTGATGAAAAATCTATAACGGCGCAAAGAGGGCGAGACTATGAAAGTCTCGCCCTCTTTCTATGCCTGTGACGGTATTAAGCCTTGTATTACTCTATTATTTCTACTTCTACCTCCCCAGAAACAATAGAAGCAACAACTTTGATTACGTCTTCCTTTTCCATTTGCTCTGCAACAATCTGATAGTCAATGCCATCGAATTTAAACTCAGCAACATATAGATCATAGTATCCGGAGGGTTCATGCGTTTCCGCACTGTATGGACCATATGGCATGGAACGGTAGCCGATCATGACAGGAGTGCCGTTCATATCAGAGGTTTTCACCTCATTTTCCGGCATCATATAAAAGCATTCATGGATAAGACCCAGTTTGGATGCACGAAGATAAAATCCTTTTGGGGCGGCTACACCGTCGGTTAACTTGGGTGTACCATCTTCATAATAGGCGTGATAGAAACCAAGCCGCACCTCATCTTCAACGACTTTTCCATCTGACTTCCGGATGTAAGCATAGCCTTTTCCATTTCCGGGTGCAGCCATCAAACCTTCCGGAATATAAGCAGGCACAAGATTCTTGCCGTAATAATCCATTACGGTGGGTTCATCCCACAATACTTTCTCATATAAAGTAAGATCCCTCCTCAGTTTGGAGGCATCTGGCTCCATGTCGGAAAGCTCATTGATGAAAACATCCCCCATGCTTATGTATAGCTTTTCTTCTCCTGTAGGTGCAGGCGCAATGTGCAAAGCAAACGCACTTACTGCCACCAAACATATGCAGGCTGCCACTGCCCCCCATTTTAACCACGGAGATCTTTTTACAGGCAAGGATTGCGCATCCGCCACCTTCTGCTCGTCCACTTCCCCCATCAGGCTGAATAAATCTTCCTTCTTCATATGTCATAACTCCTTTCTATCAAGTATTCCTTCAGCTTTACGCGAATGCGGCTAAGGATAACAGACACGTTTCCTGTTATCATCCCATACTTCTTTGCGATTTCTGCTATTGGCTGGACATACCAATATCTAAGCAGGAAAATACTGCACTTTTCCTTCGGCAGGGTCGCAAGGAAATCATTGATTGCCCGAATCAATTCACGCCTGCCTACTTCATCCTCCACACTATCTGTCCCTGACACGCACTCTGCTAATTCATCCAGAACGAAACTCATTTCACCTTTACCGCGCTTTTCTGCATGGCGCGAACGATAACGATCAAACGCCAAGTTACGGGTAATCTTCCCCAAATAAGCAGACAGAACAGATGGCCGGTGGGGTGGAAGGGAGTTCCAGGTATTTAGATATGTGTCATTTACGCATTCCTCTGCATCTTCCTTATTTCCCAATATATTTTGTGCAATGGTCTTGCAGTAACTTCCATACTTGGAGTCTGTTTCGCTGATTGCTCTATGCTCTCTATTCCAATACAGTTGAACGATCTCTCTATCTTCCATAGACA
>JAHHSH010000007.1 GCA_020025345.1 Oscillospiraceae bacterium | reverse complement strand
CCACCAGCTGCTCCTTCAAAAGGGTGAAGGATGCGGCTTCGCTGGGCTCGGAAGCGCCCTCGTCGGGGATGAAATCGCCCAGATGGGAGTCCTCCTCCTCACCGATGGGCGTCTCCAGAGAGACGGGCTCCTGCGCAATCTTCAGGATCTCACGCACCTTATCCACAGGCATGTTCATTTCCTCGGAGATTTCCTCGGGAGAGGGATCGTGGCCCAGCTCCTGCAGCAGCTGACGGCTGACGCGGATGACCTTGTTGATGGTCTCCACCATGTGGACAGGGATACGAATGGTACGGGCCTGATCGGCGATTGCGCGGGTGATGGCCTGACGGATCCACCAGGTGGCATAGGTAGAGAACTTATAGCCCTTGGTGTAGTCGAACTTCTCCACGGCCTTAATAAGACCCAGGTTGCCCTCCTGGATGAGGTCCAGGAACAGCATACCGCGGCCCACATAGCGCTTGGCGATGGAGACCACCAGACGGAGGTTGGCCTCGGCCAGCTTCTGCTTGGCGCGCTCGCCCTTCTTGGCGATCTTCCTGCACTCGGCCAGCTCCTCGGGACTGAGAGGCTCACCCAGATTGTCGGCGGCGTCCAGACGGCTCTGTGCCTTGGCAGCGGCACGGATGGCGGCCTGTGCCTTGGAGGCATCCTCCAAAGAGAGGGGGGCATCTTCGTTGCTGAGAAGGTGGGAAGCCTCCGCGCCCAGCTCGATCAGACGCTGGCACTCGGCACGCTCCTCGTCGGTCATGGGGTGCATGGCGGCCTCAGAAGCGGCGATACGGGCCTTGGCCTCGTTACCGGCGGCCATTGCGGTGGCCAGCTCGATCTCCTCGTCGGCGCTCAGTAAGGACACCTTGCCAATCTCCTTGAGGTACATACGGACGGGGTCATCAATATTGAAGCTGTCTACCAGCGTGTTGGGGTCGACCAGCTCCTCTTCCTCAATCTCGGCGATCTCCGCCATGGGGGGCTCGCCATCCTCGGAGGGCTCAAAGGCCTCGGTGTTCAGTTCAATGTTCAGCGTCTCCAGAGAGTCGTAGATGAGATCCATCTGGGCGCTCTCCAGATCCATGGCATCCAGAACCTCGCTCAATTCGGTGGAGTCCAGCTTGCCCTTCTTTTTGCCCTTGATAAAGAGCTCACGCAGCTTCTCGTTGCTGGCCAGCAGTGCGCAGGCCGGCAGGGTAGCCATCGTCTTTTCATCCAACTTGCTGCCGGTCTTTTTCTTAGAGCTTTCCGCCTCAGCAGCCTTTTTCTTGGCGTTTTCCGCCTCGGCGGTCTTTTTCTTATCCGCAGCCAGCAGCTCGTTGGCCATTTGCTGAAGCTGCTTGGACGTCAATTTTTCACTCATGTTGCTTTCCTCCATAACCCTTTTTGTTTTTGAATTGATTCATGGCTGCCAGCAGCGGATCTCCGCTGGCGGCAACCTCCCGTTTTCTCTTTTCGTCTTGGATCACATGTATGTAGTCGTGTAATGCCTGCTCGGCACCGGACACGGACTCCGGCTTTTGCAGGAGTGTGGTCAGATGGCTCATCTCGTCGGTGGTCAATATGCCGCTTAAAAAAGCGATGTTCCCGGCGTGGCCTGCCTGTCGGCGCTGCCACAGTTCTCCGTAGATTTTCCCCAATAGAGGTGAGGAGAAATCCTCCGGCTGCAGCGGCGGCTCTTGGGGGAAGATGCTCTCATCCCGCAGCAGCAGCCGCAAAATGCCCTCCTCTGCCATGGCGGAGCGCAGGTTGTCGTAGTGGATGCTGCGCTGCACCGGCTGGGCGCTGGCGGCCGGGTTCAGTTCCCGCCGCTCCGTCATCTTCCGCTCCTTGCCCGCACGGCGCTTGAAGGCACGGTTCACCTCCAGACGCATGGCCTCCACGGTCAGCTTGGCCGTTTCGGCGGCACGGACGGTGTAGATCTCCCGCTCCACCGCATTTTCAAGGCGAGAGAGCACCGTGCTGATCTCGGCGGCGTAGGCGATACGCTGCCGATCGTCGGTGAGGTCATATTTGCCCGCCACCTGTGCCATGCGGAATTCAATGCCGTTCTCACTGCCAGAGAGCAGATTCTCGAAGGCGTCCCGCCCTTGGAATTTGATGAAGTCGTCGGCGTCCTGCTTGATGGCCTCCCCATCCACCATGCGGCGGGGAAGGCGCAGTACCTTCACGGAGAAATCCGTGTTGTTGAGAAGCTCCAGCGCCCGCTGCGTGGCCAGCTGGCCTGCGGTATCGTTGTCGTAGCAGAGCACCAATTCCTTGGTATAGCGGCTCAAAAGTCGGATCTGCTCGGTGGTCAGTGCCGTACCCATGGAGGCAACGGCGTTGTCAAAGCCCGCCTGATGCAGCGTTACCACGTCTAAGTTACCCTCGCAGAGGATGATGTTGGGCCGCTTCGTCTTTTTGGCAAGGTTCAGACCGTACAGGATGCGGCGCTTGCTGTAGGTGAGCGTCTCAGTGGTGTTCATGTACTTGGGCTCGGACTTGTCCAGTACGCGGCTGCCGAAGCCCACTACGTCACCGCGCACGTCAATGACCGGCAGCATCAGTCGGTTGCGGAACTTGTCGTAGAGGCCGCCGTTTTTGTTCTTGACCACCAGACCGGCGCTGATGAGCTCCGCCTTGCTGTAGCCCTTTTGGGTCATGGCCCGCAGCAGCGAGTCCCAGGAGTCCGGAGCCGCGCCCATGCCAAAGCGGGTGGCGACGCCCCGCCGGATCTCACGGCGGTTCAGGTAGGCCCGCACGCCCTCGCCCTCTGGCGCATACAGCATCTGATGGTAATACCGGGCGGCATCCTTGTTGAGAGCCAGCATCCGCTGGCGCAGCTTTTCCGTGCCGTCCCGGTCATCCTCCGGTACCGGCAGATTGGCCCGCTTGGCCAGAAAGCGCACCGCGTCGGGATAACTGAGATTTTCGATCTCCATAATGAAATTAATCACGCCGCCGCCCTTCTTGCAGCCGAAGCAGTGGTAGATCTGCTTATCCGGCGAGACGGAGAAGGAGGGGGTCTTTTCATTGTGGAACGGGCACAAGCCGAAGAGGTTGGCGCCCTTTCGGGTCAGGGTAACATAGCTGCTGACAATATCCACAATGTCACTGCGGGCGATGAGCTCGTCCAAAAAACTCTGGGGAAATGCCATATGGCGCCTCCTTTCGGTGAAAGTTTTGCCCCAAGGCCTGCGTTCTATACGAGGCTCTGTATATGTATATACGAGAAAACTTTCCGATTTCCTCTTTTTTTCACAAAATTTTTCAAAAGAATTTCCCCACGCCCACAATCGGCGCGGGGAAGTCCCTGTTAGAGATCCACAAGGATGGGCTCGTGGCCCGTGTGTTTGAGAAAAACAGCCAGCACATCTGCGGTTTTCAGCCGCAGAGAGGATGTGTTGCGGCAGGGATGACAGCCGAAATATTCGCTCTCAATTACCTGCCGATCCAGTGCCAGCGTCACACGATGCTCGGAATCGTTCATCAAGCCCAGAATCGAGGCGGAGCCGGGATGGACGCCCAGCAGGGCCTCCATGTCCTCGCCAGAGGCGAAGCTGAGCCGGGAAGAGCCGATCTGGCGGGAGAAATCCTTGGTGGAAAAGTGCTTGTCGCCGGGCAGGCATAAAAGATAGAAAGCGCTGCGGTTCCGGGGCGTCAGCACCAGATTTTTGCAGATGTCCACCCCCAGCACTTGGGAGATCGCCACGCAGTCCTCCATGGTGTCGGCCGGGCCGTGATCCACCCGGTCAAAGGAAATGTGCAGTTCGCTCAGCAGTTCGTAGACCCGCTGCTCGACGTCGGGGCGCGCCTCCTGCGGCGCGCCGGAAAAGACGGGGGAAATGTACATAGCCTTACCCCCGACGGATGAGGTCTTCACCGGCGCGGTAGATGTCACCGGCGCCTACAGTGAGGATCAGATCACCGGGCTGTGCGATTTCTTCCAGCTTGTCGGCGACCTCCTGCAAAGTGGAGCAGTACACGGCACCGGGAATTTCATTGGCGAGATCCTGCGAGGAGATGCCAATGTCGTTTTTCTCGCGGGCGGCAAAAATTTCCGCCAGAATGGTCACATCCGGCAGCCGCAGTTCCTCCACAAACTCGTGGAAGAGCGCCTTGGTGCGGGTATAGGTGTGGGGCTGGAAGGCACAGATGATGCGCTGATAGGGCAGCGCCCTGGCGGTGGTGAGCAGGGCGTGCAGCTCACCGGGATGGTGGGCGTAGTCGTCATAGACCTCTGCGCCGTGGAAAGTGCCCTTATGCTCGAAGCGGCGGCCTGCACCGTGGAATTCCCGAAGTCCGCGACCCACAGCCTCGCCCTTGATGCCCAGAACATAGGCACCGGCGGCAGCGGCCAGCGCGTTGAGAATGTTGTGCTTGCCCGCCACCTGCAAATCCACATGGGCGTACAGCTGGGAGCGGATGACAATATCAAAGCTGGGATAGCCGTCGTGATAGGCGATGTTTGTCGCCGTGCAGTCGGCCTCCTTGTTTAAACCGAAGGTGAAGAGGGGATGACGGAGACCGCGGACGGCGTTCATGGTGTTCTCGTCATCGGCGTTCACCACCACAAAGCCCTCATCGGGCACGAGGTCTGCAAAGGCGCGGAAGGAGTGCTCCACGTCTGCCAGATCCTTGAAGAAGTCCAGATGGTCGGCCTCAATGTTGAGGATCACCGCCACGGTGGGGAAGAAGCTGAGGAAGGAGTTGCAGTATTCGCAGGACTCCAGAATAATGGTTTCACCCTGTCCCACCCGATAGCCGGAGTGCAGCAAGGGCAGCGTACCGCCGATCATTACCGTGGGGTCGGCCTGTGCCGCCATGAAAATGTGGGTGGCCATGGACGTGGTGGTGGTTTTGCCGTGGGTACCGGAAATGCACAGCGCGTTTTGATACTGGCGCATAATAGCGCCCCACGCCTGTGCCCGCTCGTAGACGGGGATGCCGCGGGCGATGGCACCGGCGATCTCCGGGTTGTCATCGTGGATGGCGGCGGTACGGATCACCAAATCACACTGGCGCAGGTTCTCGGCGTTGTGGCCGATGTCCACATGGATGCCCAGAGAGCGCAGATGCTCCACAGAAGCACTTTCGTTCATATCAGAGCCCTGCACGGCAAGACCCATACCCTGCAGCACCTCGGCCAGCGGGCACATGGAAACGCCGCCGATTCCGGAAAGATGGACGCGGACGCCGGGGCGCATGAAATCATGAATATCCTTTTTCGGATGCATCATTCTATATTTCCTCCTGAAAGGCGCTGAAAAAGCGCCGTCATTGCATTTTGGCATAACCTATATTATAATACAAATTGACTATTCGTGCAACATTAGCACAACTGAATTTCCTGCGGTATAGGCGGGGATTTGTTGTAAAAAAGGGGGAAAAACCATGTTTCCAACGGAAGTAAGAGAGGTGCTGCACCGCCTGGAGGCGGCGGGCTACGAGGCCTATGCCGTGGGCGGCTGCGTGCGGGATCTGCTGCTGGGCAAGACGCCGGATGACTACGACATGACCACCTCGGCCCGACCCGAGCAGGTAATGGCTCTTTTTGATGGTTTTTGCATCCCTACAGGATTGCAGCACGGCACTGTGACGGTGCGCCAGGGTGGAAAATCCTTCGAGGTGACCACCTTCCGCACGGAGGGGCCGTATGAGGACGGCCGCCATCCCAGCGCCGTCTACTTCTCCCAACGGTTGGAGGAGGATCTGAAGCGCCGGGACTTTACGGTGAATGCCATGGCCATGGATGTGGAGGGACGGCTCACGGACCTGTTTGATGGTCAGTCGGATCTGCGGCGGGGGATCATCCGCTGCGTAGGCGAGCCGAAGAAGCGCTTTGAGGAGGACGCCCTGCGTATCCTGCGCGCCCTGCGCTTTGCCGCCGCGCTGGGCTTTTCTGTGGAAGAAGCCACCGGCAATGCCATTCGGGAGAGCCGGATGGGCCTGCAGAAAATCGCCGCCGAGCGCATCCGGGTGGAGATGACAAAGCTCTTGTGCGGTAAAAACGCAGGGGAGATCCTCCTTGCGTGGCCGGAGGTTCTGGGCGTGTTTCTGCCGGAGATCCTGCCCTGTGTGGGATTTGACCAGTGCAATCGCTACCACTGCTACGATGTATGGGAGCACACGGTGCGGGCGGTGGATGCCGCCCCCTGTGATCCGATTTTGCGCTGGACCATGCTGCTGCACGATCTGGCAAAGCCGATTGTCTTTACCAAGGACGAACAGGGCAACGGCCATTTCTACGGCCACGCGCAGCCCGGTACGGAGATAGCGCGAGACATCCTGCACCGCCTGCGGTTCGACCGGCGCTCTGCCGAGCGCATCGAGCAGCTGGTTTTATGGCATGACCGGCAGATCCCACCCACGGAAAAGAGCGTGGCACGGGCGCTGCGTATCATGGGCGAGGAGGCGCTGCGACAGCTTTTTGCGGTGAAGCGGGCCGATAATCTGGCCCAGACTCCGGAAGTCCGGCAGCGGCAGCAGGAGATCACGGAGCTGGAGAAAATCATGGAATCGCTCCTTGCCAAAGAGCAGTGCTTTAGCCTGCGCCAGCTGGCGGTGAATGGCCGGGATCTGATGCCTCTGGGATTGCAGGGGGCGGCCATCGGCCAAATGCTCCAGAACCTTTTGGATGCAGTGGTGGACGGCACTCTGGATAATGACCGGGAGGTGCTTCTCCTGTGGGCGGAAAAGCGTATAGCGGAAAACAAAAAGGCGTGAGCATCAGCCCACGCCTTTTTTCATTGCTTCTTTCGTTTGGCGGGCCAATCCAGTTCCATCAGCACCAAGCTGACCATCATCAGCACGGCGCCCACATAGCCCTGCGGCCGCAGCACCTCGTCGGCGAAAAAGTAGGCCACGATGGCGGCGAACAGCGGCTCCAGCGTAAAGATCAAGCCCACATGGCTGGGACTGGTGTATTGCTGCTGCACGGTTTGTACCACGAAAGCAACACCGGAGCAAAAGATCCCCAGAAAGAGGGCGTTGAACCAGATGAAAGGCGTTGTGGGCAGGTGGGGCGTTTCCAGTACCAGCGCCAGCACCAGCATAAGGAAGCCTACGACGCCCAGTTCACATACTCCCATCTGAAGAGGATCGACGTCCTCGCGTCGGATGGCGCGGTCGGTGACGATCAGATCGATGGCGTAAAAAACGGAGGTGCCGAGACAGATGAAGTCACCTAATGCCGGGCGGAATGTCTCGTTGAGCGTTAGAAGCGCCAAGCCGGTGGCGCATAGAATAAGGCAGGTCAGCAGCTTTTTCGGCGGCTTTTTCCGATAGACAATAAATTCCAGAATGGGCGTGGTGATGACCGGCATCGAGCAGATAAACCCGGCGTTGGAGAGGGAGGTATACAGCACACCGTAGGTGCAGCAGGCGTAAACACCCATAAGACATAGTCCGACCACAACGCTGTAGCCCAAGGTGGCGCGGGAGATATGGCGCATTTTCGGCAGGAAGATCAGCCCCAGAACGAAAAATGCTACCAGAAAGCGGAACGCATTCAATGTCAGCGGTTCCAGATCCGTCAGACAGATATCCGTCATCAAATAGGATACGCCCCAAAAAGCGGTGACCATCACCAGAAGAAGGTCGGCCCTGTGCTGCTTGCTCATATCTTCTCACCCCATAACTGTCAGATAGTTGCAGTATACCACGAGTTTGGGCGAAAAGAAATACTATTTCCACAGATGCAGGTAGCCTGCGTCGTGGAGCTGTTTGACGAGAAGAAGTGCCATCGGGGCGAAAATCATACCGGCAACGCCCAGCGTGCAAAATCCGATATACATGGACATCAATGCCGCCAGCGGCGGGAGACCGGCCTGTTCTGCCATCAGTTTTGGCTCCAAGAAATTGCGCACCAGCCAGATGAGAACATAGAGGACGAGCAGGATCAGTGCCCGGGGGATCCGCTGCGTCAAAAGGCAGAAAGCGGCCCAGGGCAGCAATATCGTGCCGACGCCGAATACCGGCAGCGCGTCGATGAGTGCGATCAGCGCCGCCAGCAGCAGGGCATAGGGCTCCCGCAGCAGGAACAGCCCCAGCAGCAGCTGGAAGAAAGTGATGGTGATCAAAATGAGCTGGGCACGCAGCCACCGCCCCAGTGTGATGAGGATACTCTGCTTGACACCGCGGAAGAAGGTCAGCGCTTTTGGGGGCAGCTGTTTGCGGAAAAAAGTTAGAATGGTGGGGTAGGAAACCAAGGTAAAAAAAACGGCCAGTACAGTGGTGGCGCAAGAGAGGACGATCTGCGGAAGACTTGCAAAGAGGTCGGTGAGGAGCGTCATAAGATGCGCCGAGAGCTTGGTGGAGAGGGCGAACAGCTGGGAAGAGACGGATTGAAGCAGCTGTTCTGCCCAGTGGCTTACCGGATCGGGGCAGGCGGCACAGAATGTTTCCAGCCGCTGTTGGACAGAGTCCACGAGGGCCGGCAGCCGGGTCAGCTGTTCCGGCAGCTCCGTGGCGAGCTGATAGGTCTGCCGCAGGAGCTGTATGACCACGGCGCGGCCCACGGTGATGACCAGCGCCAACAGCGCCAGCGTCAGGATGGCGGCGGTGAAGCTGCGCTTAAAGTGCATCTTTCGCCGGCAGAACTCTGCGATAGGATTGAGAAGTGCGGAGAGAATAAAGGCGATGAGAAAGGGCAGCAGCCATACTAACGCATACCGAACGGTGAGATATACCGCGGCGGCGGCAACGGCGACAGTGGCTGTGCGCAGCAGAAAAACTTTTTGACGTTGCAAGCGGTGAAGCCTCCTCAAAAAAACAGTTGTATTTTGCGGCAGGACATGGTACGATAGTATAAACACAAATGTACCCGAATGGCGGACGCCTTTCGGGGCTGATGGGAGAACGACCATGAATAAACGCAAGTTCTATATTGTGGCGGCGGATGCGCTGCCGGATATTTTCGTGAAGGTGGCAGAGGCCAAGCGGATGCTGCAGGTGGGGGAAGCCACCACAGTGGGGGAGGCTGCCCGGCTGACCGGCATCAGCCGCAGCGCTTTCTACAAATATAAGGATGCGGTGCAGCCCTTTCAGGATATGAAGGCCGGCCACATCATCACTTTCTACGCCCTTTTGAAGGACAATCCCGGTGTGCTGAGCCACTACCTGTCTATTTTTGCCAACTCCGGCGCAAATATACTGACCATCAACCAGACCATTCCCACCAACGGCTGCGCCGGTGTTACCATTTCTGCCGAGACCAGCGAGATGGTGGAGGGACTGGACGAGATGGTGGCGCGCGTGGGCTCTGCCGAGGGTGTGCTGAAATTTGAAATTTTGGCGGGCTAAAAGCGAAAACTGTCCATGGGGAAGCTGTGCGTAAAATGAAAAGGAGCGTATCGAAGGTTCGATACGCTCCTTTTAACGTTTATAATAGTAGTTGTTTTTAGGTTTAGATATGGTTGTTTTTTAGTTGTATTTACTGCAGATGAACGGTGCGGTTTTAGGGGATAAAGTGCTTTTCCGGCTCCTTCATATCCCGGAGGATCTGCTTGTGATAGCGATCCTCCTCGCTGAAGATGCAGCCGCAGTATTTCTGCATATAGAGGCCCAGCTCTCGGGCCTCCTGCTGCCCCTTGCGGAAATCGGGGCGGAAATCCTTGTACAGGAAAGTGACGCCGTGGCGCTCCGCCGCCTCCTGCGCGATCTCCTTCATCAGCTCGTGGTTTTGATAGGGACTGATGAACAGTGTGGAGGTGAAGGAGGTAAAGCCGTGCTCTGCGGCATACTGGGCTGTGTGGTCAAGGCGCATTCCGTAACACTTGGCACAGCGGTGGTCGATATCATCTGCCACGTTGCGGACAAAATCCCGCAGGCCGTAGTTCTCCTCCACAATGAGCTCCATGTTGATGGTAGGCGCGTAGGCGATCAGCGTGTCGCGGCGGGCCTTGTACTCCTGATAGGGATGAATGGTGGGGTTATACCAAAGGGCGGTGGGCTCGATTCCGTCGGCGCGCAGCATTTGGATGCAGGCTACGGAACAGGGCGCACAGCAGCAGTGTAATAGTGTTTTTTCCATAGAGGGGGTATCTCCTTATTTCTTCTTGCGGAAGGGGTTGGGGAAGCGGAAAGACTTTTTCACTTTCCCGCTTTTTCTAACGTGGGACAGGGCATTGGAGCGCAGGAACTGATCACAGACCTGCTGGAAGGACTGCTGGGCAAAGGCGTTGAAGAAAGCGCTGCGATCTTCTGAGGCCTCCGGCGGCTGGGACAGGGCGGAGTTGCCGGCTACTGCCTCCTCCAAAGAGCGCTTCTCCCGCTTTAAGGGCAGCAGGTCGAACATATGGGCGCCCTTAGGGGAGTTGACCAGTAAAAGGCAGATGCCGCGGTCTTGCTCCTCGGGATAGAAATCCTTGGGGAGATTTTGATAAGAACCCAGAGAAAGGTCGGCCACACGGTCGGTGCAGGCGTAGGAGCAGCTGTGACAGGCAGGGCGCAGGAAAAGCCCGTGGGCGATGCCGCGGCCGAACTCGGTTTTGGAGAAAGGCGCGTCATAGGTGCCGCCGCCCTCAAAAAGCACATGGAAACGCCGCTCCCGCTGGCCGCCTGCCTTACTGTAGAAATTAACAGACAGAGGCTTCTTTTGCTTGATATAGGTCATGGAATGAACCAGCTGACACCACACGCCGGGCGAGGGAACACCGTGACAGAGAATGTCGCAGGTCAGCAGCTTTTCCGGATGCTCGCCCAGGAAGCGGTACAGGCCGTCCACCTGGCAGGGCGTACCGGTAAAGAGAACGCGGCGGCCGCGATCCAGATAGTGCCGCACACGGCTGTAGGTATCACCGATCTCGCTTTGCACCAGCTTGGCACCCTGGAGGAGAGGAAGCTGCTCCTTGGACTTGACGGCGATGTGCCGTACCTGCAGATCCCGCGACATAGCGGCACCGAATACCACGCCGCCGTCCTCTAAGATATACTCCGCCAGCAGCGTGAAGACACCGCCGGAGGTGGATACTTTGCGCGCTTCCTCATCGGGGTTCCATGCGGCAAAGACCATGGGCTCGGGGCGCAGTTCCCGCTCTTTGAGTGCAGGGCAGATATGGGTGCAGTGACCACACTGGATGCAGGCATCCGTCACCGTGGGATAGAGAAAGCCCTCACGGTCGGGCAGCATATGAATGGCACCCTTGGGACAGCCGTTGGCACAGGCGCTGCAGCCGGTACACAGGTCTTTAGGGGCCAGATGGGGCATATTATTTTGGTTTTGAGGCAAGATCGCCCACCTCCTAAGGTTATGATCTTTTAAGTATTGTAGCACGGGCGGCAAAAAATGACAAGAAGGAGAAAAAAGGGCAGAAGCGGCACGCTTCTGCCCTTTACGGCGCGGAAAAGTTTTAGGACGGCCACATCTGCAGACAGAGGTTGGTTATTCTCCGAAGGGCAGCAGGTTCTGCTCGCCCTGCCGGCGCATACTGGCGGCGGAGACACGGTGCTCGATGGGCTTCCACTCCACCTTTTGGAAGAGGACGGAGAGGGAAATGGGGAGGTAGGTGAACATAAACAGGGGGAAAGTGAAGAGATAGGCAATCTTCTTTGCAGCCGAGGTGTGGATGCAGTGCCACTCGCTGACGGTGGCCACGACCCCCAGGAAAAAGAGGGTGGCGTACATGCTCAGGAACATCTGACCCAGAGCGTGCAGTGCGGGCAGAATACCGACGCCGCTGAGAATACCTATGATTGCCATGGTGCTGCTGCAAAGGAAGCTCAGTGTGGTGAGGAGGAAAGCGGGCATAATGGACATGGACATATCAAAGCAGGAGAAGCTGCCCCGTCCCATGCCGCGGAGAAGATCCTTTCCGTAATAGCGGAATACCTGCAGATAGCCCTTGGCCCAGCGCTGGCGCTGCCGCCAGGACTGGCGGAAGGAGGTGGGCTGCTCGTCGTAGAGTACGGCATCGGGGCAGAAGGCCACCTTTTGTCCGCGGGTGATCTGATAGACGGAGAACTCGATGTCCTCAGTCAGCAGGTGGAAAGGCCAGGGTCCCATCTCCTCCAGCACTTCCCGGCTGAAAAGAAAGCCGGTGCCGGAGATAGCACAGCTGGTACCCAGCAGGAACCGGGCGTGGTTGAGGTAGCGGCTCTCCCGCAGGAACCACAGGGCGTATCCGGCGCTGATCCAGTTGTCACCGTAGTTCTTGGAGTTGCGGTAGCCGGTGACGATCTTGTGCCCGTCGGAAAAAGTCTCGTTCATCCGCTCGATGTAATCCGGCTCCAGAATGTTGTCGGCGTCAAAGACGAAATAGCCGTCAAAGCCGTCGGGACAGTCTCGCTCCAGATAGTGCAGCAGGGTCTGCAGGGCGTAGCCCTTCCCCACCTTTTCCGTGTTGAAGCGCTCATAGACCGTGGCGCCGGCACAGCGGGCAACGATGGCAGTGCTGTCGGTGCAGTTGTCAGCCAGCACGAAAATCCGAACAGGGGCGGCATCGTAGGTCTGGGCACGAAGGCTGGCAATCAGATCACCGATGACCTGTTCTTCATTGCGGGCGCAGATCAGCACGGCGTAGCGATTGGCTTTCGGCGCGCTGTGGGGCTTTTCACGCCGCAGCCACGGTACCGGAATATATAGAAACTGATAGGCGTAGAGGACGAAAAACAAAATACCGATAACGGTATTGGTCCATTGCAGCATCTCCATGATGGTCATCCTTTCTCCTGTGAACAGGGCAGTACACTGTGTTGAGTGTATTAACTGTCTTAGTACACTCAAATTATCACCTAAGGGGGCTGCTGTCAAGTGTTTTTTGCTAAGATGTGGAAAAAAGAGCAGACGTTGGTGCACAGGACATGGAAGTGGGAGGTTTTTTGGACAGAACTCTTGCTATACTAAGGCCAAGATCAAGAGGAAACAGAATTCCGGGCTACAGGAGGTTCTTATGAATAAGTTTTTTGATTATTTGATGGGCGACATGACAGATGGTGCCATCCGGGAGCTGCTGGACTATATTTGCCGCTTTATGACTGTGTTTTCCGGGGATGTGCCGGTAGAGGGCAAGGTGGGCAACTGCCGTTTCTGCGCCAGTGATTTCGGCAGCGGCCGCGTGCGGGTCCACTGGGTGGAAATCGGACAGCAGCACATCGCCGTGGATGCGGTGGTGTGAGGCAATCGACAGGAGTTGACAGGAAACAGGCTTGGCGTTACAATGTAGGCGGCGAGGGATCGCTGTTATTTGCCTGAAAGAATAGAAACACGATTTTGCAGGCATCCTCCCAAGGGGATGCCTGCCTTTTTTATATCGATATGCGGAGAGGAGGAACAGAATGAACGAGCGCAATATGGAGAACACGGGAATCCAGCTTCTGAAAAAAAGAGGCCGTAAAGGAATTTTCCACATTCTGTTTAGTCGAATGGGCATGATCATTCTTCTGCTGCTGGTGCAGATCGCGCTGCTGGTTGGTCTAATGCTGCGTTTCCAGCGCTTCATCCCTCACTATGTGGGCGCGGCTATGGTTCTGAATGTGGTCATGGTGCTCTTTCTCTTTAACAGCCGAGCCGACAATGCGGTGAAGCTGACATGGCTGGTGGTCATCACGGTGCTGCCGGTGTTTGGTGCGCTTTTATATCTCTATACCCAGAGTGATTTGGGGCACCGGGCGTTGAAGGAAGTGCTCAACCAGCTCATGGAGGAGACGAAGGACAAGGTGCAGCAAGACGAGAACGTGGCGGAGAGATTTGCCAGGGAGGATCCCGGAGCGGCAGCACTGGCGCATTATTTGCGCCGCGAGGGCTTTCCGGTCTATGACGCCACGGAAACCACCTATTTCCCCATAGGCGAGGCCAAGTTTGAAGTGTTGCTGCGCCAGCTGGAGAAGGCGGAAAAGTTCATCTTTTTGGAGTATTTCATCATTGATGAAGGGTTGATGTGGGGACGCGTGCTGGAAATCCTGGCACGGAAAGCTGCCGAGGGCGTGGAAGTCTGGGTCATGTACGACGGTACCTGCGAATTTGCGCTGCTGCCCCACAGCTATCCCAAGGAATTGGAAAAGCTGGGCATCCAGTGCCGCGTTTTTGCGCCGCTGACGCCGTTTGTCTCGACCCACTACAACTACCGTGACCACCGGAAAATTCTGGTGATCGACGGCAAGGTGGCTTTCACCGGCGGCGTGAATCTGGCCGATGAGTATATCAACCGCATTGAACGCTTCGGCCACTGGAAGGATACGGCGGTCATGGTGGAGGGCGCGGCTGTACAGACCTTTACGCTCCTCTTTTTGCAGATGTGGAGTATCCATGAAAGAGCGCCGGAGTTTGATCGTTATCTGGGAACGCATCTGGAACTGCCGGAGGCCGAGGGCTATGTGATCCCCTACGGAGACTGCCCTCTGGACAGCGATAAGGTGGGCGAGCAGGTGTATATCGACATCCTTAACCGGGCCAAGCGCTATGTCCATATCATGACGCCTTACCTCATTTTGGACGGTGAGATGGAGTCGGCGTTGAAGTATGCCGCTGAGCGCGGCGTAGACGTGGTGCTGATTTTGCCGGGAATCCCGGATAAGAAGCTGCCCTATGCGCTGGCAAAAACCCACTATTGCTCCTTAATGGACTCCGGCGTGAAAATTTATGAGTATGTACCGGGCTTTGTCCATGCCAAGGTGTTTGTCAGCGACGATCAGGAGGCGGTGGTGGGTACCATCAATCTGGATTATCGCAGCCTCTACCACCATTTTGAGTGCGCCAACTACATGTATAAGACGCGTTCCATCCCTGCCATTGAGAGGGATGTACAGGAGACATTGACCAAGTGCCGCGCCGTTACCTACCAGACGGTGCGCCACGAGAAGCTGTCCATGCGCCTGTGCGGCTTCGTGCTCAAGGCACTGGCGCCCCTGCTGTAAAAATAAAAAAACCGCCTGTAAAGGCGGTTTTTTTACGCTTTGATAGAGAAGATTATCGCCCCAGCTGCCAGAAAGCCACGGCGCTGGCGGCGGCCACGTTGAGGGAATCCACGCCGTGGGACATGGGGATGCGTACCGTGTAGTCGCAGCGGGAGATGGTGGTTTGGGCAAGGCCGTCTCCCTCGGTGCCCAGTACGATGGCCAGCTTTTCCTCGGCGGCCAGACGGGGATCGTCAATGGAGACAGAGTCATCCTCCAAGGCCATGGCAGCCGTCTTGAAGCCCATGGCGCGCAGGCGCTCCATGCCCTTTTCCGGCCAATCCTCCATAGCGTCCCCGATGTAGGCCCAAGGGATCTGGAACACAGTGCCCATACTGACACGGGCGGAGCGGCGGTAGAGAGGGTTGCTGCATCCCGGCGTCAGCAGCACGGCATCCATGTGCAGCGCGGCGGCGGAGCGGAAGATAGCGCCCACATTGGTGGGGTTCATCACGCTTTCCAAAACGGCGATGCGGCGAGCGCCATGGCAGATCTCCTCGGCGGAGAGCAGAGGGGGGCGGTGCATGGCGCACAGCATACCACGCGTCAGACGAAAGCCGGTCAGCTGGGTCAATACGTCAAAGGGCGCGGTATATACCGGTAGATCACCACAGCGGGCGATCAGCGGTGCCGCCTCTCCTTCAATATGTTTACGCTCCATTAAAAAGGAGACGGGAACGCACCCGGCGTCCAGCGCTCTTCCAATGACCAGAGGGCTTTCGGCGATGAAAAGGCCGTCTGTCAGACAGTGACGGTTGAGCAGCTGCGCCTCGGTGAGCCGCGCGTAGACGTCCAGCTCCGGGGCGCTGAAGTCGGTGATTTCAATAATGTTGGCCATACTTGTCTCCTTTTCGGCGGATATTGCAAACCATATTATAGTGCGGACGCTGCCATCTGTCAAAGGGCGGCGCATGGAGATTTTTGGCTTTGCAGCAAAAACGGCGGTTTTCGTTGCTTTTCGCCGAAAATGTGGTATGATAGGAGTAATTTAGCGCAAGGAGAGAGCAGTATGGGAATTGTAGTGATGGGTGCCACTTTTGTTGATATTAAAGGCTTCCCCAGGGATGTGTATGTGGCGAACGGCTGCAATGTGGGCACGGTCAAGTATGTCCACGGCGGCGTAGCACGAAATGTTGCGGAGGATATCGCCAATTTGGGGCTGCATCCTACCTATTTGGGAATCGTGAACGATACGCCGATGGGCGGTGATGTGGTACGCCGCTTGCAAGAGCGTGGCGTGAATACAGATTATGTGCTCACACGGTCGGACGGTATGGGAACATGGCTGGCTATTTTTGACGAGGAAGGCGATCTGGCCAGCTCCGTCTCCCAGCGTCCCAATATGCTGCCGCTGTTGGAGGTGCTGGAGGAAAAGGGCGATGAGATCTTTTCTCAGGCAGACTCTGTGATTATCGAGATCGATCTTAATAAGGAGATCGTGGAAAAGACGCTGGAATTGGCGAAAAAGTACCATACCCGCCTCTTTGCGGTGGTGTCCAATATGACCATTGCAGCGCAGCACCGGGAAGCTATGGAGCAGTTTGCCTGCGTGATTTGTAATTGCCACGAGGCGGGGATCCTCTTCGGTGAGGATTACAGCGCCATGAGCTGTAGTGAGCTGCAGGCGATTTTACCGGAGAGAGTGGCTGCAGCCCGGATTCCTGCCATGGTGGTGACAATGGGCGCCGATGGCTCGGTGTATGTGGACGAGCAGGGCAATGCGGGTATCTGTCCGGCCTGCAAGGTAGAGGTGTGCGATACCACTGGTGCCGGAGACTCCTTCTGTGCCGGCGTGTCGGCGGGTCTGACCTACGGAAAGACCATGGCCGAGGCGGTGGAGATCGGTACTTGTCTGGCGGCGAAGGTGATCACCTCGCTGGAGAGCGTGTGTCCCTGCATGCCTTCTGATAAATGGGGGTTCCCGGTAGAGGGGAAAAATGAATAAATATCACGACAGCTGTGAATTTGCAGCTGTCGTTCTTTTTGTCTCGTGCTGTCTACTTGTGCCATGAGTTTGTCGAATCGTGTCGGAAAGCCGCGAAATGTGGCGGAATAAAACGGACGAAAAGTGCGCAAAATGTCGATAAAATACCGTCAAAAAGCACTATTTTGACTTGAAAAACACACGATTTCGTGGTAATATATATGCATGTTCCGCTGCGGGAGAGAGACAAAATGTGCAGCAGGCCGAAATTTTGAAGGAAAAGGAAGATGTAGGCTCATGCAAAATGAAATGCAGGTAATACTGGCGGATGCCAGTGAAGAATTCCGAATTATGACGGAAAAGACGCTGGCAGGCACAGGGGAATTTAAGGTGGTTGGAAGCACCGGAAATGGTGCGGAGGCATTGGAATTGGTGCGGCAGTACCGCCCGCAATTCTTGTTGATGGATGTGGTGCTGCCGGGGCTGGATGGATTTGGCCTTTTGCAGCAGCTGCAGGCGATGGAGATGATGCCCACGGTGATCGTGACATCCGCTTTCTGTAATAAGGAAACGGTACATCGGGCGATGGAGCAGGGCGTCTATTTCTTCCTGCCCAAGCCGGTCTGTCAGGAGTCTCTCTTGGAGCATATGCGTCAGGCAGTGCATCCGCAGCAGGAGGATTCAGCACACCCTCCGGTATTGGAAGGTCTGGTGACTTCCATCATCCATGAAATCGGAGTTCCGGCGCACATCAAGGGCTATCAGTATCTGCGGGAGGCAATCATGATTGCTGTGGACGATATGGACGTCATCAATGCAGTCACGAAGGTGCTCTATCCGGAGGTCGCCAAGCGTTTTGGCACCACAGCCTCCCGCGTGGAGCGCGCCATCCGTCATGCCATCGAGGTGGCGTGGGATCGGGGCGACCTGGAGACGCTGCAAAAATACTTTGGCTATACGGTGAACTCGGCCAAGGGCAAGCCTACCAACTCTGAGTTTATTGCCATGATCGCAGATCGTCTGCAGCTGCAGATGAAACGGGCATAAGAGAGGAGAAACACATAAGGTTCGCAGAACGGGACGGTTCTGCGAACTTTTTTTGCCCAAAAAGAGGAAGGACGACACGATGGGGGAGGAAAGGACTTGCAAAAAAGAAGAGAGTATAATATAATGCCGTGGATCGAATGTAAAAATATTTACACAAAGGAGGAATTACCTATGACATACAGCTATCGCCCTAAGGGAGTATGTTCCCGGCTGATGACCTTCGAACTGGAGGACGGCATTATCCATGGGCTTCAGGTGGAGGGCGGCTGCGATGGCAACCTGAAGGGCATCAGCGCTCTGGTAGAGGGCATGAAAGCGGAAGATGTTATTGCCAGACTGCGGGGCGTCACCTGCGGTCCTAAGAACACATCCTGCCCGGATCAGCTGAGTTATGCGCTGGAAGAGGCGTTGGCAAAGGCTGGCAAATAAGGAATAAAAATGACCCCCGTACAGTTCTGTACGGGGGCTTTTTGTGCTTTTAGGGCTGAGGCGGCAGCGGAAAGAGATTCCAGGGGTATTGCGCCGGAGGCGGCAGCGTCACATCCACCGTTTTGCCGGTGACGGGATGGGGAAAAGCCAGACGGTAGGCCCACAGGGCGGCACTGCAGTTGGGATCCTTACTGCCGTAGCGGATGTCGCCCAGCAGAGGCAGGCCTCGGGAGGAAAACTGCACACGGATTTGATGGGTGCGGCCGGTGTGGAGACTGACCTGCACCAGCGTCAGTTCCTCCGTGGAGGAGAGAGTACGATAGGAGAGCTTCGCTTCCCGAACTCCCTTGCGCATCCGATTGACCACATAGCTTTTGTTATGGGCAGCATCGCGGAAGAGAAGATCTGTGAGGGTGTCTTCTGCCTTTTCCGGGTGGCCGCGGAGGACGGCCAGATATTCCTTGGCAATCCGATTCTGTGTCACGGCGGCCGTCAGCTTGCCGGTGGTGGCCTGTCGGCGGGAAAAAGCCATCACGCCGCCGGTGACACGATCCAGACGGTGTACGGTGGCGATATAGTCCGGCTTCCCGATACTTTGATAGTGCTCCCGAAGCCAGCGGGGCATACACTTGGCCGAGCCGTCATCCTCGGAGAGGAAGCCTGTCGGCTTGTAGCAGAGAACCAGATGGGCGTCCTCATATAAAATAGTGGGGGTTTCCATGAAACATATACCTCCTACAGAAAAAGCAGGCGCAGTTTCTGCGCCTGCTTTCAAGGTTTGTTATCTGCGGTGACCGCGGTAGGAACGGCGTCCCTTATACTGCGGGCGGCGTCCGCCGTAGCGGCGGTTGCGGCGGAAGAACTTGACCCATACAAAGATGGCGATGGCCAAAATTATCAGAAGTACGAGGACCACCTGCACCCATGTCTTGTGGAAGAACTGGATGATCTGATATTTGACGGTGAGGAACCGGGAAGCGGAGACATCATACTGCGCCAGCAGATCCGCCGAGGCGCACTCGCGTCCGTCGTAGGAAATGGTGATCTTGCCCAGCACATCACCGGCGGCGATGGGGGCCAGTGCTGTCTCATTGTTCAGGGTGATGGTGCGTTCCAGATCCTCCGGTTTGACATCATTGGGCAAAATGGCGGTGACATCGTTGGCCGGGTGAACCACCACAGCGCTGTTCTCCTTGGAGAGAGCCACTGGTACTTCCTGGATCATTTCGTTTTCTTCCAGAATAATCTGAGAGCTGAAATTGTTAAATCCGTAATCGTAAAGCCGCGCCGATTCAGAAAAGCTCTCGATGGCATCGCCTTCTCCCTTGCAGCCCAAGACCACACATATCAGTGTGCGGCCGTGGCGGGATGCGGAGGAGACAAGGCAGTGCCCTGCCTCGTCAGTCGTACCGGTCTTGATGCCGGAGGCACCGTCATAGAGGTAACCGAGAATACGCCAGTTGGAGATGAGGGAGTTGGTTGTGTGCAGCTCCCGTGCCTCGGACTTGTTGGTAGCGGGGACTTCGTAGGCGATGGTATTGCAGATGGTCATGAAGGTTTCATTTTTCATGGCCTCCCGCGCGATGAGGTAAATGTCCCATGCAGAGGTGTAGTGATTGGGATCGTGGAGCCCGTTTGTGTTGGCAAAGTGGGTATCCTTGCAGCCCAGCTCCTCGGCCCGGCGATTCATGTGCTCGACAAATGTGGGCACGTCGCCATCCACGGCCTCCGCCAGAATGTTGCACGTTTCGTTGGCGGACACCAGCAGCATACAATAGAGCATATTCTCCACGGTCATGGTTTCACCCGGCTCAATGCCGGCGCTGCTGCCGTCGGGATCCAAGCCCTTGAAAGCACTTTTGCTGGCGGTGATCTCCTGCGTGAGGGAGAGCTTGCCCTCGTCCACGGCCTCCAGTACCAGCAGGGCCGTCATGACCTTGGTGATGCTGGCGGGGTATCTTTTTTCATGCTCATTTTTGCCATAGAGGACGATATCGCCGTCCAGATCTACCAGCAGTGCGGCAGTGGCCTTGGCGTCAATGGCTTCCAGAGCGGCGGCCTGCGGTGTGAGCAGAAGGCCGGTCATCAGGATGGACAACAAAAAAAGGGATACAATGCGGCGAATTTTCATAGTGCTTTTTCTCCATATATGGTATAATACAAATGTTAACAACGTCAAAAGCCGCCAAGGAAGCGGTCTATCATCATATTATATCAAAAAATGAGAGGTAGTCAACCGTGGAGAAATTGGGAAAAGCAACAAAAACGGAAAAATTTCTGTTGCTGCTTACGATATCCTTCCTGGTGTTGCTGCTGATCGTTTTCTTTGCGGGTCAACAAAGAGGGGCAGACGGCAGCTATACGGTGGAGACGGAGCGGGCAGCCACATGGAAGGTGGAGAGACATCTTGTCAACATCAACACCGCCGATGCACAGGAACTGCAGACGCTGCAAGGCATCGGCGAGGTGCTGGCGCAAAGAATCATTGAACGGCGTGAGAGCGCTGGGCCATACAGTTCGGTGGAGGATTTGCTGGAGGTGTCCGGAATCGGTCCGGCCAAGCTGGAGGGGTTTCGCTGGCAAGTGGTCATAGAGGAGGAAGAATGAAAATTTTAGTGGTAGATGACGAGCAGCTGCTGGTCAAGGGAATAAAATTTAATCTGGAGAACGAGGGCTATCAGGTGCAGGTGGCCTACGATGGGGAGGCAGCGGTGGAGCTGGCACGCCATGAGGATTTTGATTTGATCATTCTGGATTGGATGATGCCGGTGATGTCGGGCAGCGATGCGTGCATGAAGATCCGGGAGTTTTCGGATGTGCCGGTGATCATGCTCACCGCCCGCAGTGAGGATGCGGATAAGCTGATGGGCTTTGCCTGCGGTGCCGATGACTATGTGACCAAGCCTTTCAATATTTTAGAGCTGAAGGCCCGAATCCGGGCGCTGTTGAAGCGCAGCAATGCCGCTCCCACACGGCGCCGCACCCTGCTGACCGGTGGGGATCTGGCGCTGGATACGGAGCAGCGTGTGGCGATCCGGGACGGCGAGATCATCGACCTAACGGCCAAAGAGTATGATCTGGTCGAGCTTTTGATGAAGAATCCCCGGCGGGTTTACAGCCGGGAATCGCTGATGAATCTGGTGTGGGGCTACTCCTACGCCGGGGACTATCGCACGGTGGATGTTCACATCCGCCGCCTGCGTGAAAAGCTGGAGAAGAAGCCGGCTGAGCCGGAGTATATCATGACAAAGTGGGGAGTGGGTTACTATTTCAAAGGGTAAAGTCAGCCTACAATTTAAATTCAGTATGAGCTTTATCCTCATCATTGCCGCTGTGCTGATCCTGCTGAACACTTATCCACTGCTGGTGTCGCAGGACATGGTTTTTACCACCAAGGAGAAGGCCATGGACAGCAGCGTGAAGGTGATCGAGTCGGCACTCTCCGGTCTGGAGGAGCTGACGGAGGAAAATGTGGGGCAGGCTATGTCCGTGGTGGAGGAGACAGGTGTCAGTCGTATCCTCGTGACGGATACGGCCGGACGCGTGCTCTACGACTCCCGTGAGACAGAGAGCGCCAAGGGGCTTTACGCATTTTACACGGAAATCGTGCAGGCGCTGCAGGGCTATGATGTGTTCTACTCCTACTACGACGGCTCGGCGTTTCTCAGCCGCGGTGCCTCTCCGGTGGTTTATCATAACCAAACGGTGGGCGCTGTCTACGCCTATGAATATGACACGGCGCAGGCGGAGCTGCTGAAGAGCTTCCAGTCCAATCTGGTGACGCTCTCGCTGGTGATCGCCCTGTTGGTAGTGGTGTTGAGCCTGCTGCTCTCCCGTATACTTACCCGGCGTATCAGCAATCTTTTGCAGGCTATCCAGCAGGTGCGGCAGGGCGCGTATAACCACCGGGCTGCGGTGGAGGGCAACGACGAGATCGCCCAGATTACCACGGAGTTCAACAGCCTTACGGATCGTTTGCAGATCACGGAGAATGCGCGGCGCCGCTTTGTGTCCGATGCCTCCCATGAATTAAAAACACCGCTGGCGGGGATCCGCCTCTTGACGGATTCTATTTTGCAGACAGAGAACATGGACGAGGCCACGGTGCGGGAGTTTGTCAGTGACATTGGACATGAGGCGGAACGGCTCAGCCGTATTACAGAGGACCTTCTCAATCTGACGCGGCTGGACAACGGCAATGTGGAAGAGGCTGTGACCGTGGCGGTGGCACCTGTGCTGGAACAGGTGGAGCGGATGCTGGAAATTGTGGCACAGGAGAAGAATGTCACGCTGCAGTGTACGGCGGATGAACGTGCCTGCGTGCATGCCACGGAAGGGGAGATCCACCAGATCCTCTATAATCTGATGGAAAACGCCACGAAGTACAGCCATACCGGCGGCTTTGTCCGTACGGTGGTAGAGGTGAAAGAGCACACGGTGGAAATCCGGGTGGAGGACAACGGCGTCGGTATCCCGGATGAGGATCTGGAGCATATCTTTGAGCGATTCTACCGTGTGGATAAAATGCGTTCCCGTGCCGTTGGCGGTACGGGGCTGGGGCTGAGCATTGTGCGAGACACGGTGCTGCGGCGCAGCGGCAGCGTGACAGCGGCACACCGGGAGGGCGGAGGTTCCGTCTTTACGGTGCGTCTGCCGAGAGCAGAGGAGGTGGAGGCATGAAAAGAGTATTGCCAACTATATTCTGCGTGCTGTTGGCGGTGCTGCTGGGCGTGGGCCTTGTGCGGGGGCGCCGGGAGAATCCCGATGCGCTGCGCATTTATTGTCCTGCCGCCACCAGTGAGACACGGGGCGGGGACGCCCTGACCACGGTGAGGGTGGATTGGTCGGAAATGCGACCGATGGAAATCGAAACACAGGTGGAAAAGGCACTGCATCTGCTGCTGGGTGAGTGCGATGCACCGGGATTCCGCAGAGCCATTCCTGCCGGGACAAAGCTCTTGAGCAGCAGGTTGGTGGGCAGCACAGTGCAGGTGGATTTTTCCACACCCTACCGGCAGCTGTCGGGGATGGATCTGACTATTGCCGACTACTGCGTGGCGCTGACACTGGTGCAGATCCCCGGTGTGTATACAGTGCGCATTACGGTGGACGGTGAGGATCTGGCGTACCGTGACAGTAATGTTTTCCGCGGGGAGGATGTTTTGTTCACCAGTGAAGAGGATGTGGTACGGAATCTGCCGGCGACGCTTTACTTCCCCGGTGCGGAAGGCTTAGTGGCGGAGGAGAGAATGCTGACGGTGTACGAGGGTGAGAGCTCTGCCGGTGCCGTGATGGAGGCATTGCAGATCGGCCCTAAGACGGAAGGCTTGCGGCCGCTGCTGCCGGAGGGCTTCCAGCTGCTGACGGTAAAGGTGGAGGACGGCGTTTGCCATCTCAACCTGTCTTCGGAGGTGAAGAAGCTGCTGCCATCTGACGAGGAGGAACAGCGGCTGCTGGTCCAGGGAATAACAGATTCACTGTATTCTGTCAAAGGGATCCGGCAAGTGCAGATTTTGATGGATGGCGAGCTGCAGCACAGTCTCGGCATGATAGACGTCAGCGATCTGAAAAGAGGAAGATAAAGAAACCCCCACCGTATATGTGCATACGGCGGGGGGTTTCTGCGTATTTAGCCGCACAGGGTCTGGGCGAGGCTCACCATCAGCGGCATGGTGAGGATGCTCAGAAGCGTGTGGAAGGAGACGACGCCGGAGGATAGCTCTGTATCCCGGCCGAATTTGGCGGACAGAATGCCCAGCAGAGAAGCCGGGGGTGCGCTGGCGGCGATGACGATGACAATGGAAACATCGGCATCAACATGGAGCAGCATGCACACGGCGATGGCCACTAACGGTGAGATAATCAGACGCATGATCGCTGCCAGCCATGTATCCAGTCCCCGTACAACAGCACGGAAATCTGCATGGGAGAGCTGATAGCCCAGAATCACCATGGGCAGGGGCGTGTTGAGGTGGGATAGATGCTCCAGCGGCTTGAAGATGATTTCCGGCAGGGTGATCTGCCCCAGATAGAACACCAGCGCAATTACGGAACCGATGATGCCGGGATTGCGGAGCAGGCTTTTCCAGCTTAGCTGTGTTTTATCGCCGGTCAGCAGATAGATACCGTACGTCCATGCAAGAAGGGTAAAGATCATCGAGTAGGCCGAGCCGTAAAAAACGCCAAGGGAACCCAGCAGTGCCATCTGCAAGGGGAAGGCCATGAAACCGCAATTGGAAAAAGAAGCGGAGAACTGCAGGGTGTGCCGTCGCTCTTCGTCCCGGCTGCGGATCATCCCGCGGGAAATGAGGATGCCGATAATCTGCACTACGGCGGCGACGAGCAGGACGACGAAGAAATTGTGAAGGCTTTTACTCTCCAGCGGACGCTGGTAGGCCACGATCTGCATGGCAGGCATGACCACATAGACAACCAGATTGCTCATGCCCAGTGAGGCCCGGTCGTCCATTTTACCGGCCTTGCCCAGCACGAAACCGATGCCGATCAATATAAAAAGAATGATTACTTGTGTGCCTACGGCGAGGAAGGAAGCGAGCATGGATATACCTCTTTTTTAGAGAATTCGACGTAAACAGTCGTAAATTTTATTCTATCATAATGATGAGCTAAAGGCAAGGCAATGATGAGCTAAAGGCAAGAGAAGAAAGACAGGTGGATTTTTGTTCTTTTCTTGTGTTGCGGAAGAAAACAGCGTATAATAAAACTATCTATGTGTAAAAACGGGAGGAATCGCCCATGAAATTGATGGTGCTTGACGGAAACAGTATCCTCAACCGCGCCTATTACGGAATTCGGCCTCTGAGCACACGCCAGGGGCTTTTTACCCATGCCATTTACGGCTTTCTTACCACCATGCAGCGCTTGACGGATGAGGAGCAGCCCGATGCGCTGTGCGTTACCTTTGACCGTCGGGAGCCTACGTTCCGCCATCTGGCGGATGAGAGCTATAAGGCGC
Organism: Oscillospiraceae bacterium; assembly: GCA_020025345.1. Taxonomy (GTDB): domain Bacteria; phylum Bacillota; class Clostridia; order Oscillospirales; family Oscillospiraceae; genus Vescimonas. Next base: position 14,807 of record JAHHSH010000007.1, on the reverse strand, counting down.
AGCGCAAGGGAATGCCGGAGGAACTGGCAATGCAGCTGCCGTGGATGAAGAAGGTGCTGGATGCCATGAATATCCCCCGCTACGAACTGGCGGGCTACGAGGCCGACGACTTGATCGGTACGATTTCCCGCAGATGTGAGGCTGCCGGCTGGCAGTGTGTGGTGGTCACCGGAGATAAGGACAGTTTGCAGCTCATCACCGACAAGACAACGGTGAAGCTGGTGTCCACCCGTATGGGACAGACCACCACCAAGGATATGACCCCGGCGGCGTTTGAGGAGCAGTACGGCTTCGAACCGATCCACATGATCGACCTGAAGGCGCTGATGGGGGATACTTCCGACAATATCCCCGGCGTTCCCGGTGTGGGAGAAAAGACGGCCACGGCGCTGGTGCAGCGCTATCGCTCGGTGGACAAGATCTACGAGCTGCTGCCCGACATCGAGGCCAAGCCCGCCGCCATCCGCAAGCTGACGGAGGGAAAGGAGAGTGCCCTGCACTCCAAGTTCATGGCTACCATCATCACCGATGTGCCCATGGAATTTGTGCCGGAGGACAACCTGCGCCAGCCCTTTAAGCCGGAGCTTTACGACCTTTTGCTGGAGCTGGAGTTTTCCAAGCTCATTGAAAAATACGGTCTGCATCCCGCAGGCGGCGAAGAAGCGGCCCCGGATTTCCACGCCGAGGTAGAAGAAGTCATCACGAAGGAGCGGGCAGAGGAGCTGCTGGCGCTCTGGCGCAAGGCGACATCTGTGACGGTGCTGGCGCTGCCGGATCTCCGGGTGCTGGCGGTGGAGTGTGCCACCGGCGAGGACAGCTCGCTGATGGCGCAGCTGACCTTTGAAAAGTACGAGGGCGATTGGAACGCTCTGCTGACAGCGCTTTTCAGTGCCGACATTGCCAAGGTTTCCCACAATGTGAAGGACTTGATGCACCTTCTTATGGAAAACGGACTTCCGGCGGAGGGGTTCATCTACGATACGGCCATCGCTGCCTATCTGCTGGACGCTACGGCGGGCAGCTATGATCTGCAGCGTCTGTTTGTCTCCTATTATAATGAGGAGCTGCCCAAGCCCCTCTATCTGGAGCCGGATGCGTTCTCTCTCCTGGGCGATACAGCCACGGCTGAGGCATCTCTCTATAGCTACTGCTCCGCCATTACGGCGCTGCAGGAGACAACGGAGGAGAAGCTGCGGGAGAAGGAGATGTGGCCGCTTTTCACGGAGGTGGAAATGCCCCTTTGCAGCGTGCTGGCGAAGATGGAGCTGGCGGGCTTCCGGGTGGACAGCGGCGAGCTGGCGGCCTTCGGAGAGATGCTGGCCGGACAGCTGAAGGAACTGGAGACGCGGATCTATACCGAGGCCGGCAGTACCTTTAATATCAATTCGCCCAAGCAGCTGGGCAAGGTGCTCTTTGATGACCTCCAGCTGCCCCACGGGAAAAAGACAAAGACCGGATGGTCTACCAATGCCGATGTGCTGGAAAAGCTCAGATGGCAAAGCCCCATCGTGGAGGACGTGCTCCAGTATCGGCAGCTCTCCAAGCTGAAATCCACCTACGCTGACGGCCTTTTGAAGGTCATCGACCCGGATGGACGGATACGCACCAATTTCCAGATGACGGTGACGGCGACGGGGCGCCTCAGCTCTACGGAGCCCAATCTCCAGAACATTCCCACGCGCACCCCGTTGGGCAGCCAGATGCGGCGGATGTTCGTGGCGGAACCGGGCTGGGTGCTGGTGGACGCTGACTACTCCCAGATCGAGCTGCGCTTGCTGGCGCATATGGCCGGGGACGAGCTGATGCAGGAGGCCTTCCGCACCGGTGCCGACTTCCATACGGTGACAGCAGCCAAGGTGTTCCATGTGCCGGAAAAGGATGTGACGCCCCAGATGCGCTCCAGCGCCAAGGCGGTGAACTTCGGTATTGTCTACGGTATTTCCGCCTTCTCCCTCTCGCAGGATATCGGCGTTACGGTGGCGGAGGCCAAGGACTATATCGAACGCTACTTTGCCACCTATCAGGGCGTGAAGGCGTATATGGACAACATCGTCAAAAAGGCGGAGGAGCAGACCTATGTGGAAACCTTGATGCACCGGCGGCGCGATCTGCCGGAGCTGAAGAGTTCCAATTTCAATCTCCGTTCCTTTGGCCAGCGTGTGGCGCTGAATATGCCCATTCAGGGGACGGCGGCGGATATTATGAAGCTGGCGATGGTGCGAGTGGATCAGAAGCTGCAAAAGGCAGGACTGCGGGCCCGGCTCATTATGCAGGTCCACGATGAACTGATCGTGGAGTGTCCCGAGTCGGAGCGGCAGCAGGTGGAAGAACTGCTGGAGCGCGAGATGGAACAGGTGGTATCCCTGTCGATACCGCTGAGCGCAGAGGCTCACAGCGGTAATAATTGGTTGGAGGCAAAAGGATGAAAAGTTTGATCGTATTATTCGGCGTGGCGGCGGCGTCGCTGTCGGCCGTACTGGTACGCTGGTCGACGGCACCGTCGCTGATCCTGGTGTTCTACCGGATGTGCATTGCAACACTGATGTTGTTGCCGGTGGTGCTGGTACGGCACAGGGACGAGGTGCGGCAGCTGACATGGCACAAGATCTGGCCCTGTCTGTGCAGCGGTGTCTTTTTGGGATTGCACTTTGCCACCTATTTCCAGTCTTTGCGGATGACCTCCATGTCCTCTGCTGTGGTGCTGGTGAATACGGAGGCGCTCTTTGTGGCACTGGGCAGCGTGCTCGTGCTGCGCAAGAAGCTGACGAAGCGCGGCATGATCGCGGTTCTTCTGGCTTTCGGCGGCAGTGTCATCGTGGCCACCACCGGCTCGTCCGGCGGGCAGGAGATGCTCTCCGGCGATATGATGGCCCTGGCAGGTGCTTTCTGCATTGCTGTCTACACTATGATCGGTACCGTGTGCCTACGGCACCTCTCCACCATGGTCTATACCACGATGGTCTATGCCATGGCGGCGGTGACAGTGCTGGTTATCGCGCTGGTGAGCGGTACGCCGGTCTTTGGCTATGAGCCGGTCAACTATCTGACGGCGCTGGCGATGGCGGTATTCTGCACACTGTTGGGCCACAACATCTTCAGCTGGGGTCTGAAATACCTCTCGCCCCCCTTTATTGCTACATTGAAGCTGGCAGAGCCAATCTTTGCCACCATCTGGGGGCTGACCCTTTTCCACGAGACCCCGGGCGTGATGGAGCTGGTGGGCGGCGCTGTGATCATCGGCGGTATCGCCCTGTACAGTTCCTCGGATACGGAGGCATAAGGAGACAGTATGGAACAGAAGAGACATATTCGAATCGTACCTATGACAGAGGATCATCTGGATGCGCTGGAGCGTCTGGAGAAGATCTGCTTTTCCCGGCCCTGGTCCCGGCGTATGTTGGCCGAAGAGCTGGAGAACGCCTGTGCCGCTTTTCTGGTGGCAGAGGATGCCATGACCGGTGAGGTGCTGGGCTACGCAGGACTTTTGGTGATGGCAGACGAGGGCTATATCACCAACGTGGCGGTGTTCCCGGAGGCACGGCGCGGCGGCGTGGCGGCGCAGATCATCGAGGTATTTATGAACTTTGCAAAGGGCAACCATCTGGCCTTTCTGACGCTGGAGGTACGGCTCACCAATACGGCGGCTATCGCGCTTTATCAGAGTTTCGGCTTTGAAGAGGTGGGACGCAGAAAGAACTATTATGACCTCCCCAAGGAGGATGCTTTGATTCTGACACGGTATTTTGAGGAGGAAGAAGCATGAATATTTTAGCATTTGAGTCCTCCTGCGACGAGACGGCGGTTTCTGTGGTACGGGATGGACGGACGGTGTTGTCCGACGCCATTTTATCGCAGGCAGATATGCACGCCCTCTACGGCGGCGTGGTGCCGGAGATCGCCTCGCGCAAGCATGTGGAGGCTATTGCAGGCCTCACCGACCAAGCGCTGGCGGATGCCGGCCTTACGAAAAAGGACATTGATGCGGTGGCAGTAACCTATGCACCCGGTCTGATCGGTGCGGTGCTGGTGGGTGTCAGCTTCGCTAAGTCTGTGGCGTATGCCCTGGGTGTGCCGCTGGTGCCGGTGCACCATATCCGCGGCCATATCGCTGCCAACTATCTGGCTTTCCCGGAGTTGAAGCCCCCCTTCCTGGCACTGGCTATCTCCGGCGGCAACACGCTGATTGTGGATGTAAAGGATTACACCGATATGGAGATCCTGGGCGCGACCCGGGACGATGCGGCGGGTGAGTGCTTTGACAAGGCGGCCCGTGTGCTGGGGCTGCCCTATCCCGGCGGCAAGCCTATGGATTTGCTGGCCCAGCAGTCTCAGGGCGGAAAATATACGCTGCCCCGCGCCCATGTGGAGGGGGCGGAGCTGGATATGAGTTTCTCCGGATTGAAGACGGCGGTGGTGAATTTGGCACACAACGCCGAACAGAAGGGGGAGGCCCTGGATGCAGCGGCGCTGGCGCGGGACTTTACCAGAGCTGTCAGCGATGAGCTGGTGCCCCGGGCCATGCTGGCGGCGCAGAAGACAGGGCGGAAGGTGATGGTAGCAGCCGGCGGTGTGGCGGCGAACTCCATCATCCGCGGCGATTTGGAGGAGGCTTGCCGCAAGGCGGGAATCACCCTCTATCTGCCGCCGCTGAAGCTCTGCGGCGATAACGGAGCGATGATCGGCGCACAGGGTTACTATGAGTATTTGGCGGGCAAGCGAGCCACGCTGGATCTGAACGCCTACGCGACCATGGAGCTGAGCGAGCAGGAGACGTAAAGTAAATAGAAGGCCGAAAAGAAAAAAGACACAGTGGGACATAATTCCTGCTGTGTCTTTCTTTTTAGCTGTTTATAGTCAAAAACAAAGACAACAAAAACTTTGTTCGATTTTAAAAGGCGAATTGCGATATTATGTAAAGTAAAAGCGGGGGATAAAAAAGGTGCATAACTCGTTTGCGGCATTGTGAATAATGTGTATAAATCGCTATAAGCATTGTAAATAAAGAGTTTGATCGATGTGGGAAACTATGTGGATAATGTGCATAACTGTTTGTAGTATTTATGAAGAAGATAATTATGTAAATACATTAGCGCTTTTAATAGCAACGAAAAGAAGGGGGAATATGGGGAAAACAGGGGAGATTTAGGGAAGAACGCAAGTTTTCTATATGGGCAAAATGACAGATAAGAAGACGGGATGGGGAGGTGAAGGGGGTTGACAGACCATTTTCCTCGAGAAATGTTGGTTGCGATTACGTTATGTATTATTTCGGGGAAAAAGGGAGATAAAAAAGAAATGCGTAACTTTGAATTGACAAAGTCCATAGAAGGTGGTAAAATGCACCTCGTGGTATTATGTACCTGTGTGCTGGTATGGCTCAGCTGGTAGAGCATCTCACTCGTAATGAGAAGGTCGCCGGTTCGAATCCGGCTACCAGCTCCAAAGAAGAACGGCAGTTTACCGAGAGGTAAGCTGCCGTTCTTCTTTTTGCTATAAAAGAAAGAATGACCGAACAGCGTAAAAAAACAGCCGTTGGGCGTAAATTCCCACACAGCGAAAAAATGTATGCTATACTCAGGGCATGAAGAGGAGGGATGCGTCGTGAAATTCAGATTAGTCATTGACAAGACCACAGAGGAGTCCGTGGTGGCCACCGTCCACCGGGAATCCGACTTTACGGCAAAAATAGAGAATATGGTGCTCCACTACACAGGTGGGGATCGCGTGACAGGGTACACAGAGGACGACATGAAAATGCTCCCCTTTGCCCAAATCGAGTGCATCACGCTGCTGGGCGGTAAAACCTATGCCATCGACAGCCGGGGCGAAAAATATCTCCTGCACTATCGACTCTACGAATTGGAGGAACTGCTGCCCGCCAACTTCGTCCGTATCAACAAATCCTCGCTGGCTAATCAGGATCGGCTGGATCGGCTGTCGGCATCTTTCAACGGCGCTGTGGATGCCGTTTTCAAGTGCGGGTATCGGGACTATGTATCGCGCCGCTGCTTTGCAGAATTAAAAAGGAGGCTTACAGGAAAATGAAACAGTATCTGAAGGATTTTTGCAAAATCGGTCTGACGGTCTGCGGCGGCGGGCCGCTGATCATGGCGATCATCTATGGCATCTTAGGCGCACTGGGCGTCATCAATACGCTGAGCGTGCATGAGGTGGTGCTGGGCGTGCTCACAAGTTTGATCCTGGCCTTTATCGCAGGTGGCGTCAGTGTGGTCTACCGCATCGAAAAGCTGCCCTTGTTGTGGGCTGCCTTCCTCCATGCGCTGGTGCTCTACCTCGACTATATCCTCATCTATCTTGTCAACGGCTGGCTCAAGTGGGAGGCGGGGCCGCTGCTGATCTTTACGGCTGCTTTTCTGGCGGGATATGGCATTATCTGGTGCTTTATCTATCTTGCCATCCGGCGAAATATTCGGCGCATCAATGCGCAGATGCGCCGCTAAGAGTGGCCTAAGGCTAAAAACTGCATAAGTTCCAGATGTTTTATAAAAAAAGGGAAAACGCCTATATTCTGCCGGAATATAGGCGCTTTTCTTGGTAGTAAACTGCGGTATATTAACGGACTCTTGACAGAGAGTTCATAAAATATTCACATTCTGTCATTACCATAATAATGAAAAAATATTCCTATAAGAGGGACAATGACTGGGCAGGAGGCGGCAGTTGTGAGAGAATGCAGAGCGGGGATCGACATTGGATCGACCACGGTAAAATTAGTGATTATAGATGAGGAAGGTACGGTGCTTTTTGGAAAGTACCGCCGTCACCATGCCCATACGCAAAAGACGTTGGCAGAGCTTTTGAAAGAGGCGCGGCAGGAGATTGGGCCGTGCATGCTGCGTGTGAAGATCACCGGCTCGGGAGCGATCAGCGTAGGAAAGGCACTGGGGATTGAGTTTGTGCAGGAGGTGGTGGCCACCAGTGCGGCTGTGGAGTTTACGGCACCGCAGACCGATGTGGCCATTGAGCTGGGCGGCGAGGACGCCAAGATCATCTACTTCACCGGCGGATTGGAGGAGCGGATGAACGGCGTGTGCGCCGGCGGAACCGGTTCTTTCATCGACCAGATGGCGGCTCTTTTACAGACGGATGCCGGCGGACTGAATGAGGAGGCCGCCCACTATCAGGAAATCTATCCCATTGCCGCCCGGTGCGGCGTGTTTGCCAAGACGGATATTCAGCCCCTCATCAATGAGGGCGCCACCAAGGCGGATCTGGCCGCCTCGATTTTTCAAGCGGTGGTCAACCAGACGATCTCCGGCCTTGCCTGCGGCAAGCCCATTCGGGGCTGCGTGGCCTTTTTGGGCGGGCCGCTCCACTTTTTGCCGGAGCTGAAAAATGCGTTCATCCGCACGCTGCATTTAACCCCGGAAAATATTGTCGACCCGGATAACTCCCACCTCTTCGCCGCCTTGGGTACGGCTCTGGAGGCGGAGGATGCACAGGCCGTGGCACTGGATGCACTGCTGGAGCAGCTGGAAAAGGGCGTGCAGGTGCAGTTTGAGGTAAAGCGTCTGGAGCCGCTCTTTTCGGGCGAGGAGGATTATCAGAGCTTCCGTGACCGTCACGATCAGGCCGTGCTGCGCAAGGGTGCCATCGAGGAATATGAGGGTGAGTGCTTTTTGGGCATTGATGCCGGTTCTACCACCACGAAGCTGGCGCTCATCGGTAAGGAGGGCGAGCTGCTGTTCTCCTTCTATGCGGGCAATCAGGGAAATCCCATCCAGACGGCCATTACGGCCATGCGCCTTTTGCGGGAAAAGCTGCCGGAAAAGGCGCGGATCGTCCGCAGCTGTTCTACCGGCTATGGCGAGGCGCTGCTGCAATCTGCGTTCTGTCTCGATGAGGGGGAAGTGGAGACGGTGGCGCACTGTACGGCCGCCCGATTCTTTGATCCGCAGGTGGACTGCGTGCTGGACATCGGCGGGCAGGACATGAAGTTCATCCGCCTCAAGAACGGCGTGGTGGACAATGTGATCCTCAACGAGGCTTGCTCCTCCGGCTGTGGCTCATTCATTGAGAATTTTGCCGCATCGCTGGGCTATACGGCCCCGGATTTTGCGGCGCAGGCGCTGTTTGCTCCCCACCCGGTGGACTTGGGCACCCGGTGTACCGTGTTTATGAACTCCAACGTGAAGCAGGCCCAGAAGGAGGGCGCTGAGGTTTCGGATATCTCAGCGGGCCTTGCCTACTCCGTGATCAAAAATGCCCTCTTTAAGGTCATCAAGCTGGCCAACGCCCAGGAGCTGGGCGAGCACATCGTGGTGCAGGGCGGCACGTTCCACAATCAGGCCGTGCTGCGTGCCTTTGAAAGAGTTTCGGGCCGAGAGGTCACCTGCCCGGATATTGCAGGTTTGATGGGCGCTTTCGGTGCGGCACTGATCGCCCGGAGTCACTATCATGGACAAAAGAGCACCATGCTGCCCATGGAGGAGATTCTTGAGCTGCACTATACCACAGCCACCACCCGGTGCGGCGGATGCAGCAACAACTGTATGCTGACCATCAATACGTTCCCCGGCGGCCGCCGACATATCACCGGCAACCGCTGCGAAAAGGGTCTGGGCGGCGGTGGCAACGCAAAAAAGGCCCCCAATCTGGTGGCCTTTAAGCGCAAGCGGATGTTCGACTATCCCGCCCTCAAGCCGGAGGAGGCGCCCCGCGGCGTCATCGGTATTCCGAGGGTTCTGAATATGTATGAGAACTATCCCTTCTGGGCGACCTTCTTCCGCCAGCTGGGCTTTTCCGTGGTGCTCTCCCCCTTCTCCAGCCGTAAGATCTATGAGCTGGGCATGGAGTCCATTCCCTCGGAGTCGGAGTGCTATCCGGCCAAGCTGGCTCACGGCCATGTGCAGTGGCTCATTGACCACGGCATCAAGACCATTTTCCACCCCTGTGTGTTCTTTGAGCATCAGGAGACGGACAGCGCCCAGAACCACTATAACTGCCCCATCGTGGTCAGCTACCCGGAGAATCTGAAGAACAACGTGGAGGCGGTGAGCCGCGGCGAGGTGCGCTATGTGCGTCCCTTCATCGCCATGACCAGCGAAAAGACGGCTGCCGACCGGCTGGTGCAGCTGATGCAGCAGGAGTGGAATGTGGCGGAAAAGGAAGTGCGTGCCGCCGTTCATGCGGCATGGCAGGAGCAGCTGCGTGCCAAGGCCGATGTGCGGACGGAGGGCCAGCGGGTACTCCACTGGATGGCAGAAAACGGCAAGCGCGGCATTGTGCTGGCAGGCCGTCCCTACCACATCGACCCGGAGATCAACCACGGCATCCCGGAGCTGATTACCTCCTATGATCTGGCGGTGCTCACTGAGGACAGCCTTCCTATCAACCGCCGTCCCGACCGCCCCCTGCGCGTACTGGATCAGTGGGTGTACCACTCCCGCCTCTATAACGCCGCACAGTTTGTCTGCGGGCGGGAGGATCTGGAGCTGGTGCAGCTGAACTCCTTCGGCTGTGGTCTGGACGCCGTCACCACCGATCAGGTGGCGGAGATTTTGGAGGGCAGCAACAAGCTCTACACTGTGCTGAAAATCGACGAGGTGAACAATCTGGGCGCGGCCCGCATCCGTATTCGCAGCCTCATTGCCGCCATGAATATGCGCCGCGAGCAGGGGGTACACCCGCACCAGCGCAGCAGTGCTTATCACCGCACGGAGTTTACCCGGGAGATGTTCAAGGAGGGCTACACCATTCTGGCACCCCAGATGAGCCCCATCCACTTTGAGATTCTGGAGCCTGTGTTCCGGCGCTATGGATTTAACGTGGAAATTTTGAAAAATGACAATCGCACCGCTATCGAGACAGGCCTGCAGTATGTGAATAACGATGCCTGCTTCCCCTCCATTACGGTGGTGGGACAGATGATGGAGGCGGTGCTGTCGGGACGGTACGACACGGATCATCTGGCGCTTTTGATGAGCCAGACCGGCGGCTGCTGCCGTGCCAGCAACTATGTGGGCTTTATCCGCCGTGCGCTGGATAAGGTGGGCTTGTCCCATATCCCTGTGATTTCCCTCAACGCCGGCGGCTTGGAGAAGAACGAGGGCTTTAAGCTGCCGCCTGCGCTGCTGCTGGCTGCGGCGCGGGCCATTGTGTACGGCGACCTCTTTATGCGCTGTGTGTATCGTGTGCGGCCCTATGAGGTGACACCGGGCAGCGCTGATGCGCTCCACGATCAGCTGCGGGAGCGCTGCATTGACTCGCTGGTTAACCCCAAGAGCCGGGATACATATAAAGACCTCTGCCGTGAGATCGTGGAGGCGTTTGATACACTTCCCATCCACGAGGACATGGTGAAGCCGCGAGTAGGCGTCGTCGGTGAGATCCTGGTGAAATATATGCCTCTGGCCAACAACCATGTGGTGGAGCTGCTGGAGCGGGAGGGAGCCGAGGCCGTGGTGCCGGATCTGATGGATTTCATGAACTACTCCCTCTACAACAGCCAGTATCGCCATGAGTATCTGGGTGTGAGCTGGAAGGCGGCAGCGACTTCAAAAGTGGGAATCCGCGCCATCCGAGCTTTGCGTATGCCGGCGATCCGTGCCTTAGAAAAGAGCCGGCGCTTTGAAGCGCCCCTGCCCATCGAGAAGGTGGCGGAGCTGGCAAAACCCTTCCTCTCCATCGGCAATCAGTATGGCGAGGGTTGGTTCCTCACGGGCGAGATGGTGGAACTTTTGTTGAGCGGCACGCCCAACATCGTGTGCATCCAGCCCTTTGCGTGCCTGCCCAACCATGTGGTGGGCAAGGGCGTGATCAAACGGCTGCGCAGCGAGTACCCGCAGGCCAATATTGCCGCTGTGGACTACGATCCCGGCGCCAGTGAGGTCAATCAGCTCAACCGGATCAAGCTCATGCTGGCCGCCGCAGCACGGCGCAGCAAAAAGGACGCGTAAACAGAAAAGGAGCGACCGACAGCGGCGGCCGCTCCTTTACTTTTCAAGGCGGGAATGGTACAATGAAAAAAACGTGAAACGAGGGACGGATATGACATATAAGGCGTCTATTATGGACGAGGCGCAGATGCGGCGCTCCATGGCGCGCATTGCCCATGAGATCATTGAAAAGAATAACGGCGCGGAGCATATCTGCCTTTTGGGCATCCGCCGCCGCGGTATCCCGCTGTCCAAGATGCTGGCGGAGAATATTGAGAAATACGAAGGTGTGTCTGTGCCGGTGGGACATATCGACATCGGCCTTTACCGGGACGATTTGACGGAGATCGGCCCCCAGGCCACCACGTCTGACAGCTATATCCCTTGTGACGTGAAGGATTGCACCGTGGTGCTGGTGGACGACGTGATCTATACCGGACGCACGGTGCGTGCCGCCATCGAGGCCGTGGTGCGTGCCGGACGGCCCCGCGCGATCCAGCTGGCGGTACTTATTGACCGCGGCCACCGGGAGCTGCCCATCCGGGCGGACTATGTGGGCAAAAACGTCCCCACCTCACGCGATGAAATGGTCAGCGTCATGATGGAGGATTTTGACGGCAAAACAGGCGTCGCACTCTATGATCTTTAAACAAATTCATCAGAAACAGCGCGTGATTTTGTCGTTTATCGTTGGAATTAGCCTTTCATTTTACAAAAGATTGTAGTATAATATATGTTGTTTTTTAGTGAGAACACTCACGAAGTAAAGGAGAAAAGATATGGAAAACAAAGTTTTGGTAGAGACTTCTGCAAGACACGTACATCTGACCGAGGAGCATATCGCTGCTCTGTTCGGTGAGGGCGCAAAGCTGACCCACAAGAAGGATCTGTCCCAGCCCGGCCAGTTTGCATGTCAGGAGCGTGTGGACATTGTTGGCCCCAAGAAGACCATCAGCAACGTCATCATTCTGGGGCCTGCCCGTCCTGAGTCTCAGGTTGAGGTTTCCCTGACCGATGCCCGCGTGCTGGGCGTGCCCGGTATGGTTCGTATGTCCGGTGACATCGCCGGTACCCCCGGCTGCAAGCTGGTGGGCCCTGCCGGTGAGGTGGAGCTGACCGAGGGCGTGATCGTGGCAAAGCGTCACATCCACATGACTCCCGAGGATGCTGCTAACTTCAACGTGGCAGACAAGGAAGTTGTCAAGGTTCGCATTGACTCTGAGCGCAGCGCTGAGCTGGACGACGTTGTCGTTCGCGTCAGCCCCAAGTTCGCTCTGGCTATGCACATCGATACCGATGAGGCCAATGCCACTTGCGCATTCGGCACCTGCTACGGTACAGTCATCAAGAAGTAAGTTCACTTCATAAAAAAATCCCCGTTCTCTCGTGAGAACGGGGATTTTTTGTTTGCTTATATTACTTGCTGATCCAGCTCTCGTCGCTGGGGTTGGCACGGAAAGCCAGCAGTGCGGGAATCTGCTCGGCCTTGATGTAGCCCTCCTCGGCGGCGACATCCAGCAGGGTGTCGTAGTCAGAGGCGGATACGTTGCGCACCTTGTGCTCGGCCAGACGCTCCTCGGACTTCTTCATGCCGTAGGTGAAGATGGAGGCGACGCCCAGTACCTCAGCACCGGCCTCGCGCAGAGCCTCGACCACGTCCACGCAGCTGCCGGCAGTAGAGATCAGATCCTCAATGACCACCACCTTGGTGCCCGGCTCGCAGCGACCCTCGATCTTGTTGTTGCGGCCGTGATCTTTGTTGCTGCTGCGGACATAGCCCATGGGCAGCCCCAAAATGGTGCCGACAATAGCGGCGTGGGCGATACCGGCGGTGCTGGTACCCATGACAGCTTCGCACTCGGGATATTCCCGGCGGATGATCTCAGCCAGTGCGTTTTCCACATGGTCGCGTACGGTGACGTCAGACAGCGTCAGACGGTTATCGCAGTAGATGGGGCTCTTGATGCCGCTGGCCCAGGTGAAGGGCTCGGCGGGGCGCAGGAATACGGCGCGGATGGACAGCAGGTCCTTGGCAATCAGTCTTTTCATTATTCTTCAATTCCTTTCTCAAAGGCAGCTGTGGCGCGGCGATAGGCGGCCACAGGATCGGCGGCGGTGGTGATGGGACGACCCATGACGATGTAGTGGGAACCCAGATGATGGGCACCGGCGGGGGTGGTGACGCGCTTCTGGTCACCCTTTTCGTCCTGTGTGAAGCGGATACCGGGGGTGACAGTGATGAAGCCCTCGCCGCACTCGCGGATCACGTCCTGCACCTCCAGCGGGGAGCAAACTACGCCGTGGCAGCCTGCGCCCTGAGAGACAGCGGCGTAGTGACGAACCGTGTCAGCCATGGGATGGGGGATCCACAGCTCCTGCTGCATGATCTCCTCGGTGGTGCTGGTCAGCTGGGTCACAGACAGCAGAATAGCGTCAGAGCCCTTTTCGTCCAGAGCGCGGCGCGCGGCACGGATCATCTCGGAAGTGCCGGCGGCGTGGACGTTGACCATGTCCACCTTCAGATCGGCCAGATTGCGCATGGCGCGGTAGACGGTGTTGGGAATGTCGTGGAGCTTCAGATCCAAAAAGATCTTGTGGCCGCGATCCTTGATCTGGCGGACGATATCCGGTCCGCAGGAATAGTACAGCTCCATGCCGATCTTGATGAACGGCTTCTCCTCTTTAAAAAGATCCAAAAATGCAAGCGTCTCCTCACGGGTGGAGAAGTCGCAGGCGACAATGACTTCACGTTTCATCGGTGTGTCCTCCCTATTATTTCATTCGTAGTGTTGTTATGTTTCTGTATGCCAAGCCCTCAGATCACGGGCGATCCGGGGCAGGGATCGGTCAAATTCTGTGGGTGAGTGCATCGTTACCGTCACAATGATAACAGATATGTCCCGCTTCGTCCAGTGCGGAATGGACTTGCGTTTTAGACAAGTCCGGATTCATATGGGTTTTGGCGCACGATGCAGTTTTTCGCCGGAAACGGCGATGTTTGAGAACAGGCCGCAGCGCGTTGATAGCGCTGCGGCACAGGGTATTCTTGTTGATAGATGCCCGGCGCCACGGGGCGAGATTGCGTAATGGCGCATGGCATGGGGGGCGCTTATTTCGCGGGTGCGTTGTAGATGTCCGCATTCAGCGCATTCTCGGTTTTGGCAACCACCATGGCGCAGGAGGTGTCGCCCACCACGTTCAAGGAGGTGACCAGCATCTCAATGGGACGGTTGATGGCGAGGATCAAGGTGTAGGCCATCAGAGCGGGCTCGTTGACAAAACCTACGCCGGAGAGAATGGTGAAGAGAATCACGGCGCCGGCGCCGGGTGCGGCGGGGGTGCCGATAGAGGCCACAATGGCCAGCAGGCCGATGAGCAGCAGGGAGGTGAAGGACACCTCGTATCCGGCGCAGCCTGCGATGAACAGAGCGGCGATGACCTGCATGATGGCGGTGCCGTCCATGTTGATGGTCATACCCAGAGGCAGGACGAAGGAGGCGATGTCATCTTCGATACCGATCTCATCGGTGGCAGTCTTGATATTCAGAGGCAGGGTGGCGGCGCTGGAGGAGGTGGAGAAACCGAACAGAGCCACCTTGGCCATCTTCTTGGCGAAGATCAGAGGATTCTTGCGGGTGAAGACCCAGACGAACAGGGGGTAGCCCAGAAACAGCACCAGAAGCAGCATAACCGTGGTGAGAACCATGTAGGCCAGCGCGGGCTTCAGATACTGCACACCGTAGGCGGCACAGGTGCGGGTGATGAGGCAGAAGATTGCCACAGGACCGAACTTGTTGACCACAAAGCTGAGGATGATGGTGATGAGATCGCTGATCTCCTGGCACAGCTTCGGTAGGAAGCTGAACTTCTCCTTGGCGGCGTTGATGCCCAGGCCGATGGCCACAGCGG
>JAHHSH010000069.1 GCA_020025345.1 Oscillospiraceae bacterium | reverse complement strand
CCCTCAAAATCCTCCCAAGTATAGACGCTCTTCATAGCCGGGTGCTCCAGGCTGGTCACCACGGCGTCCCGGGTCACATCACTCTCCATCACAAAGAGCGTATCCGGCTCCACCGGCAGAGCCGCCTGCCCTGCGTACACGCCATAAAACCCCGGTCGTTTCTCCACCGTATAGGCGTCCTCCCCATCAATGGTCACGCCCATGGCCTGTGCCAGCGCCTGCGCCGTGGGCAGAATGCGATCCTGCCGCCAATGGCTGTCGGTGCGGTAGTAATCCTCTACGGTCAAATAGGGAAAGATATCCACATACGTTCCACGGATCTTGGCCGTCTGCTGCAGCAGCGCCCCATAATCCATGGCAGGGTAGCCGTTTTTCTCCGCCAGAAAATAGTTTTTATCGGGGATAACCGCATAATAGGCCGCCGCCATCTCCGGGTGTGCGTCGATCATGGCGTTGATCTTACCCACAGCCATTGTAGTCTGCGCAGCCTCCCCATGGGGCTCCAGCTTCATGAGGTGCCCCTGCGCCTGATAGAGCTTATTGTTGTCCTTCATCCCCAGCACCTGCTGGCGAAAGACAGCCTTCATCGTACGAAACCCCTGCCGTCCCGGGAACTGATCGAGCAGATATTTTTCCAGATCTTCAAAATAGTCGCCGCTGAAAACAGCTTTTACTGTGATTTCCGGTGCCTGTGCCAGCTTGCGCCGCTCCGCTGTGGACAGCGTTTCATCCGGCAGCAGCAGATGGGCTGCTGCAATTCCGAAAAGTGTCAGCACAAAGACGGCCACCACCGCGATCTTCTTTATTTTTTCCATGGCAGCCTCCTTAGAATCGGAAATACAGGAAGGGATTGAAGCTCCCGTCCACCAGATGGGCCGTGGTCAAAAGCAGCATCGCCAGCACAAAAACCGGCTCTGCCACCGTCGCTGCCGCCGCCCCCGGCTTTGTCTCTGTAATGCGCGCCCACAGCTTCTTCATCAGAGGCGTTGCGCCCACAACGGCGATGAGCAGCAGCAAGCCGTAGCTTTGGACATAGTAGCCCGTATCAAAGCTCCACAGCGGCAAACCACCCAGTCCAAACAGCGCCCTCAAGTCCCCGGTCAGCTGTCCCAGTCCGGAGGCGTTGAAGATGATAAAGCTCACCAGCAGCACCGGGAGCATATAGAGGTAGCGCACGGGTGCCCACACCTTCTTTAAAACACGGCTCAGCACCAACTTCTCCAGCACCAGAAAGGCACCGAAGTAAAGCCCCCACCAGAGGAAGTTCCACGCAGCACCGTGCCACAATCCGGTGGCGGCCCACACCACCATCACATTGAAGATCCAGCGCCCCCGGCTGACCCGGTTACCGCCCAAGGGGATATAGAGATAGTCGCGGAACCAGCCGCCCAGCGTCATGTGCCAGCGCCGCCAGAACTCGGTAACGCTCTGGGAGATAAAGGGATAGTCAAAGTTCTCCGGGAAGTGGAATCCCAGCATATGACCAAGACCGATGGCCATGTCGGAATAACCGGCAAAATCGAAGTAGATCTGCAGGGAAAACGCCGCGCCGTAGACCCAATAGAAGGCCACCGATTGGTCGGTGCTGGCGCGGAACAGGGTGCAAAACTCCCCCAGTGCATTGGCGATGAGCACCTTTTTCCCCAAACCCACCGCAAAGCGCCGCACGCCCAGATAGAAGCCGTCCAGCGTTGTGCGCCGCGCATGGAGCTCGCGGGAGACATCGGTATAGCGAACGATGGGGCCTGCCACCAGCTGCGGGAACAGGCAGACGAAGGTGGCCATCGTAGCCAGATTCCGCTCAGCGTGGGCGTCGCCGCGGTATACGTCGATGGTATAGCTCATGGTCTGGAAAGTAAAAAAGCTGATACCGATAGGCAATTCCACACCGGTGAGCGGGATGTTCGTTCCCGCAAGGCCATTCACCGCACCGATGAGGAAATCCGTGTACTTGAAGAAGAACAGCATCCCCAGATTGATGACGATGGAGGAAATCAGCGCCCCTTTTGCCTTTTTCGTGCCGCGGTGCTTTTCAATATACAGACTGTGGGCATAGTCCGACAGCGAGGAAAAGAGCAACAGCAGCACATACACCGGCTCTCCCACGAAGTAAAAGAGCAGGCTGGCCACCAGCAGCACATAGTTACGCCACCGCTGCGGCACTATATAATAAAGTGCCAGTGCCGGCAAGAACAGATATAGAAAACTGATGCTGGAAAATAGCATAGGATATCCTCCGGGTCATGGTAATCGTAACAGAGCCTCCGCCGGAAGCGGAGGCTCTGTCCAATGTGTAATCCGCTGTAACTCAGGCCCACAGGGCATCGAAGTTGGCAGCGATGGTATCGGCGGTCTTGGTCTCGGACATGACCAGCAAAATGGTGTTGCCGTGAGCAACGACGTTCACTTTCTCTGCCTCCACACAGATCCACTTGGCGGGGTTGGCATTGGCCTCGATGTCGGCGCGGACAGCCTCCACATCGACACCCTCCGGCAGGCGCAGCAGCACCACGGAGTGAGCAATGCTGCCAATGGCAGAGTCATAGGTTACCACATCAGCACCCTCAATGGCAGGAACGAACAGATAGGACTTGAACAGCTCATCCACCACCTGCTCCTTGGTCATGCCATCCTCCAGAGGGATTCCCTCTGCCATCTCAGAGAGCGTTGCGGGAGGCATCATCATGGGCAGTTCCTCCTCGTTCAGCCCCTCCAGCAGCTTCTCAGCCATCTCCTTGAGGGGCATACCGTCACCGATACCCTTATCAGTGTCGCCGCCGTTCTTACTGCCGCAGGCCACCAGAGCCAGCACCATCACAGCGCACAGGATCAAAGACAGAACTTTCTTCATTGTTTGTAATCTCCTTAATCGAAATTCAGAATTCTGCAGGGCTTTCTCACCGCCCTGTCTATCCATTAGACGGAGCGTTCCTGCGGAAAGTTCCCTCCCTTTTCGAATTTTCTCCAAAAAATCTGTTTCTTTTTTCAACATCCGCCACGGGAAAACGGTGTAAATCCGCGCACTTTCCCTGTCTCCACACCGCTGCCACCCCCTTTCGCGCTCCATTTCCGGTGCTATTTTCCCTAAATTTCTCTGTTTCGCTGTGCTAACCGCCCTATTTTTTGTACGTTTTAACTATTTTGGAATTTGTGTTACTATTTTGTAATTTTTATGTAGCTTTTGTGAAATAAATATGGTATGATACTTCTCGATGATTTTTACCATGTGAGGTTTTATAAATATGAATCGAAAACTTTCCTGCCTTTTTCTGGCAGTAACCATGACGCTCTCCGGCGTTGCACTGGCCTACGCCGACGATGCAGCCCCGCAGGAGGATCTCGCTTATAGTGAAGCGGTAGAAACGCTGTCCGCCTCCGGCATCACCAGCACCGGTGAGAACGCCCTGGCAAACGGTCTGTCTGTGGCCTGCGATGTCGGTCTTCTGCAGCAGCGCAGCACCATGACCCTCTCCGAGCTCTCCGCGCAGGCGCTGCTGGTTCGTGAAGAACAGCAGATTGAGGAGGAGCAGGCCGCTCAAGAGGAAGCCGCCCGCAATGCTTTTCTGGCCCAGTATGACGGCGTCATGGCCGTGAACGATGGCCTCTACCTTCTCTCTGACCCCAGCGAGGATGCCTATCCCCTGCGCTCCATGGCCTCCGGCAAGGTAGGTCGTCTGGAGGGTATCTCCGGCGACTGGTATCTGGTTTCCTATGCCGGCAACACCGGCTATCTGAAAGCAAGCGACTGCCGCGGCGTAGCCTACAGCGACTACGAGGGCACTGCAGCAACCCAGACCCTGTTCGGTCAAATGGAGTCCATCGCCTATACCTATCTGGGTACGCCCTACGTCTACGGCGGTGTCAGCTACAGCGGCATCGACTGCTCCGGCTTCACTATGCAGGTCTTTGCTCAGCTGGGCTATTCTCTGTCCCATGGTGCCAGCAGTCAATACTATGCCGGCACACCTGTCACTTCCGAAGAGCGCCAGGCAGGCGATCTGGTGTTCTTCTCCACCGATCCCGGCTCCGGCTCCATCGGCCATGTGGGCATCTATCTGGGCGGCGGCGCGTTTATCCACGCCAGCTCCAGCTACGGTGTCACCATTAACTATCTGGGCGAGAGCTACTACGCTTCCACCTACTTCGGCGCTTGCCGTATCATCAACGAATAACCTGTTTTTCCACAGAGGGCGTCCCATAAGGGGCGCCCTCTCTTTTTTATTTATTCTGCATATGTGTATATTTATGCATATATTCACTGTATAAATGCATTACACCCCCCTGTTTCAGCGGTTTATACAGGCTATATTGAAAATATTTTGAAATTTTATTCATTTTTTCATTGACAATCAAACGCCATGCGTGTATAGTAAGCATTGTTCCAAGGAGAACACAACCGCATCTGTATTCCTACTTCGTTAGGTTAGAATATAGATCCAAATTTTATGTTTGAGAAAGGCAGAAGAGAAATGAAAAAGATTATTGCTTTGGTTCTGGCCATGATGATGGCCCTCTCGCTGGTCGCCTGTGGCGGCGGCAGCAACAACGACGGCGGCAACGCAGAAAAGCCCGCCAAGATTGTGATGGGTACCTCCGCTGACTATCCCCCCTTTGAGTTCCACATCCTGGACAACGGTCAGGACAAGATCGTCGGCATCGACGTCTCCCTGGGCGAGCAGGTTGCCAAGGACATGGGCGCTGATTTCGAAGTGGTTCACATGGACTTTGACAATCTGATGACCTTGATGGCTCAGGGCAACTGCGATATGGTTATCGCCGCCATGGAGTACAAGGACGATCGTGCCGTTAACGCCGATTGCTCCGATCCCTACTATGCAGACCTGCCTCCCGTCATCATCACCAAGAAGGGTAACGAAGGTCAGTACAAGTCTCTGGATGACTTTAACGGTAAGACCGTAGGTGCCCAGATGGCTACCACCAAGGCCGACGTTGTCACCAATGATATGAACGGCGCTGTTCCTCAGCTGATGAGCTCCGTGGTGGATCTGGTCAACAACCTGGTCAACGACAAGTGCGACGCCCTTGTGCTGGATGGTGCTGTAGCAAACAAGTACCTGGCCGCCAACCCCGATCTGGCCGCTGTCGCCATTGACATGGGTGAGGCCGCTGAGCCTTACCGCGTCTGGGTTGCCAAGGGTGATCCCAATGGCCTGCTGCCCGAGATCAACAAGACCATCGCCAAGGTGACCACCGACGGCACCATGGAGAGCTGGATCGAGCAGGCTAACGAGCTGTCCGCTCAGGCTCTGGACTAATCGCATCCCCTCATTAAAATTCAACATCTAACCATCGTGGAAAGCCGGGACTCCGGCTTTCCACGATGGGCTGTCATTACTTAGGAAAGGAAGGGTTCCCCCCTCATGTTTGATTCCATCGTCAACGCATTCACGAATCCGGGTCCTGCCAGTTTCTTGAACTTCTCATTCCTGCCCAAGTACGCTCCCTACTTCATCGACGGCGTGGCCAATACACTGGCCCTGTCCATCGCAGCCGTACTGTTGGCAGTGATTCCTGCTCTGCTGCTGGCCTTGATGCGTCTGAGCAAAAATAAGTTCATCCACGGCATTTCCGGTGCCTATATCGCCGTGTTCCGCTCCACCCCTTTGATGGTGCAGCTGAGCATCGTGTATTTTGGTCTTTTCAACGTGATCAAAATTCCTAATATCTCTTTTGGCTTTATCCGCCTCAATATGTTTATCCCCTTCGTGGTGGCATTGGCCCTCAACAGTTCCGCCTACGTGGCGGAGATCTTCCGTGCCGGTATTCTGGCAGTGGACAAGGGCCAGTCGGAGGCTGCCCGCTCTCTGGGTATGACTAAGTGGCAGTCTATGTATATGGTCGTTCTGCCGCAGGCCGTGAAGAACGTGCTGCCGGCACTGGCCAACGAAGTGGTCACTATGTTTAAGGAGTCCTCCATCTGCTCGGCCTACGGTATGATGGAACTGATGTGGGCCGCCAAGAACGTGGCCGGTACCACTGCCATCTCTCTGGGGCCCTACATGCTGGTGGCTGCCATCTATTTCTGCATCAACTATCCTGCCAGCAAGGGCATCGAAGCAATCGAAAGGAGAATGCGCCGTGGCGACGAACGATAATCTCATTCAGGTCATCGACCTAAAAAAGCACTATAATAACGGAGCTATCAAGGCTCTGGACGGCATCAATGTGGACATCAAGCGCGGCGACGTGATGGTGGTCATCGGTCCCTCCGGTTCCGGTAAGTCCACCTTCCTGCGCAGCCTCAACCTGCTGGAGGAACCCACCGGCGGACAGATTCTCTTTGACGGCGTAGACATCACCGACAAAAAAGTGGACATCAACCTGCACCGCCAGCACATGGGCATGGTGTTCCAGCACTTCAACCTCTTCCCCCACAAGACCATCATGGAGAACATGATCATGGCCCCCATCAAGGTCAAGGGCATGAAGAAGGCCGAGGCACAGGAAAAAGCACAGGCGCTTCTGGAGCGTGTCGGTCTGGGCGACCGCGGCGGTGCTTATCCGGTACAGCTCTCCGGCGGTCAGAAGCAGCGTGTGGCCATCGTCCGGGCGCTGATGATGGAGCCGGACGTGATGCTCTTCGACGAGCCCACCTCTGCTCTGGACCCCGAAATGGTGGGCGAGGTGCTGGAGGTCATGAAGGAACTGGCACACGATGGCATGACCATGGTGGTGGTGACCCACGAGATGGGCTTTGCCCGTGAGGTGGGCAACCGTGTTCTTTTCATGGCAGACGGTATGCTCATGGAGGAAGGCACCCCCGACGAGATCTTCAACCACCCCAAGTGTGATCGTCTGAAGGACTTCCTCTCCAAGGTGCTCTGATTTTTTCATTTCTCTCAAACATATAGAAACGGTCTGTCTCTTCGGCAGACCGTTTTTTCTTGCATTCCCCATAGATTTTCACTATACTAAAAGTTATATCACCTATGAGCAAAGGAGCATTCCTATGATTCCGAATCACGTTACTTTTCAATATCTCTTTTTCGATACATATCTGGGCTACTTTTTACAGCTCCTCCCCTTTGCGCTGATCGCCGCCATTATCTACGCCATCTATAAGGATCGGCAGGTTCCCCGGGATTCCTCCCCCCGCATCTTTCTATCCTCCCTGTTTGTGGCCTACTTCACCGCGCTGATTGGTCTGACGCTGCTCCAATCCCTCATCAGCAGCTGCTACTATTTTCTCTTCTACCATGAGTGGAGCGGCGGTATCTGGCTGGATCGGGAATTCCTCTACAATTTCATTCCCAATTTCTTCCGAAATTTCAACGGCGAACGCATTGCCAACATTTTCCTCTTCCTGCCCTTTGGCTGTCTCTACCCCCAGTTCCGTCAGCGCGCCGCCTGGCCGCACACACTGCTGGCGGGCATGCTGACCTCTTTCGCCATCGAATTTATCCAGCCCTTTGTGGGGCGCAGCTTCGATGTGAACGATCTCATTCTGAACGCCGCAGGCCTGCTTCTTGGCATGGTCATCTACTATCCTCTTCACGCGCTGGCTTTCCGCCGCCGTGTACGAAAAGCGCCCAAGAAATAAAGACGCAAAAAGCTCGGATCAAAAGATCCGAGCTTTTTCTCTATTTACATCTCTTTTTGAATTTCCTCGGCGTAGCGCACCGTCTCCATGGCGTCCTTGGCGTAGTGATCGGCACCGATGGCTGCGGCGTAGTCCCGCGTCAGCACGGCACCGCCTACCACAATGCGGCACCACGGTGCCTTTTCCCTCAGCTGTCGGATGGTCTCCTCCATGGCGGGTACCGTCGTGGTCATCAGCGCACTGAGTCCCACCAATGGCGCATGGCACGCCTCCACCGCCGCCACGATTTGCTCCGGCGCCACATCCCGCCCCAGATCCGTCACGGCAAAGCCGTAGTTTTCCAGCAGGAGCCGCACGATATTCTTGCCGATGTCGTGGATATCTCCCTGTACCGTCGCTATTACCACAGCGCAGCCGGTGGTCTTGGCAGGCGCATCACTCATAGCGGCCTTGATCTTTTCAAAAGCACTCTTGGCAGCCTCGGCGCTCATCAGAAGCTGGGGCAAATACACCCGCTTGCTCTCAAAGCCGCGACCCACCTCGTCCAGCGCCGGGATGATCTCCTGCTGCACGATGTCCAGCGGGGCGCAGGTTTTTAACAATTCCGCCGTCAGCGCGCCTGCCTGCTCGCCCAAGCCCTTGCCGATGGCGCGCTGTAACGCGCTGCCGCTCACCTCCGCCGGGGCAGATACTGCCGCCGACGCGGGTTTTGTCTCC